>JBAXCY010000086.1:0-12245 GCA_037141235.1 Acidimicrobiales bacterium | reverse complement strand
CCGCCACCGCCATCCCACGGCTACTGGCTAGTCGGAGCCGATGGGGGGATCTTCACCTATGGGGCCGCTCAGTTCCACGGGTCCACAGGAGACATCACCCTGCAGCGCCCGGTAGTCGGGATCACTCCCACCGGCGACCGCAACGGCTATTGGCTGGTGGCCACCGACGGGGGCATCTTCGCCTTCGGTAACTCGAGCTTCCACGGATCGATCCCCGGAATCGGGCTGGCCCCTGCAGGTTCGGCCGGTGGTGGGCCGAAGCTGGCTGCGCCGATCGTCGCCATGGTCCCCTCCATCAGCGGCCAGGGCTACTTCATGGTGGCGTCCGACGGTGGAGTGTTCGCATTTGGCGACGCACGGTTTGCTGGGTCGTGCCCAGGAATCGGGGGGTGCAGCGGGGCCGCTGTAGCCGTCATGCCCGATGCCTCCGGCGGTGGCTATTGGCTGGTGACGGCGTCAGGGTCGGTGTACACATTCGGTGATGCCGCCTCCTACGGATCTCCAGGTCCCCAGGGTTCCGTGGTGACTTCGGCCGTGCGGGCACCCGACGGCCGCGGATACTGGATCCTGTTCGCCAACGGAACCGTGACTGCTTTCGGCAGCGCCGTGGGCCGAGGCGGACCGGTCGGCGCTGTGGGCGGAGGGAACCCGGCCACGGCCATCTTCTCGACAGCTGACGGAGGTGGGTACTGGGTCGCGGCCGCAGGCGGGTCAGTCTTCACCTACGGCAACGCCCCCTTCGACGGCGACATGTCCACCGCCCATCTCAACTCACCGATCATCGCCGCCACCGGCTGGTGAGGATTGGGCCGGGGGGTCTTGCTCGTCCTCCCGGCCCTCGATCTAGTGATTCACCGAACTGAGTCTTCGAGTCCGGCCTCCGCCGGCGGAGCACCGTCGGGGCGTTGCGAAGCAAACTGTCCGTGGCGTCGGCCCCGGATGAAGAGGAGTACCACTGCGAGTAGGGCGATGAGGGCCACCACCAAGGCGGCGGTCGCTAGCCATTCGGTGGCGTTGGACGTGGACGACGGGCTGGTACCGGCTGCGGCTGCGGGGTCGGTCACGGTGAGCACCGGAGCCGGGGCATCAGGGGACGGGTTCTGGGTGGTGGCCACTTGGATCCAACGGACCACGTCACCGTTGGAGTAGTGCTGCAACGTCTTGAACACCAGATCCCCCGCGGAGGTGGGAGCCTGGCCGGCGGCCACGGAGAAGTCCTGATACTGGCCCTTGGCGATTCCCCCAGAGGTAGCCGTCCAGATCACATCGGCGACTACCTCCGACACCGGTCCGTCGTCGGTCTCGATCGGCTGGTCGAGCGTCTTGGTATCCACCTTCGACGTCCACCCCGGCACCGGCTGCACGTCCACCGTCAGCAGCGCCAGGTCGCTCGGAAAGAAGACCTGAACCCCAACGGTGTTGGCATCGTCACGCTCGTTGGGGACGCGAAAGGTGAGTTCGATGTCGGTGCTTCCGGCGGTGACGGTGGCCGGGTGCACGGTGACATGCGCCGATGCCGGAGTGGCGGTGGCCAGGACTGCCACCAGGACAACTCCTGAACCTACGGCGACGATGCGGCCCATCTTGGCGGTCAATCGAAACGACAAATGGAACTCCTGAAGTTATGGCGGCGGTCTGTAGTGCGACAACCGAGCACGACCTGATCAGCACGGCCTGACCAGCAATACCTGACCAGCAAGACCTGACCAGCACGGTGACCGTAACCGTCGTCACCGCACCGGGACAACTATGGGCACGACTTCCTCGTTGATGGCGTCGGTCCGCAGGGTAATAGTCAACGTCCAGCTCCCGGTAATCGGAATGTCGACATGGGTGGCGTAGTAGTGACCGGGCCCCCCGACCCGCAACGGGACCTGCAGCGGGCCGAGCTCCTCGGCCGCCAAACTGAGGGAGGCGTCGAGTTCAGGTACGGCTTTCGGCGTTCCCGCGCTCGACAGTACATAGATGTGGATTCGATTGACTGGCCCCGTCCGCGCCGGATCCACCAATACGTTCACCTGTACCCCGAGGGTGGTGAACGACGTCGAGAACGGAAGGGCCGCAGCCTGACGGGCCGGAACCGAGTTGACGAGCAAGGCGGTAACGGCCAGCACGGCCAGGACCACGGCCAACTCGGCCACCACCAACCGGCGCAGCCGACCAGGTCGGCTGTCGTGGCCACCGCTGGCGCCGAACTGCGCTGGCGCCGGGGATGAGGGCTGTGCCGGAGGCGCGGATGAGATTGCAGCCCTGCTGCTCCGTCGTAGTCCCCAACCTCGATGGACGAGGCGTCGACTGAGTGCGCCCAGAGCGATCAAGACTACGACTATGGCGATCTTCACCAACAACGTACGGCCGTAGGTGGTGTTGACGAATGCGTAGACGCTTCCCACCTGGCGCATCGACTGGAGGGTGCCGGTCACCACGACCACCACTACCGCCGCCAGCGCATACGCCGATACGGCGCGGGTAATCCTGCCTGGATCGTCCGTCTGACCCCGTGATGCATCGGGCCTGATCAGAACCACAGCCAGGAGCGCCAGACCGCCTGTCCAAACTGACGCAGCACTCAGGTGGAGTACATCGAGAACCAGACCCCAGGTTGGATCGGCACCGGTCGAGGCATGTCCGGCAAGACTGACGGTGAGCACGAGTGCCAACCCGAGGACCGCATTGAACGGCAGGACCCATCGCCACCGAAGCGGGCCGCGACTGGCCCGGTCCTCTATGCCCCGTAGTACCCCGATGAACACGGCCAGCAGCCCGAGACGCACCACGGCCAACTCGCCGAACTGGGTGCGCAGCACGCCCGTGATCAACGATGGCCGGATGATGTCACCGATCGGCAGACCGGCGCCGTAGAGCCCTTGGGCCGCCACAGCCAGCACAGTGGCCACCGCCAGCACCCACCACGACACCCACAGGACCACTCCGGCCCTGCGAGGGCTACCGCTAGGCCTCCATGCCAGCGCAATCATCCACGACAGACCGACGAGGACCAGGAGGCTTGCGAACACCAGTAGTCGGATCAACCAGTAGAGGACGCCCACGGTGGTGCTGCCCGATCGGTCAGCCAGGGCTGTGGCCTGGACCGAAGCCTTGGCCGCTCCCCTGTCCGAACCCACCGAATACACGAACGCCCCGTGTACCGGGTGCGCGTCGGCCGAGATGACCCTCCATGCGACTACGTAGGTTCCCTTGGGCAGACGAGGTGGGAGTGTGCTGGCTATCGCCCTGCTGTCTCCCTCCAGATGATGGGTGCCACCGTTGTCGATCCGCCGCCCGTCGGGGCCCAGTACCCGCAGCGATCCGGCATCGACCGTGACTGGTTCGCCAAAGTGGAGTACCACCTGAGTGGGAGCAATCAGAAGCACCGACTGGGCCGCTGGGTCCGACGACTCCAACTGGGCGTGTGCGCTGGCTGTACCCGCCCACACCACCAATAAGACCGTCACCAGCCCGAACCCGGCTAACAGCCGTTTCAGCCGCCTCATCATCGCTCCGACACTCCCGGGTTCACGAGTGCTCACCGTAGGGCGGATTTCCGGTGCAGTCCGGCCATCACCATGCGTCTGGGGCCGTTCCGGGCCTTGGGCAACCGTCACCAATTGCCGCCTGGAACACTGTCCCTGGTGTTACCGTGACCGAGGCCAGAGCACATTGCTCGGGCCGAAAGGAACACATGGTGATTCTTCCCCGACTGGCGCGATCTCTGCACCACCCGGCACTAGCTGGAATCCTCGGTGTCATCCTTATCGGCATCGGCATCTTCGGACTGGCCAGCGGAGATATCGCCCAGGGCTGGTCGATCCTCATCCTGGTGATCGGATTGATCAATCTGCTCCGACTCGTGATCAATAGGCCCGAGGCCACCCCCCCGGCCTGACCGGTCAGATCCGCCGCACTTCGCCTACCAGCGTCCAGTGCGCCGTGCAGTGAGCACCAGTTCGTCCACGTCCATCGAGTCCGGTGCGTTGACGGCAAAGAGGATGGCCGAGGCCACGTCGCTGTGAGACATGGCCGTGCCCTCCAGGACGGCCTCGCTGCCAGGGGCGGCGATGGCGTTCGGATAGATGCTCGATACCCGGATGGAGGTATCGCGCAGCTCCTTGGCCAGACCCTCCTGCAGTCCGTCGAGCGCCCGCTTGGCCAGCTTGTTGAGCGCGGTGTCGCCGAACCCAGGCTTGGCCGAAGCGGCGGCGATCTGCACCAGGTGGCCCGGGCCGTGGCCGAAGAGCGCCAACGACATACGGGCGATATGCACGCTGCCGGCCACCACCACGGCTAGGTGGGTGCCGACCTTTTCGGGCGTCACCTCGGCCAGATCGCCCGGGGTCCAGATGCCTGCGGTATGAACCACCAGCGTGGGTGGGATGTCGGCTGATGCTGCCCGGATACCGGCGGCATAAATAGACTCCGGACTGCCGACATCGACCACCTGGAACGACACGGCATCACCGTCAGCAACCGCCTGAGCCAGCGGTGCCTCACCGTGTCCCCACACCTCGACCAAGACACCCTGGGCGGTGAGCTGGCGCACCACGTGGCGACCCGTGCCCGCCCCACCTCCGATGACTACCGCTGCACGATGCTCCATGACGCACTCCGCTCTGTTCGCGTGCCCGATTGAGACCTCGGTCACCGTACCCCTGAGATGCCAGGCCAGCGACTCGGCGAACTGGTCCCTCGGTAGGACAGCCCGACGTCGCTAACTGCGAGTGGCTCAGCCCCGTCTGCTCAGCCCCGTCTGCTCAGCCTCGTCCAATCGCGTCAGCAGCCACGACCCCGGCATAGATCATCTCAGCCGTCACCTCGAACGGCTCGTGGTGGGCGGTCTCCCCTTCTTCAACTGACCGGGTAGCGACTAGTTCCAGCGTGGCCCGGTCCGGTGCCACCAACCCGACGTCGGCCAAGGTCACCGGCAACCCGACCGAGCGGCTGAACTCGAGCACGGTGTCGATCTCGTCTTGCGGGCGTCCTTCGACCACGAGTTGGACCAGCAGACCGAAGGCCACCTTTTCGCCGTGCATCGCTCCATGAGTGGCTGGGGCGGTAGTCAGTCCGTTATGCACCGAGTGGGCGATGGCCAGGCCTCCGGACTCGAACCCGAGTCCGGACAGCAACGTGTTGGCCTCGACGATGTGCTCGAGGGCCGGGGTGACCACGCCGGACTCCACAGCCCTAAGTGCAGCAACCCCATCAGCCAGAAGTATTTCGAGGCACAGCCGGGCCAGGGCACCGGCAGCCAGGGTGGTGCCCCCATGAATCTGGTTGGGGCTGCGGGCCTCGATGACGGTCCGGGCTTCGAACCAGGTAGCCAGGGCGTCGCCCATCCCGGATACCAGGTAACGGACCGGGGCTCGGGCCACCAGATCGGTGTCGACTAGGACCAAGTCGGGGTTCTTCTTGTAGAAGACATAGCGATCGAATTTGCCGTCGTCGGAATAGACGACTGACAGGGCACTGCACGGTGCGTCCGACGAGGCCAGCGACGGGCAGTTCACCACCGGAAGGTCGAGCGCGGCGGCAATGGCCCGGGCGGTGTCGAGGCATTTGCCGCCCCCGGCTCCGACGATGACGGTGGCCCCACTGGCCTTGGCCTCAGCTACTCCGGTGTCGATCTCCCGATCCGAGCACTCCTCGCCAAAGGTACGCACCGTGTACTCAATACCGGACCCAGCGAAGGTCTCCACCCACACCTCTTCGAGGATGGAGCGCACTGTGGGGCCAGCCAGCACGAAGACCGGGCCGGCGTGTCCGAGGTGGGTCAGTTCAGCCCCCAACGATCGGGTGGCGCCGCTGCCCTGCACATAGCGCGAGGGCGCCCCGAGCACGGCGAGGCGCGGGGTTCGGGTCACGTCACTCATTGTGATGCTCCGGTGTGGTGGGTTGGGCCGGTGGGTGGCAGGGCCGTCGTGACGATCATGGGTGGTCGATCTCGGCTTGGTGCAGTTTGGCATCGACGTCACCCGTCAGGTCGGCGTCGAGGAACCCGGGGGTGTCGGGCAGGGCCAGGAAGAGTTCGGATTCCTGATGGAGCTCCATGCGCAATGCAGCTGCCTCCATCTGGAGGACGTGGCCACCACGATTCAGGTCGGCGCTCATGAAATGCAGGTGCAGTCCGGGCACGGTGATGGCGCTGGCATAGGCCGGTGACCAGAACCCGAAGACGGTACCGGTGATCCCCTCTTCTTCGAAGACCGACTGATGGCTGGTCGCCGTCTCGAGGTCCGTACCCGGTGCCACCTTGCACGGGGCCCGCCACTTCAACCTGGTAAAGGTCCCCTCGATCCGCAGGGCGACGAACAGGTTCTCGGTGGGCCGCAGGGAGTGGAACTGGACGGCCAGATCATCAAGATCAGCCACTGCATCGAGTTGGTGTGCCTCGTCGGCGTCGAAGAACGTGGTGGTGAAAAACGGAGCCAGGGTGTCGTCAGGGACCACCCGGGCCGTGCCATCGGCTCGCCCCTGGTAGCAGACACCATCGAGGAGCATGCCTTCGCCGTCGAGCCCGTCGAACGTGCCCACTCCGAAGTCACCATGTTTGCGGATGTCACCGATGGTGGTGCAACCCTGGAAGATCCCCTCGACCATGGCACCCGACGTCGAGACCTGCCACAAGGTGTGGTGCTCGATGTCGAGCATGGCGGCCACCGCAGCGCTGACGGCGTGATTGACGCTCTCTCCGGTCCGCTGGCAGTGGACATCGAGGGCTTGGCGCACCCCGGCAGCCAGCCGGAGGTGGATATCGGACACTCCGGTCGGGATGGCGGGGGTCACGGCAGCGACGGTCATGGGCGTACTCCTCGGAACGGATGGGTGCAGCAAGTCGGCAGGAGGCAACAGGATGCCCCGATCCGGGCTCGGCTGCACGTCGGAGGACGGAGAGTCCACGGGTGTCCGCTCGGTTGGCGGCCCATCGGCACTCGAGCGAGTCTGCTCAGCCCCACCAGAAAGCGGTGGCGATGAGCACGTACAGACCCACCAGGCAAGCTCCCTCGAGCCACGTGCTCTCTCCGTCGATGACCACCAGGGACACCACCACCACGCACAGGATGAGCGTCATGAGTAGCACCGGCGACAGCACCATTGTGAACGCTCCCCACCCGAACGCCGCGGAACCTACGACCAGCAGGGGGAACATGACATAGGCGATCTGAATCGGACTCTGGACGATGACCGATACGGCATAGGTCGCCTTGTTCTTGGCCATGAGCTGGATTCCTACGAAATTCTCCACTGCGTTTCCGGCGATGGCCACGATCACCAGTCCGGCAAACGCACTCGAGATGTGGAGCACCTCGAGGGCGGGGGTCAGCGCACTGACGAACCAGTCGGCCACGAACGCCGAGCCCACGGCGGCCGCACCGAGGACGGCGACGACCAGCCCCATCGGCCATCCTGTCTCGCCCTGGCCCCGCGGGACCTCACCCGACTCGTTGCGCAGTGTCGCCGGGATCGAGAGCAGATAGAGGACCAGGAGCACGATGGCGGCGGCCAGGCTGAGTGTTCGCTCATGACCGGCCACGGGGATGTGCATGCGGGCGGTAAATGACGGCACGGCGATGATGGCGACACCCACCATGAGGAGCAGCACCATCTGGTTGGAGCCCTCGCGTCCGAACCGCTGCCGACCGTGCTTGCGCCCTCCGACAACAAAGGCCGCCCCCAGTACCAGCAGGGTGTTGGCCAGGATGGAGCCGACCAAGGCGGCCTGCACCACGCTGTCCAACCCGGCGCGCAGGGCGAAGATCCCGAAGAACAACTCGGGCAGATTGCCGAGTGCGCTTTGGATGATCCCTGTGGTCCCCGGGGAGAACCGGTTGCCTAGGTGATCGGTTGCCTCCCCCACCAGTGAGGCCATCAAGGCGAGCGCTACCGCCGTGACTACGAATACCAGGACGGGTGGTGCCCCGACCAGTACTGCGATCAGGGAGGCCCCGAAGACCAGCGCACCAGACAGCAGCAGGACTTGGTCCTTGCGTGACAGCACTCCGGCCATCTACGCCACTGTCACCCTGTGGTCAGCGAATGCTTCCCGTCGATTGATCATGGCGTGCACTCTAGCGATACCGAGCGCTCCAGCCTCCCCAATTCGATGCCGAACTACGGGCCCCCACCCAGCGTGGGGGCCCATTGGAGGCCTACAGTCCGAAGGCTGCCTTCAGGTCGAAGGCGGTGGACGCTCCGCCCAGGTAGCCAGTGCCGGCGTTGTCCTCGAACCAGCGGGTCAGCGAGTAGTGGTTGGTGGTCGTGGCGACCGTGACGCCGCTGAGCTTCGGGTTGATGACCGTGAAGGCCACGTTGTTGGCGGCCGAGGAGTCGTCCTCATCGGTGACGACGAGGATGGTGAGGCGCCCGGCGGTGTAGTCCGGTCCGGCCATGAGAGCCGGCACCCACACCTTGAGGAAGGCGTCGGCCTGGGCGGCAGTCCCGTCGTGCCAGTCGTTGGTCAGGTTCGGGGTGATCTCACCGGTGACGGGGAGCCTGCCGGCCGTGATATCGGCCTGGAGCGCTGTCAGCGGCACGTCATTGGCGACGCAGTTGGCCCGGCTGGTGGCGTTGGTGAAATAGGGCCATGGCCCGTGGCGGGCCACATAGCCCGTCGAGCTCCCGGTCTGACAGTTCGAGTTCATCGACTCCTGATAGGCCTTGGCCGGCTTGCCAGCGGCGATGGTCTGGTCCCAGATCGATGTGTCGGTAGCTGCGGTAGGCCCGCACCCGACACCGCAGTCGTTAGAGGTTCCGAAGGCGGACCCGCCCCAGATCTCCAGGTAGTTCGGCAGCGAGGGGTGGCCGATGCCGTAGTACTTGGTGGCCTTGCCGTAGGTGGTCGACAAGCCAGCCAGATAGGGCATCGCCGAGTACGAGCCGGCCTGGGCGTGGTTCTCCTCCATGATCACGATGACCTTGTTGGCGGTGGACCCAGCCACCGGGGTGGTGGTCGTGGTGGTTGCGGGGGCCGTGGTCGTGGTGGTTGCAGGGGCCGTGGTGGTCGTGGTGGTTGCAGGCACCGTGGTCGTCGTGGTTGCAGGGGCCGTGGTGGTCGTGGAGGAGATCGCCCCTATCGGCTGGGTCGTCGTCGTGGTCGGAGCGATCGTCGTGGTGGTGGTCGTCCCGTCAGCGGTATAGGTGACAGAGAGCGAGATCCCGGTGGTCGAAATGCGCCCAATGGTCCCAGCGATGCTGTAGCCGAGGGCGAGGTCGACTTCACTGCCGACTACCAACCCGGTCAGGGGGGTGGTCACGGAGACTCCGGCAACGGTGGATGGGGTGGTGCCCAACAGGGTGGTCCCGATCCGGGGGCGGCTCTTCCACGTCAGGGTGGCTGGCGTGAAGGTCGAGGTCGGGTACACGGTGAACCCGCCGGCCTTGGTGATCTTCGGGACCAGCGTGAGGCTGGCACCGGTGATGGTGGCTCCAGCCGGGACCGGGGACGGGAAGGCGAGGTAGGCCTTGAATGTGTTGGCCGAGGCATCCAACTCGCTAGTGGAGGGCTCCACGGTGGTCGGCGATCCTGAGTAGACCCACCCGAATGCTGACGGAACCGCACTCCCTGTCGAGGTAGTTGCACCACCCGCCACGAGGCCGAAGCCACTTATTCCTAGAAATGTGGCGAGCCCTGCACTGATCGCCAATCGGATTCCACGGTTCATAGCCCCTACCTCCACTCGGGATCGGCCCTGCGCCTTCTCCCTGACACTCAAGGTCCCTTCGGCAGGTCGACGGCATACCTTGAGAAGAAATAGTTGACAACGTGAGCATAGTCAGGTTCCCCAAGGAAAATGGACACCCAACAATCCGACTCCTGGGTGGGGCGAAGGAATCGGTTCGAAATCACATCTAGGACATCCGTGGCGTCAGCCGGCTACATGATGGGCCGTTGCTCCAATCGCAGCACTGGTCCAGTGCGCAACATGGTCAGTCGTCAATCGCCCCTTGCCTGCGACGATCAGGCGTCGGCCATACCCACGATCGGCTTGTTCAGCGTCCTATCGCCGGTCGAGCCGAAGAACTGCGAACTGCCGAAGCAGAAGACGCCGCCATCAGAGGCCACGAACCGATAGCCCGCCCCGTCGGGAGCCGCAGCGATACCGACGATCGGCTGGTTGAGTGGCAGGCTTCCGGTGGAGCCATAGAAGGGTGCACCACCAAACGAAAAAACTCCACCATCGGATGCCACGAGCCAGTACCCACCCGGGGCCACCGGGTCGGCTTCAATTCCCACGATCGGTCGATTCAATGTCCTTCCACCCTCGGAACCGCTGTAGAAGGCGTGGCCGAAGGCGAACACGCCACCGTCCGAGGCGACCAGCCAGTAGCCACCACCGGCCGGGTCTGCGGCAATCCCGACGATCGGTTGATTGAGGTGCAAACCCGCGGTGGATCCGTAGAAGGCGGCATCGCCGAAGGCGAACACGCCACCGTCCGAGGCGACCAGCCAGTAGCCCGAGCCGCCAGGAGTCAGGGCCATGCCCACGACGGGCGCATTGAGTGACTGGCCACCGGTGGAGCCGTAGAACCGGGCCGTTCCGTAGTCGAAGATGCCGCCATCGGATGCCACCAGCCAGTACCCGTTCGAAGGCGCAGTGATCGGAGGAGCCGCCGCCACCATCCCCACGATCGGCCGGTTGAGCTTGGTGCCACCGTGGGAGCCGTGGAAGGCGGCGCTGCCGAAGGAGAAGACCCCACCGTCAGAAGCCCCGAGCCAGTAGCCGTTGCTGGGATACGACGAGGTCTGCGTGCATGAGGGCAGTGGGTTGCACCCACCTCCCGGCTGTGAGTTGGTAGGAATCGAACTCTGATACCAGATGGCGACGTTGCCATTGTTCGCCCACTGGCCCTGAACGTAGGGCGTGGAAAGGGACCACGTTGGATTGGCATAGTTGGAGCCCCCTCCACCGCCAGCGTTCACTCCGCCACCGCCACCGCCGTAGTAGCCGCCGCCGCCGCCACCGCCACCGCTGGCGTCACCATTTCCGCCATTGGCCATCGTTGCAGCTGAATCAGTCGGCCCACCTCCCGGTGTCGCAGCTCCTATACCCGCCGTTCCGGGAGAGGTCGGCGTAGCCCTAAGTCCGCCGCTCCCCGGCACGGTGCCGTCAGCGCCGGCGCGCCCGCTCCCATCGGTACTACCCGGATTCGGTCCGCCGCCCCCACCGTTGCCGGAGACCCCGGCACCACCACCGCCACCGGCGGCGACCACGATGCTTCCATCAGGGGCAAAGACGAATGTGCCCTGTCCTCCTCCGCCCGCAGCAGCACCCCCGCTTCCGGACTTGCCCCGCTTACCGACAAGGATGTTCAACACCTGACCCGAGGAGAAGTTAGTGACTACGTTGACGGACCCTCCAGTTCCCCCGGGTTGAGCGACACTGGTGCCGCCTTGTGCCCCACTGGCATCGATGCAGACCGAACCAGGCACAGCCGTGGAAGGAACGACCCAGGTCTGTGGGACGGTCTGGTAGTGGAAAATGACCGAGACAACGTTCTGCCCAAACGTCCTGTCGTAGGTCGGGCAGTCCTTGACCACGCCGACGGCAGCGGGGGCGGCCGACGCCGACGGGCTAGCCATTGCGATCGAGGCCAATACCGATGCGAGGAGCACGGTGACCAGTGGGATTCGGGTCAGCAGAGCGCCATGGCCTCCGCTGCTTGGGCGAAGTGACCGATCTGATGCGATCGAGAGTCCTCGCCAGTGTCGACGCAAGTTCATCAATTATCCACTTTCAAGATGGGTTGAGATCGACGGACATCGGAACAGGACTCTCAATTCAGGATATCCCAGCACCAAGAAATCTTAGTTGCAGCAGGGTTGGAGTGGGCCTGCAACTTCGCCACACATGCGTCCGACCTCTCCGGCACTCCGGCACGCCACGGATGGTTCAGAGCACGTCGGGTTCGCCAACTTGGTGCGATGAGATGTATCTAACTTCGTGCGTGGTGACACCCATGACGGACAACCACCGGCATGACCGGGGCCATCATCGAGGAGTACCTCGCCCGGGCCGTGGTGTTATCGCTCGACCTCACCCCGTCACAGTCCTGGTCGGCCTGCTCCCTTTACGGAGAGTGAAACGTGACAAAGAGGACACTGCTCCCTGATGGCCCGAGGTGTCCATGCACGCCTTCCGGTCCTCCAAGAAGGGTGTACGCACGGGGCGGGCCGTCGGATTCCCACGGTTTAGGTCTCGGGATCGTTCCAAGCCGTCGGTGACCTTCACTGAGTCGACCCGCCCCTTGCG
>JBAXCY010000085.1:0-12275 GCA_037141235.1 Acidimicrobiales bacterium | reverse complement strand
CCGGTCAGCGCGCCAGCGCCAGCAGACAGCGCGCCAGCGCCAGCAGACAGCGCGCCAGCGCCAGCAGACAGCGCGCCAGCGCCAGCAGTCAGCGCGCTACTCCGGCGTCTTTGCTCTCCTCCCGGAGAAGGGCATGCTCGGGATGGACAACCTCGACCCCGAGGCCTGGTCGGCTGTGGTCATGCGCTTCGTGTCCTCGATCGTGGCCAAGTAACGAACTGCCGCCTGCCTGATCTGCCTGGCCTGCCGGTAGGGTCGACAGATATGGATGCCCGGATGCAGCTAGACGAGGCCCGTTCCGTCGGGCAGGCCGTGACCGAAGTCGGGATCGAATTCGCCCGGGGGCAGGCCCTGGTGCAGGTGCGCCGGTCACTCGGCATGTCCGAGGATCCGCCGCCACCGTGCATGGACCCTGCACTGTCGTACTTCGCTCCGGACTCGGTGGTCCGTCGGGTGCACGGTGACCTTCCGTCCATGCTCATCGGCGGGCTGTCGGCACTGCTCTTTCAGATGCTCCACCCCCTAGCCATGGCCGGGGTGGCCCAGCACTCCAACTACCGAGCGGACCCGCTCGGCCGCCTCGAGCGGACGGCGACATTCCTCGGCACCACCTCGTTTGGCACCCGCGACGAGGCCCGGGTCGTCATCGAACGAGTCCGCCGCGTCCACACCAGGGTCGTCGGAACCGCGTCTGACGGGCGCCGCTACGCAGCCTCTGACCCAGACCTGTTGACCTGGGTGCACGCCGCTGAGGTATCGAGCTTCCTGGCCGCAGCCCGCGTGTACGCACCGGTAGCACCTACCGCCTCAGAAGAGGACGACTACCTCGATCAGATGTCCCGGGTCGCCTACGACCTCGGCGCGGTGGACGTCCCTCGCTCGCGGTCAGATCTAGATGCCTACTTCGTCGAGGTACATCCCCGGCTCCGCCTCACCGCGGATGGCCGCACGGCACGTAACTTCGTGCTGCGCGGCGTGGGCCGGTGGCCCCATGAGATCGCCACCTACGGCCTGCTGGTCAGCGCGGCCCAGGGTGTGCTTACTCCTTGGGCCCGCCACAAACTCCGTCTGCCGTCGTTCCCCGGCGGGGACCGACTGGCCGTCCGCCCCTCCGCTCGCATCCTCGGCAGTGCCTTTCGGTGGGCCGTAGGGCCTCCTCGTTAAGGCCACTCGCTAAGGCCCCTCGCTAGGGACTCCTCGATAAGGCCTCCTCGATAAGGCTGAGTCATGGGTGGGGATGCCAGCTGATGGGGTCTTGCGAGTTCTAGCGCCTCATTGCATCCGGCCGGCGGGCAGGTCATGATTCCCTTGGTCCTCCATTTCGGCGGCGTGTACTCCTCTGACCAGCGATTATGTAGCGGGTTGTCCACTGGATGCCCCTGTCGTAAAATCATCAGTCTTGTGTTGCGCTCCGGTCGCCCCCGACTGAGGGGCCCAGATGCCACCGGACCGGCCCGCCGAATCTTGCGGGTCCTGAGCCTTCCGGTGCTCGTCCTCCTCGCCGCCCTCCCTATCGGGGCCGCGCTGGGCCCGGCCGGAGCCGACTCCATCCCCGACCTGCAAGCTCAGGCCGCCTCGGTGGCCCACAACCTCGTACTGGCCCAGCTCCAGGTCGATGCCGCTCGCCAACAGAGTTCGGTGGCGACAGCCAAGATTGCCGCTGACGCGCAGGCCATTGCCGACCTTCAGACCCAGATCGTGGGCGATCAGCAGGCCATTGCCCAGCACCTGCGGCTCGCGCAGACCCAAGCCATCCGGACGTACATCAACTCCGGAGCCGACTCCTCGAGCAGGAACTCGTCGCTCTTCGCAAGCGGAACGGCCAAAGCTCAGGTGGCCAGCGAGTACGCCAGCCTGGCCCTGGGGAATATCGCCACCAACATCGCCGATCTCCATACCGCCCAGCGTGGGCTCCAAGCTCGCCAGGCGGCGCTCGTGTCCCGCCAAGAACAGGATCGTGCCGACCAATCACAGCGGGCCGCCGCCCTAGCCGCCGCCGATGCCGCGGCTGGCCGACTCCAGGCGACGCAGTCCCAGGTGACAGGACGCCTGGCCACCGCCGTGGCCGCCCAGCAGGTCATCCAGGCCAAAGCAGCCAATGCATCCGTGGCCACGGCACAGGCCACACAGGCCGCACGTCGATCATCCTCGACCACGGCCACGATTCCCGCAGCCACGTCAGCAGCCACGATTCCCACGGCCACGTCAGCGGGCACCAAGGCCCCGCCAGGACCCCGCTATCCGGGCCTGCCCGATCCAGTGCTCAATCCCTTTTTGGTGTGTGTGGTGGCGGCCGAGTCGGGTGGCAATTACGGCATCTCTTCACCGAACGGCATGTACCTCGGGGCCTTTCAGTTCAGCCAGTCCACCTGGAACTCGGCGGCCTCAGCCACCGGACTCGGCCTCCTGGTCGGCGTCCCACCGAACCAGGCCACCCGGGCCGAACAAGACACCTTGGCCGTGGCCCTGTTCGCCCTCGCCGGCCAGCGCCCATGGTTGGGCAACCGCTGCAGCTGATCGGACGCTCTGTGCTCCTCGGGGTGATCGAGTCAGTCAGTCAGTCATTCATTCAGTCAGTCAGCCAGTCAACCAGTCAGATGCAGGCCCACGGCTCGAGCCGTTCGCTCACCACTGAACATCGCCCCCTGAAGGGACGCCGTATCGCGGTGGTCGCCGCACACGAACCGACCTTCTCCGAGGACCACACGTCGACGGGGATCGAACGGCGGGTCTTGACGGGGCTGGCCGTGCGGAATCACGTCGGTCCGCAGGTGCTGCCAGTCGCCAGTGGCCGAGTCGAACCACCTCGACAGCTGTGCCACTACCTGAGCGAGCAGGTCCGGCCTGAGGGCATCTGCACCGGGGATAGAGGCCGCCACCAGCGTGCGGCCGGCCGGAGCGTAGGACGGGGCCACCTCGCTCATCACGGCCAGGTTGCGCACCGGCCCTCGGCCCGTGCCGTCCAGGGCCAGCGCGGTGCCGGCCAGCGGCGGTGCAGTGGTGGCGAACCAGCAGCATGCGGTGGCACGCGAGCCAGGGTCCTCGACCTGGCTACCCAAGAGTCGGTGGGCTTCGGGCCCTTCGGTGGCCACGACCACAGCTCGAGCTGTGAGCACCTCACCACCGGCGAGTCGGACAGCGGTGCCCTCGAGTGACTCGACGCGCGCGCCGAGCCGGACCGTGCCGTCGGGGAGGGCGGCGGCCAGCTGGGCCGGGATAGCCCCCATGCCGGCAGCTGGCACCGCCGTACTCCCGGCGGCCAGCATCTTCAAGATCACATCGAAGCGGCGACGCGATACCTCGAGTTCAGGGTCCAACTGGATCCCAGCAAACAGCGGACGCCAGAACGAGTCGATCATGCGTGGGCTGAACCCCAGGCCCTGTAGCCGGGCCAGCGTGGTTCCGTCCGGGGCCCGCAGTAAGTCGGCTGCTGGCGTCATCCGCACAGACAGCACCAGCCGGGCCAGGCGGACCTTGTCGGCCAAGGAGCCGATGGGTGCCACCAAGGTAGGCAGGATCTGAGAGGGACGCCGCAACGGGTCGCCGACGGCATAGTTCCCTTTCGTCGTGCGCACCACTGACCCCGGGGAGAACTGGCGCAGATCGAGCGCATCGAGGTCGAGGCGTTGTTGGACCTCGGGGTAGGCGGTCAGCAGGATCTGGAACCCCCGGTCGAGCTGGAACCCGTCGACCACATCGGTCCGGACCCGGCCCCCGGCCCCGTCGGATGCCTCCAGCACAGTGCACTCGACCCCGGCCTGCACGAGGTCGTGGGCGCAGACCAGACCGGCCAGCCCGGCTCCCACCACGATGACGTCGGTCATCGCACTGCGCCATCGGGTGGAGGAATCACCGTAGGACGCACCGGCCCGATCCGGCACAGACAGCACATGGCTCTGCGTTGTCGGTGACGTGAGCCAGGCAGCGAGCGATCCGACGATCCACGATGTCCATCAGCAGTGGGTCGGGCCCGAGTGGCGGGGCGACCAGCCAGCGGACCCCTTGGTGGCGCTCGGCGGCGGCGGCGGCCAGGGCCGGTATATCTCGGTCCCAGTGGTTGCCGGGGCCGAGGAAGTAGGGAGCGATCACCACGGTCGCCGCCCCAGCAGCCACACACCGGTCGAAGGCGGTGGCAATAGATGGCTCGGCCAACTCCATGTGGGCCGGTTCCACGATCGGGTACGGAAGCCGTTCCGCCGAGGCGTGCACGAACGCTTCCAGTGACTCGTTCGCCTCGGTCCGACGCGAGCCGTGGTCGACCACGATGACCGCCACCGGATCCAGCGCACCGACCGGATCACCCTCGGTCAGCGATTCCGTTGCATCACTTCCGTCGCTGTTCGGCCGGTCCATGGGAGCCAAGACTAGGGCGGAGGCGGTGGTCCAGAAGCGGGCTCAGCCTCCGTCAGCCGACTCGAGGGCCAGTAGCCACCGCTTGCGGTCCAGTCCACCGCCGTAGCCGCCGAGCGATCCGTCGCTGGCGATGACCCGGTGGCACGGGATCACCACAGCCAGCGGGTTGTGCCCGTTGGCCGTACCGACCGCCCGGTAGGCATGGGGGCTCCCGACCCGACGAGCCAGCTCGCCATAGCTGATGGTCTGGCCGTAGGGGATGGCCCGCAGCTCGGTCCATACCCGCATCTGGAACTCGGTCCCGTCGAGTTGCACCAGAAGGTCGAAGTCGGTGCGGGTACCAGCGAAGTACTCGTCGAGCTGCTGGGTCATCTCGGCGAACGCCCCGTCGTCTCGCTGGCTGGCGGGTGGAGGCGCTGAGGCATGGACCTGGTCTTCCATGACCAGGTGGGTCAGGCGTCCGCAGCGGGCCATCAGAGTCAGCGGACCAAGGGGACTGGGGTGGACGGTGTAGCTGGTGGTGCCCTCCGTGGCAACCGTCGGCGGCCCTGTTGTTGTTGGTGGCCCAGTGATGGTTGATCTCGACATGGAATGGTCGCTCCTTTACTAGGGAACTGGCCGGTGTGGCTGGCCGGTCCTGGCGACGGGTGCACTATGCCTGCAGGTTATTCAGCTTGCCCCTGACGCACCTGGGTCGCAGAATCCATCCATGAGCACCCGTTCCCTAAGGAATCCCACATGAAGGTCTGCACCACGGTTCCGGTGCCGGAGCTGGCCACGGCGGGCGAGCTCTTCGCCGACCTCGAGACCGCTGGGTTCGACGGTGCCTTCACGTATGAGACGAAGCACGACCCGTTCCTCCCTCTGGTGCTGGCGGCCGACCGGACCTCCACCATGGAGCTCGGAACCGCTATCGCCATCGCCTTCGCTCGCACGCCGATGCTGCTGGCCACCATTGCTAGGGACCTCCAAGATGTTTCCCAAGGCCGCTTCACTCTCGGACTGGGCACCCAGATCCGGCCCCACATCGAGCGCCGCTACTCGATGCCATGGTCACGGCCGGCAGCCCGGCTCCGCGAGATGGTGCTGGCCATCGGGGCCATCTGGGATGCCTGGGACGGCCTCGGCCCCCTCGACTTCCGCGGTGAGTTCTACACGCACACCCTGATGCCACCCGCCTTCGATCCCGGCCCTGCCCGGTTCGGCCGACCCACCGTCATGCTGGGTGCAGTGGGGCCCCATCTGACCCGGGTGGCGGCCGAGGTGGGAGATGCCATCCTCATCCACCCCTTCGCCACTCGGGAGTCGCTCGAACAGTTGGCCCTGCCCGGGATCGCCGAGGGTCTGGCGGCCTCTGGACGGGACCGGTCGTCGCTCGAGGTGGCAGTGGTCACCATGATCGCCACCGGCGACAGCGGGGCCGAACTCGACGAGGCGATCGCCACCGTGCGCGGCCAGCTCGCCTTCTACGGTTCCACCCCGGCCTATGCCCGGGTCCTGGAGTGCAACGGATGGGAGGACCTCCATCCGCGGCTGAACGCCCTGTCCAAGGAGGGGCGCTGGGCCGACATGGCCGATCTCATCACTGACGAGGTGGTCGAGTCCATCGCCATCGTCGGGCGCCGAGACGAGATCGCCGGCCTGATCCGCCACAAGGTGGACGGCATCGCCGACACCGTCAGCCTGGAGTGCACCCGGCGACCCGACCCCAGCCACTTCGCCGACATCTGCCTTGCCCTGCACGGCGATGCCTGACGCCGTCGGTCGGCCGCACTCAGCGTGCGTCGGCCGCCTGCCAGCAGTACCAGGCCACCAGGCTGCGGTAGGGGCGGAACGGCTCGCCCAACCCGTCGAGTTCTTTCGGCGAGGGCACCTCGCCCATCCCCCAGGCGCGGCCGAAACCGGCCCGCACCCCGTAGTCGCCGATCGGCCACACATCGAGCCGGCTGAGCGTGCTCATGAGGAACATCTGCGCTGTCCACGGCCCGATCCCGCGGACCACCGTCAGGTGGGCCACCACGTCGGCATCGGACAGCCGGCCGATCCGGTCCAGGGCGACCTCGCCGGAGGCCACCTTGTCGGCCAAGTCGACGATGGATGCCGTCTTGGCCCCGCTGAGACCGCACGCCCGCAGGACCGGCTCCGGTGTGGCCAGCACCCGTTCGGCCGTCACCTCACCTCCGAGGGCGTCGATGAAGCGGCCGTGGATGGATGCCGCGGCCTTGCCCGCCAGCTGCTGGTAGACGATGTTGCGGGCCAGGTCGCCGAAGCGCCGATCCGCCGGCACCCGACGGCGGGTAGGGGGCGGTCCGTGGCGGTCGATCAGGCTGGCCATCACCGGGTCGGCTTGGGCCAAGGCGGCCAGAGCGGCGGCATGGGTCGGGGTGGGCACGGCCCCGATGATGCCAGGCCGGTGCCCCGGCCGTGACCCGGGCCTAGGCTCGGCTGGAGCCGATCCCGCACACCGAACTACCTGGAGGACAATATGGACGGAGACGTCGTAACGGTCGAACGGGTGATACCCGCCGGACCAGCAGCCATCTTCGCCTTGATTGCCGATGCCTCCCGCCACCCCGATATCGACGGCTCCGGCACCGTCAAGCAGGCCAAATCCGGTGCCCCGCACCAGCTCAGCCTGGGCGCCACCTTCGGTATGTCCATGCAGATGGGCATCCGGTACTCGATGGCCTCCACCGTGATCGAGTTCGAGCAGGACCGCCGCATTGCCTGGCAGAGCCGGCCAAGTGGGTTCGCGGCCGGGTTCGTGGGGCGGTTCGTGGCCGGACGGATCTGGCGCTACGAGCTCGAGCCGGTCGAAGGCGGGACCCTGGTCCGCGAGAGCTGGGACATCAGCCAGGATCACCAACGGGCCCTGCTGCGCCACGGTGGCCTGCCCGCCAAGACGGCGACCAACATGACGAAGACGCTCTCGCGGATCGAAGCCATCGTCACCACCGATTGAACACTGGCGGAAGCAATCACCCTGCAGAAGCGTTGACCACACCATGACCACCTTTTCCGTGCTGGACCTGGCCACGGTGGCCAAGGGCTCGACCCCGGCCGACGCCCTGATTGACACCACTCGCCTGGCCGGTGTGGTGGAGTCCCTCGGCTACCACCGGATGTGGGTCGCTGAGCACCACGGCATGCCCTCGGTGGCCAGCTCAGCTCCCGCCGTCCTCATCGGACATCTGGCCGATGCCACCACCACCCTGCGGGTCGGCGCCGGCGGGGTGATGCTCCCCAACCATGCTCCCATGGTGATCGCCGAGCAGTTCGCCACCCTGGAGGCCCTCCACCCGGGACGGATCGACCTCGGCCTCGGACGGGCCCCGGGCACGGACCCGGCGACCGCCCGGGCCCTGCGACGCAGTGGCGACCTAGGGGCCGAGCACTTTCCCGAGGACGTGGTCGAGCTCATCACCTACTTAGTGGACAGCGACGGGCCACCCACCCACCCGGCACCCATCCCGGGCCGGGGCTATCTGCCCCAGGTATGGCTGCTCGGCTCCTCGACGTTCAGCGCGCAGTTGGCCGGTCTCTTAGGCCTGCCGTTCAGCTTCGCCTTCCACTTCGCCCCGGACTTGGTCGACCAAGCCATCGCCCTCTACCGGTCCAACTTCCGTCCCACCGGACTGCTGGCCGAGCCCTACGTGATGGTGGCGGCCTCGGTGCTGTGCGCCGACTCCGACGAAGAGGCGCGGTGGCTGTCCGGACCATCCGCGCTGACCGTGCTGCAGCTGCGCTCCGGCAAGCTGACCTCGGTGGTCAGTCCGCAAGAGGCCGCCGCCTACCCCTACACCGATCAGGAGCGTGCGGTCATCGAGGCGGCTACGGCCAGCCACATCGTCGGTGACCCGGACACCGTGCAGGCAGGCCTCGATGCCCTGGTGGCCCGCACCGGCGCCGACGAAGTCATGCTGTCGACCCGGGCCCACTCCTTCGACGTCCGGGCCCGGTCACTCACCTTGGTGGCCGACCGCTTCGCCATGGCTGCCGCCCCCGCCTGACCGGGTCAGGGGTCAGGGGTCAGGGTCAGGGGTCAGGGGTCAGGGTTGAGGGTTGAGGGGTCAGAGTTCGGCGGCCTGACCCAGGACCTGCTCGCCGATGAGATCGAGATGGTCTATATCGGCCAGGTCGAGGACTTGGAGGTAGACCCGCGAGCAGCCGATGGCGGCGTAGGTGGCCAGCTTGGCCACTACTTCGTCAGGGGTGCCGCACAGCCCGTTGGCCCGTAGCTCGTCGACTTCGCGGCCGATGGATGTCGCCCGGCGTGCGATGTCTGCCTCGGTCTCGCCGCAGCACACCACCAGGGCCTCGGAGTACACCAGGGAGTCGGGATGGCGGTCGATGGCGGCACAGGCGGCCCGGACCCGGTCGAACTGGGTCGTGGTCACCTCCACCGAGGAGAACCCCATGTTGAACTCCGAGGCAAAGGCCGCGGCCAGGCGGGGTGTGCGCTTGGGGCCCCCGCCACCGATGATGACGGGCGGGCCAAGATGCTGGATCGGCTTGGGCAGGGCGGGGCTGTCCGTCAGCGAGTAGTGGTTGCCAGCGAAGTCGAACCGCTCCCCCTCGGGTGTCGCCCACAGGCCGGTGATGATGGCCAGCTGCTCCTCGAGTCGATCGAACCGCTCGCCCAGCGGTGGGAAGGGGATCCCGTACGCGGTGTGCTCGGCATCGAACCAGGCCGTCCCGATCCCCAGCTCCACGCGCCCGCCGCTCATGGCGTCGACCTGAGCCACCGAGATGGCCAGCACACCCGGGTGGCGAAAGGTGGATGCCGTCACCAGCGTGCCCAGGCGGATGGTGCTCGTCTCGCGGGCGATGCCGGCCAGGGTCACCCAGGAATCGGTCGGACCGGGCAGACCGTTCCCATCGCCCATCACCAGGTAGTGGTCACTACGGAAGAAGGCGTCGAAGCCAAGGCGCTCGGCGGCTTGGGCTATGGCTAAGAGGTCGTCGTAGGAGGCACCCTGCTGGGGTTCAGTAAAGATACGGAGGTCCATGCCCCTTGTCTAACGCGGTGAGGACCTGCGCATCTACGCCGTAGCAGGACGCTGGTCGGTCTCAGGACCACGGCACCCGCAAGTCAGGGCAGCACGGCTCCCCGCCATCTAGGTGCTGGTAACGAGCAACTAGTTCAGCCAGTGGTGATCAGCCGCCAGCGACGTGCAGGGGCCGGTCCGGGGTGAGCGCTCGCCCGATGGCCAGCGCCCCCACTACCCGCGCCCCGGCCAAGCGCAGTGTGGCCGCCGCACTCTGGGCGGCCGCCCCTGTGGTCGTGGTGTCGTCAAAGACCAGTACAGCCAAACCGGCCAGACCGGCTCGATCCACCCCGGGGGCCAGCATGAAGGCCGACCGATCCGCACCGAGATGACCCAGACTGCCCGGTCCACGCACCAAGAGGCGTAGGTGCCGCGAGGCCAGACCAGGCACGCCATCGACGAGGAGCTCGGCGGGGGCCGGACCAGGCCGGCACGAGGACGGGACCGTGGTTACCACCGACCATGTACCGATCCACTGGTCCAAGAGACGGCCCCGGACAGCCAGCCAACGTGACAGGTCGTCGACCAGATGGCTACGGCACTGGGCACGGACATCGAGCACGGGGTCATCCTTGTACGCCCTCAGTCGATGGTGGATCCGGTCCCCCACCCGGTACTCGACCTGGGCCACCAGCGGAACCAGCGGCAGACCGAGCTGTTCGGCCACCACCCGGCAGCAGAAGCACACAGGGATGTCCGCAGGAGTCGATCGGGCGCAGACCCTGCACCGGCCGGTGCGCGGGGCGCCAGAGTCGAGTTCAGACAAGCGAGCAGGGTGCGTGCGTAGGGTCGCAGTCATGGCGCTCCTCGGTGGGCCGGCATCAGCCGGGATCATCTTGAGGCGGCACGACCGTGGTGGCGCAAGCACGGACCGACGACGTCGGCCCCGGTAAGGACGGGGGTGAGGATCAGCCGGGGGAAGCCGCCGGCGCGTCCTCGGGCCGGTGGAGAAGGAACGTCCCGGTCGACCGGCTGACCAACTGCCCCTCGGCATCGGTCACCGAGGCCTCGGCATAGGCCACCTGGCGGGCCATGCGGACCACCTCGCCTCGCAGGCGGTACGAGCCGCCGTCCATGGCCGGGCGCATCGTCTCGATCTTCATCTCCAGCGTGGCCCGGGTACGGGCCTTGCCAGGCAGGGCGGCGTTGACGGCAAAGTTCATGGCTGCATCGAGCAGGAGTCCGTGCACACCGGCCTGCACGAAGCCGTGGGGATTACAGGCGATGGCGACCGGGGCGAAGGCACCCGCCACCCATCCGAGGTCCTCGCCGTCGACCCCGTAGTCGTCAAACGAGCCCCCCACCGTGCCGATGAGCTCCATCCCCCCGTTGCCGAGCCAGCGATCCATGTCCTTGATCCGACCTGTCATGGACCCGACCGTAGCGCCACGGTGAGACAGATACGACAGTGTCGGAGTCTTCGGTGGCCCATCCCAAGCGGTCCCGGTAGTGTTTGAGCAGGGCATCCGATGGGGATGCCACGCCGGGACATTACCTCCGGCAGCACCAAACGACCCGAGCACGGCCGGCAGGAACCGTTCCGCCGGACCTCGGAAGGAGATCCACCATGACCGAAGCCGTCATCATCGACGCGGTACGCACCCCCGGGGGCAAGCGCAACGGCAAGCTCCGCAACTGGCACGCCGCCGACCTTGCCTCCGAGACGCTCAAGGCGCTCGTCGAGCGCAACGATGTCGATCCAGCCCTGGTCGACGACGTGATCATGGGATGCGTCATGCAGGTAGGTGAGCAGTCGCTCAACGTGGGCCGCAACGCGGTATTGGCTGCCGGGTTCCCCGAGTCTGTGCCCGCCACCACACTCGACCGCCAGTGCGGCTCGAGCCAGCAGGCCCAGCACTTCGGTGCCCAGGGTGTAATCGCTGGGGCCTACGACGTCGTCATCGCTGGTGGCGTCGAGGTCATGAGCCGCACCCCGATGGGAGCTTCGGTCGTCCGTGACCTGGGTTACCCCTTCGGCCCCCGAATGATGGCCCGCTATGCCGAGCGAGGTGGCCTGGTCGGCCAGGGTGAGGGTGCCGAGCTCATCGCCGAGCAGTGGAACATCAGCCGCCTGGACATGGACGAGTTTTCGGTCCGGTCTCACCAGCGTGCCGCCCAGGCCACAGCCGAAGGGCGTTTCGAGCGCGAGATCATCACCGTGGCCATCAAGGACGACGAACGCAACGACACCGACGAGATGATGACCACCGACGAGGGCATCCGCCCAGACTCCTCGGTCGAGTCCCTGGCCAACCTGAAGCCGGCATTCCGTCCCGACAACGGCAGGGTCACGGCCGCCAACTCCTCACAGATCACCGACGGTTCGTCAGGTGTGCTCATCATGAGCGACACCAAGGCCGCCTCCCTCGGGCTCACCCCTCGGGCCCGGTTCCACGCCTTTGCCGTGGCCGGCAGCGACCCCATCACCATGCTGACCGGACCGATCCCGGCCACCAAGATGGTGCTCGAGCGTGCTGGGCTGACCATGGATGACATCGACGTCATTGAGATCAACGAGGCCTTCGCCTCGGTCCCCCTGGCCTGGGCCAAGGAGCTCGACGTCGACATCATGCGGGTGAACGTCAACGGTGGGGCTATTGCTTTGGGTCACCCGCTGGGCGCCTCGGGTGCCAAGCTCATGGCCACACTGCTGAACGAGCTCGAGCGCACCAACGGCCGCTACGGCCTGCTCACCATGTGCGAGGGTGGCGGCATGGCCAACGCCACCATCATCGAGCGCCTGGGCTGAGTGCAGGTCTGAGTGCAGGGCCGAGCACGAGGCTCGACCTCTTCGCAAGGAAGTCGCCACCCGTGCAGCACCAGTGGTACTGATGGAGTGGAGCGGCCGGCCCATTGGGGCCGGCCGGTTCCGTT
>JBAXCY010000084.1:0-12430 GCA_037141235.1 Acidimicrobiales bacterium | reverse complement strand
GCCCTCGACCGCCGGCCCTCGACCGCCGGCCCTCGACCGCCGGCCCGCAACCACCAGATGGCGACCGGATGGTCGGCCCTGGGTGGCGCAGCGGCCGACGTCAGGCGTAGTAGCGGTAGACCACCTGGGCCACGCAACTGGGCTTGGGGGAACCCTCGGTCTCCAGGGTCAGGTCCAGGACTACCTGGACACCACCGGTGACATCTTCGACCTCGGCGACAGCCACACCGACCCTGAGGTTGCTCCCCACCATGACGGGCGACGGGAAACGGACCTTGTTGCACCCGTAGTTCACCCCCATGGAGATGCCCTCGACCACCAGGACCTCACCGAGGTACACAGGGGCCAGTGCCAACGTCAGATAGCCGTGGGCGATGGGTCCACCGAACGGGCCGCTCTTGGCCCGTTCAGGATCTACGTGGATCCACTGATGGTCTCCCGTTGCATCGGCGAACAGGTCGATCTGCGCTTGATCGACGAGGTGCCATTCGCTGTAGCCCAGATGGGTTCCGACGAGGTCCTTGAACGCTTCGATTCCGTGCACGGTGGTAGCCATGCGCAGACTGTAGGTGAGGGACGCCCTGCGGACCATCTGAGCGTTCTCGTCGGCTGAGGACTACCTACGGTCGAACCAGAGCGCAGCCTCATAGCCTCAGGGTCGGTACCATCGTCACGTGGACGACGAACACCGGCATCGAAATCTTACGGGCGGCGGGGCCCGTGCCGCCGTGTTCGGTATCAGCGACGGTCTCGTTTCCAACGTCTCGTTGATCCTGGGAATGGCTGGTGCCCACGCACCGGCGGGGGCCGTCCGCCTGGCCGGAATCGCCGGGCTCATCGGCGGGGCGTTCTCGATGGCCACGGGCGAGTATGTGTCGATGCGGGCGCAGTCCGAGCTCATGGAACGCGAGCTCGACATCGAGCGCCGCTCAATCCTGGCCGACCCGGAGATCGAGCGGCGTGAGTTGGCGGCGCTCTACCGGAGCCGGGGGGTCGATGCAGAACTGGCCGAAGAGCTCTCGGCCACCATGATGCAGGATCCCGAGCTCGCCCTCGAGACTCACGCCCGAGAAGAGCTCGGATTTACCCCGGGCGATACCGGCAATCCGGTGCAGGCTGCCTTCTCCTCTTTCGTGATGTTCGGCATCGGTGCCTTGATCCCACTGCTGCCCTGGCTCTTCGCCAGCGGAACCAAGGCGACCTTGTGGTCGGTGATCCTGGGGGCCATCGCCTCACTGGCTGTCGGCACAGCCTTGTCCTTCTTTACAGGAAGACCATGGCTGTGGTCGGCGGTCCGTCAGCTCTTGATATCGACAGCGGCGGCCACGGTCACCTACACCATCGGACACCTTGTGGGTTCGGCCTGACCGACAGGTTCCGTGTTCCGGACACGCTCAGGGGGCCGGTGAGGCCGGGACCGTGGCGATGTAGGCCCGGTTGCGGTGGTGGGTCTCCATTCCCATCGAGCGGTAGAGGGCCACGGCGGCGGTATTGGCGGAGTCGACGTAGAGCATGCCGACAGTCAGTCCTGCTTCAGCCATCCAGTCGAATCCGGCACGGGTCAGGGCACGGCCCCACCCACGCCCATGGAAGTCAGGATCCACCCCGATGACGTAGATCTCACCCATGGGGGGCAGGGTCTCTGAGTGGACCTTGGTCCAACAGAAGCCGGCCATCCGGCCCTCTGCCTCGAGGACGAGGAATCCGTCCGGGTCGAACCACGGCTCAGATTCGCGCTCCTCGATGGCAGTCAGATCCCACCGCCCTTGCTCGGGGTGGGTGGCGAACGCTCGGTTGTTGGCGATCAACCACTGCTCCTCGTCGCTCCCAACTTGGAATGCCCGGATGGGGAGCACGTCGATATCGGTGGTTCCGCTCGGTGGCAGGGGAAGGCGACAACGAAGCTGCATCAGCTCACGTTCGACGGAGAAACCGAGAGCGCCAACACGACGCTCATCGGCCTCGGTCGGTGCAGGGATCCACAGGCGAAGTCGACCCCCACCGGATGCACCGAAGGCATCCATCGCCAACGCGAGCAGAGCAGCGGAGCGTTGGTCGGCCACTTTCACTGTGTCATTGTCTGAGGTAGGCAGGGCTACGACCTCGACGCTGTACGACGAGCGTTCGTCTGCCGGGTCGGGCTGGTCGGGCTGATCGAGTGGGTCTGCCTGGTCGAGCTGGGCATAGCCGACGAGTCGGCCGTCGCTCCGATTGCGCATCCTCACGGCCACAAGTCGCCTGTCGCTTGCCGTGGCCGCCCGCTCCAGGGCCCGACGTCGATCCTCGCTCAGTCCGGGAAGTCCGGTGACGGCGACCATCCGGTCCATGAGGTCGGTCACTTCGGCCACCAGGTGCCGGTCCGCCGTGGTCACCACGTCGGTATCGGTCTCGTGCATGGCCGTAACCTACCGGTAACGTGCGCTGATGGTCAGACCCCGCACCCCGGCCGGCCGGGCCCGTGAGACCAATGATCGACTTGGTCGTTGCTTCCCGGGAAGCACAGCCGATCTGTGTGCCCTCGACCATAGCGATGCGTTTCAGTTGCTGGCGGCGACCATCCTGTCTGCGCAGTGCACCGACGAGCGGGTGAACCGGACGACACCGGCCTTGTTCGACCGGTTTCCCGACGCGGCATCGCTGGCGGTGGCACCGGTGGACGAGGTGGAACGCCTGATTCGATCGACTGGGTTCTACCGGGCCAAGACCCGGAGCCTGATCGGCATGGCCGAGGGCGTGATGGACCGCTTCGACGGGGTGGTGCCGTCGAGGATGGCAGACCTGGTGACGCTGCCTGGGGTCGGCCGCAAGACCGCCAACGTCCTGCGGAGCGTGGCATTCGATCTGCCGGGACTACCGGTGGACACTCACGTGCAGCGACTCTCTCTCCGGCTGGGTCTGACCACCGAGGTGGACCCGGTGAAAGTGGAGCACGTGCTGAACGCCATGGTGCCTGCCGCGGGACGGGGCATGTTCAGTCTGCGCCTGATCCTGCACGGTCGGGCTACATGTCGGGCCCGGGCTCCCCGGTGCACGGGTTGTGTGCTGGCTGATTACTGCCCGTCGGCCCCATCTGGGGGAGCGGTCCGGGGGTCGTTGTCGAGAGTAGCGAGCAGCAGAACTTCAGGCGCCTGATCCGTGTGTCTGGAGAGTTCGGGCTGCTTCCTGTAGATCGTCAGTTGCAACTAGTCATTGCTTTAGGGTACAGTTCTGGACTGGCGAAACTGGGCAATCTGTGCTGAAATTGGCATCGGACCGGTTCCCGCCAACTGGTCCGTCCGAGTAGGGATCGGGATCCGCCGCCCGACCTACTTGCGCGAAGGCACCCTTCGGGGTGCCTTCGCCGCGTCCGGACTCAAGCAGGTCCGGCCAGATGCTGGGTGCTTACAGTCGCCCCAAGGCAAGGGCCAAGCGAGACAATCTCCGGTTGGCACTGTTCAGCGATCGTTCGATGGCGAACAGCTCTCGAGCGGTGTCCTCGTCTTTGGCGGCGTCGGACGCTTCGGCATGTCCGGTGACCCGTCGGGTGAGGTCGTCGAGTGCGGTGGCGAGCGAGGACAGTTCTGCGGGGCTGGCGACCATGCGACGATCATGCCACCCTCGATGGCCCTGAGTAGATCGTCGGCCTCGGGCTCGGTCGATCAGCGGAGCGTACGGCGTGGCGTCCGGTAGCATCAACGAGCCATGGGCCTCCGTCGACTCGACCTACGCGGCTTTTCCGGCGACCGCCGTGAACTGACCGACCTGCTGCCTCGTCCCGTCGACGAGCAGGACCGGTCGTCAGAGGCGGTGGCATCGATTATCGCTGAGGTCCGGGCCGATGACGATGAGGCCTTGCGTCGGCTCACCGCCCGGTTCGATCAGGTCGAGATCGACGACCTGAGGGTGTCACCCGAGGAGATCAGCGCAGCACTGGCCCGTATCCCCTCGGAACTGCAGCAGGCGCTCGACGTCGCCCACGATCGGATACTGGCGTATCACGCCCACGAGGCCGGCGAGGCTCCCGAGGATTTTCTCTCCGGTGGGATCACCGTCCGCCACGTGCTGCGTCCCGTCGCTCGTGCCGGCTGCTACGCCCCCGGTGGTAGGGCCCGGTATCCCTCCACTGTCTTGATGTGCGCGGTGCCGGCCCATGTGGCTGGGGTCGAGGAGATCGTGTTGTGCGTGCCCCCGGGGCCCGACGGCCGCATCGACGATGCCACCCTGGCCGCGGCCGCCGTCGCCGGAGTGACCGAGGTCTACCGGGTCGGTGGCGCACAAGCCATTGCGGCCATGGCCTACGGGACAGGGAGCATCGCCGCAGTCGACGTCATCGTCGGACCGGGCAATCGCTACGTGGCCGAGGCGAAGCGGCAGGTATCGGGGGTGGTCGGTGTGGCCTCGGCGTTCGCCGGTCCGTCCGAGGTCGTGGTGATCGCCGGACCCGATACCCCGGCCGAGTTCGCCGCCATCGACCTCGTGGTCCAAGCCGAGCACGGTCCCGATGGCCTGGCATGGCTCATCACCTGGTCAGAGCAGAAGCTCGAGCAGGTCAGCGCGGCAGTCGACCGGATCGTGGCCGCGTCGCCCCGCAGGACGGACCTCGAGGCCACCTTGGGGGCCGGGGGATGGGCCGTACTGGTGGACGGGCCCAAGCAGGCGTGCGCGGTATCGAACGTGGTCGCCCCTGAGCACCTCGAGATCCTGACTAAGAATGCTGAGTCGCTGCTCGCCCACATCGACTCGGCCGGAGCGGTGTTCTTGGGCGTCAACGCTCCGGCCAGTGTGGGTGACTACCTGGCGGGGCCGAACCACGTGCTGCCCACCAACCGCACCGCCCGGTTCGCCAGCGCCCTGCGTGTCGACGACTTCCGCAAGCACATCCATGCCGTGAGCATGGATGACGAAGCCCTGCGCACGCTCGGTCCCCACGTGGTGACCCTGGCTCAGACTGAGGGCCTGCCCGCTCACGCCGAGTCGGTACAACTGCGATGGCAGACCTAGAGGGCGTCGTGGCGGCCGACGGGTCCGGTCTGTCGCCGAAGCTTCCTGCGGTCCGGCCCGACCTGGCTGCCCTCGACGGGTATCACTCGGCCCAGGTCGACGTAGAGGTGCGGCTCAACACCAACGAATCGCCGATGCCGCCGCCGCCAGGATGGCAGGAGGCGCTGAGCGCGGCCATCGGCTCCATCGAGTTCAATCGGTACCCGGATCGGGAGGCCACCGCACTGCGAACCGCTTTGGCGGCCAGCCATGGTGTGGGCGTTGATCAGATCTTCTGTGCCAACGGGTCCAATGAAGTCCTGCAGAGTCTGCTTCTGGCCTACGGCGGACCAGGGCGGACTGCCGCTCTGTTCGAGCCGACTTACACGCTGCACCGGCACATCGCTCGGATCACCGGAACTCCGGTGGCTGCCGGTCCCCGCCAAGACGACTTCTCGCTCGACCTCGAAGTGGTGGGTGGCGTCCTGGCGGATGCGGGGCCGACGATCACATTTCTGTGCTCGCCGAATAATCCGAGCGGACGGGCTGATTCGAGCGACGAGATCCTCTTGGTGGCAGGAATGGTCCCTGGGCTGCTCGTAGTCGACGAGGCCTATGGGCAGTTCGCCCCATCATCGGCGTTGGACCTGCGGCGCAAAGATCCCGCCGGCACGCGCCATATCGCTGTGGTGCGCACCTTCTCCAAGACGTGGTCGATGGCCGGGGCGCGACTCGGCTACCTGGTGGCCGACCCGGAAGTGGTCCGAGCCTGTGAACTCGTAGCCCTCCCGTACCATCTCGATGCCGTCAAGCAGCGAGCCGGGCGCCTGGCCCTCGACTACGCAGCCGAGATGAACGAACGGGTGGCGGCCATTGTCGTGGAGCGTGAGCGGATTGGCGCGGTGTTGGCCGACCTTCCGGTCGAGACGTGGCCGTCTGATGCGAACTTCCTGCTCTTTCGACCCAACTCCAAGGATGCGGGGGCGGTGTGGGCTGATCTCGTGTCCGGATCGGTGCTCGTGCGAGACTGTTCGAAGTGGCCCGGCGTCACCGGCTGCCTGCGGGTGACGGTGGGGCTCCCCGAAGAGAACGACCGGTTCCTGGCCGCACTGACCGAAAGCCTGCGATGAGCCCAAACAATCAGACCATGACCGATGTCGCTCCCCGTCCGAACCGGATCGCTCGCATGTCGCGTGCGACCAAGGAGACCTCGATTGAGGTGTCGGTCGACCTCGATGGCGCTGGCACCACGGAGATCTCGACGGGACTGCCCTTCTTCGACCACATGCTCAGCCAGTTGGGTCGCCATGGCGGCATCGACCTGGTGGTGGCGGCCAAGGGTGACCTCGAAGTCGATGCCCATCACACGGTGGAGGATGTCGGAATCGCCTTGGGCGAGGTCTTCGCCGAAGCACTCGGCGACAAGGCGGGAGTGCGGCGGTTCGCCTCTATTTCGCTGCCGCTCGACGAGGCGCTGGTCGATGTGGCCCTCGACCTGTCGGGTCGACCGTTCTTGGCTTACACGATCGAGTTTCCCGCCGATACCCCTGGGCTCGGTTCGCCGCCGTTCGATCCGCAGCTGGCCGAGGAGTTCTGGCGAGCGTTCGCCACGGCTGCAGCTATCACCCTGCATATCCGACTGGTGACCGGCCGCAATACCCATCACATCATCGAGGCATCGTTTAAGGCTGTGGCCCGGTCGCTCAAGGATGCGATCCGGGTCGAGGGCGGGGGCATCCCGTCCACCAAGGGCACCCTGTGACCCTTCGCCTCGCCACGTGATCGCCGTCCTCGACTACGGGATTGGCAATCTGCGATCCGCCGAGAAGGCCCTGCAGCGACTGGGGGCAGACGCGCGCCTGGTGGACGATCCCGAGGTGGCAGCCACGGCCGATGGGATCGTGCTGCCCGGGGTCGGTTCATTCGGTCCGTGTGCCAGTGCCTTGACATCCAGTGGGCTGGATCGGGTAGTGATCGATGCCGTCTCCCGTGGGATTCCGTTCCTTGGCATCTGTGTCGGGTTCCAACTGCTGTACGAAGGATCCGAAGAGGATCCGTCGGCCGCGGGCCTAGGGGTCCTGGCCGGCGCGGTGCGCCGACTGCCCGACGGAGTAAAGCATCCGCAGATGCAGTGGAACGTGCTCGATGTGACCCGGTCCCAACTGTTGGCTGGTGTTCCCGATCCGGCGTGGGTCTACTTCGTCCACTCCTATGCTCCCGAGTACACCGAGGACACCACGGCGACCTGTGACTACGGCGGCCCGGTAGTGGCCTCTGCGGAACGGGGTGCAGTGTGGGGCACGCAGTTCCACCCCGAAAAGTCGGGAGCGGTCGGCTTGGGTATCTTGAGTAACTTCGTGGCCGCCGTGGAAGCGGCTGGCGCCTGATGGACCTCTACCCGGCCATAGACATCCGCAGGGGGACGGCGGTGCGGCTCACCCAGGGCGACTTCGACCGAGAGAGCCAGTACGGAGATCCGGTGGCTCTGGCCAAGGAGTTCGCCGCTGGGGGTGCTCCCTGGCTCCACGTGGTCGACCTCGATGCCGCCCGCAGTGGAGAGCCGGTCAACCGAGACACCGTGCTGGCCATTGCCCGCGCCGTCGATATTCCCGTCGAGACTGGTGGTGGGGTGCGGAGTGAAACGGACATCGAAGCGCTGTTGGATGGCGGCGTGGCCCGAGTGATCCTGGGGACAGCGGCACTGGACGATCCCGCACTGGTCCGGCGAGCCACCGAGCGGTTTCCCGGTCGGGTGGCCTTGGGGCTGGACTATCGCCGGACTGAAGACGGGCGAGCCGAGGTGGCTATCCGGGGATGGGAGCAAGGATCGGGGCGGACGGTCGGCGATCTACTCGACGAAGTGGCCGGGGCCGGACTTTCCGCGGTCATCGCCACCTCCATCGACCGAGACGGCATGTTGACCGGCCCTGACCTCGATGGTCTGGCCGCCGTCTTGGCCTCCACGGAGGTGCCGGTGATCGCATCGGGGGGAGTGGGATCGGTGGCCGATATCGAAGGGCTGGCCCAATTGAGTGCGGAGCCGAATGAGGGCGGGGCGCCTCGTCGATTGCTCGGGGCCATCACCGGCAAGGCCCTGGTGGACGGTCGGATGACCGTGGAAGAGGGGGTGGCAGCATGCGCACGGTTCGGGTGATCCCCTGCCTCGACGTCGACGATGGCCGGGTGGTCAAGGGTGTGCGCTTCACCGACCTGTTCGACGCCGGCGACCCAGTGGAGTTGGCCGCCCGCTACGACGCCCAGGGCGCCGACGAGCTGGTGTTCTTGGACATCACGGCGTCGTCGGACAACCGACGGACGATGGTCGATGTGGTCGAACGCACGGCCGAGCAGGTCTTCATCCCCTTCACGGTCGGGGGCGGGGTGCGGGCCGTCGACGATGCACGTCGGTTACTGCGGGCCGGTGCCGACAAGGTGGGGGTCAACACCGCCGCCGTGGATCGACCGAAGTTGATCGCGGAACTGGCCGACGAGTTTGGCTGCCAGTGTGTGGTGGTGGCGATCGACGCCAGGCGTCGACCGGTGCCCGAAGGGAAGCCCCTCGAGTGGGAGGTGTTCACCCATGGTGGACGCACATCGACGGGGATCGACGCGCTGCAGTGGGCCGAACGGTGTGCCGCGTTGGGAGCCGGCGAGCTCCTGGTGACGTCGATGGACCGTGATGGCACTCGGGACGGCTTTGACCTGGAACTCACCCGTCAGATCGCCGGACGCTGTTCGGTGCCCCTGATCGCCTCGGGTGGAGTGGGCGAACTGGACCACTTGGTGGAGGGTGCAGTGGACGGCGCTGCCGATGCGGTGTTGGCCGCCTCGATCTTTCATCTTGGCGAGTTCACCGTGGCTGACGCCAAGCGGCATCTGGCCGCGGCGGGTGTATCGGTACGTCCTGCCTGACCCACCCCACGACGGGGGAGAAAAGGTGGGCCAACCAGGGCCGGCGCCGGGTTCGGCGCCAGACAGGGCTGCGGTAGCCTGCGGACGTGGCCACCAAGACCTCCGAAGCACCTGCAAAGGGATCAGACAGCAGCAACGACAAGCTGGCCATCACTGTTCTGGCCGATCGGGTCTTGGTGCAGGTCGGCCAGGCCGAAGGTGAGCGTCGCTCCAGGGCCGGAATCCTCATTCCGGCCACCGCCCAGGTATCGCGTCGGCTCAGCTGGGCACGAGCTGTGGCCATCGGTCCCCATGTCCGGTCGGTCAAGGTGGGGGACAATGTCCTGTTCAACCCCGAAGACCGTTTCGAAGTGGAGGTCCAGGGGGAGGAGTACGTGATCCTGCGTGAACGCGATGTCCACGCCGTGGCTGCCACCCGCTTCGATGGCGGCACGGGCCTCTACCTCTGATCGGTAACGCTCAGACCAACCTGCGACCTGACCGAACTACACCTGAACCCGAACCTGAACCATTGGGAGCCACATCGTGACTACTTCCGCCACGCCGCCGACAACGTTCATCGCCACTCCCGTGCGCTACTCGCCCGAGGAGCTCGACGCCGTCACCTATACGCCTGACGGCCTGGTGGCCGCCATCATCCAGGACGCGTCGGACGGCACGGTGCTGATGTTGGCGTGGATGAACGCCGAATCGTTGGTCAAGACGCTCGAGACCGGACGTACGTGGTTCTGGAGCCGGAGCCGCCAAGAGTACTGGTGCAAGGGGGAAACCTCGGGCGACCGTCAGTACGTGCGCCGTATCAGCTACGACTGCGACGGCGATGCACTCCTGGTCGCTGTCGACCAGGAAGGCGCCGGTGCCTGTCATACCGGTAACCGCTCGTGCTTCTACCGCGACTTCGGCGGGCCTTCGGACGCGCTGGGCGCGTCCCCGTCATGATCGACCCGGCCGGTCCTAGCCTCGAGCGGTTCCGGTCAATGGCCCGTTTGCACCGGATCGTTCCGGTGTGGCGCGAACTGGTGGCCGATACGTTCACCCCGGTGGCGGCCTTCCTCCAGATCGTCGGGACCGAGGACACGAGCGGGTTCCTGCTCGAATCGGTCGAGGGCGGCGAGCGGTGGGGCCGCTATTCCTTCATCGGGCGCAACCCGTTGGCCACGATCGTTACCAACGGTACCGAGGTGACCACCCGAGGTGACCTCGACCTCGATGCGCTGTGTGACGGAGGGGTGACCGGTTCCCACGGCATCCTGGAGGCACTCGAGTCGATCCTGTCTGCTTGCGACTCTCCTGACCTACCCGATCTGCCTCCGCTCCATGCTGGTCTGGTCGGTTACCTCGGGTACGACGTGGTCCGAGAGGTGGAGCATCTCCCGGACACGCCCACCGACGATCAAGGTCAGCCCGATGCCATCTTGGCCGTGATCGGCCAGCTGGCTGCCTTCGACCACTGGCGCCAGCGAGTAGTGCTGATCGACAACGTGGTGATCGATCCGGCGTGGACAGATGGAGAGTTGGAGCAGGCCTATAACGAGGCCGAGGCGCGACTCGATGATCTGGCTGCGGACTGTGTCCGGCCTACACCTGAGGCACCCCGGCGACTGCCGCCCCGCCAGCCTGCTCCGTCCGATGTATCGAGGACGATGAGCGATCAGATGTACATGGATGCCGTGTTGGCCGCCAAGGAGCACGTGGTGGCGGGGGACATCTTCCAGGTCGTTTTGTCGCAGCGGTTCGATCTCGGCCAACTCGGGGTGGATCCGTTCGATGTCTACCGGGTGCTGCGGCTGGTCAATCCGAGTCCGTATCTCTACTTCCTCCGCTTTCCCGAGGTCACTGTGGTGGGAGCCTCGCCCGAGCCGATGGTGCGCCTCCGCGAAGGCACGGTCATCTCTCGGCCGATCGCCGGATCGCGGCCTCGGGGTCAGACACCAAAAGAAGACGCCTTGTTCGCCGCGGAACTCGCCGAGGATCCAAAAGAGCTGGCCGAGCACGTCATGCTGATCGATCTGGCTCGCAACGATGTAGGGCGGGTGGTGAGCTTCGGGACCGAGAAGATGGACGAGGTGATGGTGGTGGAGCGCTACAGCCACATCATGCACATGACCTCACAGGTTTCGGGCCAGCTGGCTCCTGGCAAGGGGCCGATCGACGTACTGCGTGCCACCCTCCCGGCCGGGACGCTGTCGGGCGCCCCCAAAGTGCGAGCTATGGAGATCATCGACGAGCTGGAGCCGACCAAGCGCGGCGTGTATGGCGGCGTGGTCGGGTATCTCGACTTTTCGGGCAATCTCGACACGGCCATCGCCATCCGGACCATGACTGTCACGCCTGATGGGCACGCGTCGGTCCAAGCCGGGGCGGGCATCGTGGCCGACAGCGACCCCGCATCGGAGAACGCCGAGTGTGCCCACAAGGCCGCCGCTCTGCTGTCGGCAGTGGCCATGACCCGGGCCGGCGCTGCCGCGGCTGGCGGCCAGTCGTCGTGAGCGCATCCGTGGACCCCGCTGACGGACAGGGTTGGGAAGCGCTTCGCCAAGGGATTGCCGCCCGGGTCGTCGACCGGGACGTGCTGCGCGTCGGCGGTCCTGACGCCTTGGGGTACCTCCAGGGACAGTGCAGCCAGGACCTTGCTCAGTTGGCGGTCGGTGGATCGACGGAGGCACTGCTGCTGAGTCCCCAGGGCAAGATCGACGCGTACATCAGGATCACGCGGACCGGTGACGAGTCGTTCGTCGTGGACACCGATGGCGGCGTGGGACCGGCTGCTCAGGCCCGCCTCGAGCGGTTCCGACTGCGAACCAAGGTGACGATCGAGCCGCTGGACTGGGCCTGCCTGTCATTGCGGGGTCCAGGCGTAGATGCTGTTCCGATGGGTGATTCGTCTGATGACGGCGGGCCCGAGCTAGTGATTCCGGTGACTTGGCCCGGGTGGTCGGGACGGGATCTGCTGGGCCCGCGACCAGTCGATGACCCCGATCTGGCGTCGTGGTTTCCGGTGGGCGCAGTGCGGTGCGGCACGCAAGTATGGGAGTCCGCTCGGATCGAGGCGGGTGTACCGGTCGGCGGTCGAGAGATCACCGATTCGAGTATCGCCGCCGAAGTCGGCCTGGTGGACCGGACCGTCTCGTTCACCAAGGGATGCTTCACCGGCCAGGAGTTGGTGGCCCGGTTGGATTCGAGAGGGTCGAATGTGGCCCGACGCCTGTGCGCGGTAGTCGTGAGCGGCGATAGCCGACCACCGGTCGGGTCTGCTGTGTGGACGGCTGATGGTGACCATGAAGTCGGAGGGCTGACTTCGGTGGCTTGGTCGGCCGGGGTCGAAGCCACGGTGGCCCTGGCCACGCTGCACCGTAGGGTAACGCCACCGGAGACGGTCGACGTCCGATGGACGGTGGATGGCGTGGCTATCCGTGCGGATGGCCAGGCTGTGCCACTGCCGATCTCTCCGTCGAGCTGACCGCACCTCACCCGGTCGTGAAGCGCGATACTTGGACGCTGCTCGGGGTGGGCACGTGACCACGCGACCACGCCTGCGCACGAGCCGCACGACCTAGCC
>JBAXCY010000083.1:0-12468 GCA_037141235.1 Acidimicrobiales bacterium | reverse complement strand
TCAGTTGAGGTGGGGCTCCGGCCCCACCTCTTCTGTGTCTCCGGTGTATCTCCTGCGTGTCTCCTGTCTATTTCCGGCACACCCAGGGGCACGATCCCCGACCAGGTGCCTACCCGGCCAGTTTGCTCAGGGCCAAGGACGTGAACGACTCCAGGGACGCCTGATCCAGCGACACCGTGCCGGCGCTCCCCACGACCACGAGGTACGGCCCGGTCCGCACGACCACGTACCCAGCCTGGGTCTGCACACCGCCGGACTCGTTGACGATAAGCATGGCCACCTGCGGTGCACCGAATCGGCGCACCCGAATTACCTGCTGGTAGGTGCTCGACGTCACGTGCCCGTCAACTGATTGCACACACGTCGTGGGTGCCTGCAGTCGGTGGACAGCGGCTACGTAGGCAGCAGCCGGGTCGAGCGATCGCACCAGGTACTCGACGATGAGCGCATCTGATCCCTCCTGGCGGAACACTGCTGCCGCACCAGCCCGGCCGACGATCGACACCGGGTTCGCCAACGAGCTGCACGGCTCCCGGACCCCCGGTCGGCTCCATGTTGCGTCGCTCACGGCGGACCACCCGGCGGGCACATCGGACACGCCCAGGACACGGTCTGAGCTGCCGTGGGGAGCCCGTTGGACTCTCACCGCTCCCGACGAACACGAACAGGCCCCCAGGGCCACCAGGAGGGCGACGGCGCCGACAACGGACGTCCGAGCGCTCCTACGCGCACAACCAGGTTTCACCGGCATCGAAGCGACTGTAAGTGACCGCACAGGCCAGGTCCTGGCCCCTCGGTCCCTACTCAGGCGAAGAGCGCGCCGACGACCGTCAGGATGACCGTCGACAGGGCCACCCACACGGCGAAGAAGCGGATGAGGCGCACCCGGTACCAGGTCCCGCCGGCGTGGCGACCACGAGTCGACCGGATCCACAGACCGAGGCCGACGAAGGCCAGGATCAGGAGGTGAGCCAAGGTCGAGCCCATGAAGAACTCATAGGTGGAGGCGTAGGCCCCGTCGATCGTGGTGAACGGCAGCACCTGGAACTGGTAGATCTGCATGGCTATGGCCAGCACCATAAACAAGAAGGCCATACCGGCCGGGGCCGAGATGGCTGCCTTGGTGGTGTTCTTTTTGGCGCCAATCTCAGCCAGCCACACGAACCCGGCGGCCAGAACCGTACATGCGGCGATGATCACCGCGTGCCACGGATCGGCCCGGGTGATCTGCGCCAGGATCGGGTTGCCGAGACCGTCTTCACACGGATTTGCCGTCGAGCACTGCGCTGCGTCCCACATGCCATTGGAGTTCAGTGTCCGCAGGTAGAACCAGGTGAACACCATCAGGATCAGGAAGAGCGCATCGCCGGCGATGAACATCCACAGCGCCAAACGCTCCTTGTGGTCACGGAGTTCGGCCGGCTCATGATGGCCGCCGGGGTTCTCGGCGCCTTCGACTGCCGGACCGTGTCCGTGCCCGTGGTCATGGTCGTCATGGGTGGTCGTGGTGAACGACATCAGTGGTCTCCCCCGGCATCGGTCTGTGCGCCGGACCCAGCCGAACCCGCAGGAACGAGCTCGGGATCATCCGACGGTGCGAAATCAGGCACCTCTTGGCCGTCCGGGACACCCTCGCCGTACGTATACGGGTCGGAAGTCACGACAGGGTCGACCAGGAAGTTCTCCAGCGGTACCGGTGTCGGCACCTTCCACTCGAGTGTCTTGGCGTGCCACGGGTTGGCCGGGGCGATCTTTCCGTTCCTCCAGCCGTGCAGCATCATGTAGAGGAAGACGAGCCAACCGGCCATCAGCGTGTAGGCGCCGATCGTAGACATCTGGTTGGCGCTGAGGAACTGCGGGTCGTAGTAGGCGACACGTCGGGGCATCCCCTGGAAGCCTTCCCAGAACTGGCCGAAGTACGTGACCTGGATGCCGATGGCGATCAACCAGAACGCCACCTTGCCGATCCGTTCGTTCAGCATCTTGCCGGACATCTTCGGGAACCAGTAGCAGACTGCCGCGGTGGCACCGATCATGGCGCCGCCGAGCAGGGTGTAGTGGAAGTGCGCCGTCACGAACATGTCACCGTGGAAGTACTGATCGGCCGGCACGTCCGACAGGTAGATCCCGGTGACGCCTCCGATGATGAAGTTCCAAATGAACAGGTACACGAAGTACATGGGAAGCCTGGTCCAGATACTCCCCTTCCACAGCGTGCCGATAGTGCACAGGAAGATGATCCCAGTCGGGATGGAGATCAGCTCGGTCGTGAGCATGAAAGGACCGGCCAGGTTCGGCGCCCATCCAGTGGTGAACATGTGGTGGGCCCACACCATGATGGCGAGCGAGGCGATGGCCACGAATCCGGCGATGGCCACCTTGTAGCCGAACACCGGCTTGCGGGCGAAGGTGCTGGCGATCTCCAGCACAGCCGCCACCGGTGGGATGAGGATCACGTACACCTCAGGGTGGCCCATGATCCAGAAGACGTTCTCCCACAGCCAGCCCGAGCCTCCGTAGGCGGCAACGAAGAACGAGGTCCCGGTCACCCGGTCGGTGATCATCATGGTCATGGCCAGCAAGAAGGCCGGCATGGCATAGAGGCCGAGGCCAGCACCGATGATCGAGCCCCAGGTGAAGATGGGGAGCCGTCCCATGGTCATACCCTTGGCCCGCATGGTCACCACAGTGACGATGGTGTTTACACCGGCCACCGTCACCGATACGACGAACACGATGATGCACATGGCAAAGGCGTCCATGGCTGGCGGTGCCTGGACCGATAGCGGAGCGTAGGTCGTCCAACCGGCATTGACCCCGCCGAGGAAGAACGTGGCCAGGATGCACGGCACGGCCGAGAAGATCACCCAGAAGCTCATGGCGTTGAGCCTCGGGAAGGCCATGTCCTTGGCCCCGATCATGATCGGCATGATGAAGTTGGCGAAGGGTCCCGACACCATGACGATGGTGGCGATGATCATCACCATGCCGTGCACGGTGACGATGGCGTTATAGGTCTGAGGATCGAGGAACGACGAGTGCGCAGTGATCAGCTGCGTGCGGATCATCATGGCCAGCGTGCCGCCTACGGCGAACAGGACCATCACCAGGACCAGGTACTGCGTGCCCACAACCTTGTGGTCGGTGCAGTACTTCAGGTACCGGTGCCTGCCCTGGCCCACGCCGGCCACGTAGAGCTCGTCTTCGTGGGTCTGGTCGTGGCCGAGCATCCAACGGATAGGAGCGTTGAAGGTGCCGATGCCGATGTTGAATCCGATGACCCAGCCGAGCATGGTGCAGGTCACCACCATGTCGGTTCCCCAGTTGGAGCCCTGAAGGGTGGCGTGAGAAACAACCCATGCGACAAATCCGAGGAAGATGCCGAAACCGAGGCCCGTCCAGATGTTCAGGCGCTCGTAGAGCCCACCGGCATTGGGGCCGAGCTTCGTGTCCTCGAGGAGTGGTGGGGCCAAAGCTGTCGTCACGTTCGTGCCCTTTCGCTACTGCGTGCTGGGGTCCTGCGTCCCTGGGGGTGTACTTGCGATCTCATGTCCTGTTGTCCTGACATCTCGCGCCTACGCCGGTGCCGTGGTTGTGGGGATGCCGGCCGGACCGGTGGTCGTAGTGCTGCCGTCAGGCACCGTGGTTGCCGGTGCAGTGGTTGCCGGTGCAGTGGTGTCAGGCGTCAGAGTGGTAGCCGTCTCGCCGGGGACCGTGGTGGGTGTCGCAGTAGTTGCATCTGGCAGCGTGGTCGTGGGTGAACTGGCCGACGAGCTGATCCCGGCTGTTTGGTCGGCAGCGGCCTGCGTTGCCCCCAGACCCTGCAGCCACGCGGAGAACTGCTGAGGGGTCACCACTGCGGCCTTGTTGTTCATGAAGGCGTGATACAGGCCACAGAGCTGACTGCATCGGACGGTGAAGTTGCCCAACTTGTCCGGCGTCGTGCGGATGATCGTGGTCACGTTCGGGTTCGCATCGACCTGAACACCCAGTACTGCTGGCCAGAACCCGTGGGTCACGTCCACGGAGGTGATGTTGAACTCGACTGGTCGGTTCAGCGGGAGCTCGAGGGTGCGGGTCTCTACGCCCGTGCCCGGATACGAGTAGGTCCATAGCCACTGCTGTCCAGTCACGTTCACCTGGAGCGTGTTGGCGTGTGTGACCTGCTGGGTGTTCCACACGGTGATCCCCCAGAACAGGAGGACCACGACGAGGAGCGAAGAGATGGCGAGCCAAACGACCGTCATCGGTCCGTTGCCCCGCTGAGGCATGGCATCCGGTGGCGGCTCGTCCTGGTTCCCCTTGTGACGCCAAGCAAAGAGGCTGTAGAAGGACACCGCGTAGACGAATGCCGCTACTGGTGCTGCCAGCACGGTGAACACCACGATTGTCTTCCATACGTCGCTACCTTGAGGCGAGAGCAGCGTCGGGAGCAGGTGGTGCGGGGCGTAGACGCCGATGAGCACGCCGACAATGGTGAACCCCAGCCAGATGATGAAGATCTTCCCACCGGCCCGCGAGAAGAAGGGCTCTCCGCCCAAGATGGTGTTGGCCTCGATGTCGTCTACTTGTTCCTCAAACGACATGGAAGAACCCCGACATGAATCCGTACGCACTCATAACGCCTCCGAATCCGGCCACCATGTTTCCGCAGGGGAACTCGCAGTTCCATGCATAAGTTCCTGCATTACCAGCCATGAAGCTGAAGGTGACCGTGTGGTACTCCCCATCGTCGGTCTGATCTTCACCGGCGACGGCGGGCAGCGGGATGTTCAAGAAGAAGTTGGAGTCGACCCCGGGCACACTTCGCATAGTGAAGGTGTGCCCGATGGTCTCCGGGTCGGTGTGGGTGACGGTCTGGCCGTCCACGGTCGCGGTGCCGTCCACCGTTCCCACCACATTGGCGAACCATGGGTTGTTGAGCGGCTCGCCCGAGTCGTACTGGCGCACGGTGACGGTGACGAGAGAGTGGGCGGGGACCTGGAAGTCATTGGTCATCCCATACGCCGGCCAACCAGGATTACCGCTCGGGTGGATCGGCTTGCCGTTGACTGTTCCCGTCGAATCCGGGTACGTGTCGAAGGCGAGCGATACGTGCGGCACGGACTGACCGTTCACCTCTTCGGTGCCGAGGCTCTTGGCCACCTGCACCCCGTTCGGGTAGTTGGGCGACTTGTAGTCCTGAGACATGAAGAAGGCGGCCACCCCGCCGAGTCCGATGAGGGCCACTACGAACGTGGCGATCAGCCCCAGAGGCTTGATCTTGCCCGATCCGGTCGGATCAGCGTCCGTCACACTTGCCGTCGATTCGTCTGCTGTCACGGCTCTCACTTTCCAGGTGCTAAATACAACTTAGGACCACTTGCCGCCAAATACGTAACCGTCTGTCATTTCATAACAGAGATTCGGCCAATCTTCACGGAACTTTTATGTGACGCGGTCCGGTACTGAAAGCGGTCAGTAGCCTCGGAACCCGATGTGGGAGGTCGCTAGGGTGGAATCGTGGCATCCAAGACACCCGACCAAGGCCTCCCCGAGCAAGATCGTGCGGGTCCGACGGACCCCCAAGACCGGTCGGGGCGACTTCGGGGAGCCGAGGCGTTGCGCCTGCACTTCACCCTGTTTGCTGGTCTGGCCCTCTGCGTCGCCGCCTTCGTGTTCGAGATATCGCGTGCGCTCGGTGGCAACACACTCAGCTGGGCCTACGTGTTCGAGTGGCCAATATTCGCCGTGTTCGCCCTCTACATGTGGTGGAACCTCCTCCACGGACAGGATGGATCTCGTAGCAAGCGACGCACTCGGACCCCCGCTGCTATCACCGATCCCAGTGGTCCGCCCGCTAGTGCGGCAGATACCGGTAACGACGCAGATCTACTCGCCTGGCAGGCCTACCTGGCCGGCATGGAGGCCGAAGAGGCCCGCCAGTCAGACGGGCCTGGCGCCGACTGACTCACAGTCGTCCGGTCCACACGGGACGGTGACGTCAAGGCAATAGCCAGGTTCGGCGCCGCTGTTCGGTATCAGACCCGGCCGACCGCGCGCTCGAATGCGGCCGACGCCCCGCCCTCTGCTCCATAGATCCGATACGCGATCAGCACCAGGGCCGGGATGGCCCAGAAGTCTCCGCACACCCACAGGATCCCGGCCGCCACCCGCTGATCGCTCAAGGCGGCTACCGGACCCTCCATGGCCACGTGCATCGAGTACCAAGGGGTGTGAGTGAAGATCGCCATCGACATGGCCAGCACCAACATCTCAAACGCGGTGACCACGATGGCGATGATCTGGATCCGAGTCGAGCCCCGCGGCGGGCCCGGGTGGGACGGCAGGATGATCCGCCAGTACAGGTAGCCAGCGGCCACGAACATGGGCGCCATCAACCAGTTCATGGCCCACTCGTGCCACGAACCCCAGTCGTAGACATGGGGCAGGTGCCACAGGATCATCGTCCCGTTGAACAAGATGATGGCGGTTACCGGATAGGTGAGCACCTTTACGGGCCCCCGCAGGAGCCGCCCCGAACGGGACAGGTGGTATGCCCTCAACCACTTCCGACGCCGCTCCACGGGCAGGGCGAACAGGAGCGGCACCCATGGGGCCCCGAGGATCAGCAGGGGCGGCAGAAAGAACATCTCGAACACGTGGGAAACCATGTGGATGCTGAGGCGGGTCATCGACCACCGCTCCAGCGGACCTGACGCCACCAGTGCGAGGAGCACCAGTCCGGCATAGAAGGCCAGCGCTCGGTGCCAGCGCGCTCGGCGATGGGCGGCTGTCTGGCGTTTGGCCAGCCGACGCCGGCCGACCTCGTAGGCGATCCCTGCCACCACTGCACACACAGCCAGCGGGGTGATCTGCCAGTACTGGGGGAGCACCATCGGTCCGTCCTTCCGAGACGGGTCGATAGTACCGGCCCCGAGACGGCTCCGGTCCGGTCAGCCCGACGACCCGTACTGCAGGGGGACCGACTGGCGACCCACCCGCGTCCACGATGTCGCCCCAGAGGTGGTGCTCCATACCGTGAGCGAGGTCCCAGACGGCACGAAGGCGTCGGTTACGTTGCCGACCGTGGCCACCGCAGTGGTGCCAGTCGGGGCCGTGGCCAGCCGCACCCATGGTTGTCCAGGTCCGTCCGTCGTCTCGACCCTCCGAGACGCACCCGAACCGACCAACACGGTGACGCCACGGCCGCCGCCCCCGCCGATCCCAGAGGACAGAAGGGACCATCCGGAGGGAAGGACCAGCGCCGGCGAACCGGTGAACCCGATTCCTCCAGTGGCCCCGGTATCACCCCACAACCCCATCAGCTCGACGGCACCATCGACATCTCCCTTGGCCAGCCCGGTGATACCTGTGAGTCCAGCCTCCAGTCGGACCACCGATGTGGCCGACGGGGTCCGCCCCCCGAACACCGGTCCGACCAAGGACCACTTGGCGCCCGTTGGTGGGGCCACTGCTCCCGACGGAGGCGGCCCCTTCGAGACGAACAGCCCAACCGCTGAAGAGTGTGCGCAACCCGCTCCCACCACGGGAACATTCGCCGATGTGACGGCCACAGCGGTTATCGCACTGACACCGCATCGAGAGGTCGCCCGATCTAACTGATTCGGCAAGACCACCCGCTGCCACATCTTCGTCACCGGGTCGGACTCGATGACGGCCTGATCAGGACGGGCCAGTACCGCAGCAACCCGTCCGTCGACCCCAGTAGCCAGTGCATCAGGTACTGCGGCCAGCGTGCCGGGGATGTCACCGGGGGTCCAGTGGGCACCCCCGTCAACACTGTGGGCCAGAACGGAGAAGGTCAGGTCGGCGGAGGGAAGGAACCCAGCCGTCAAAGATCCCGCGGCCCCGGACCCGACGACTAGGCCCCCGTTGTCGGCCACACCCGGCGGGGTCGCCAGCTTCCAAGCGGTATCGCCGTCCTTGTGGGTGAACAGTTCGTAAAACGTGTTGGCCGGTTCATCGAACTTCCCCATGGCGAACACCACTGTCGTCTGGTCGGCCGTGGTGGTAGATGCCGACAGAGTTGCGGGCGGCACGTTCGCCACTGTGGCTGGCGTGATTCCGCTTCCTTGCGAGCCGACCACGACGATCCCCACGACCACCAGGGCCGAACCCACCCCTACCGTCCATCGTGCCCAGGGCTTCATCGGGGCAGCACCGCTCGGACCTGGGATGCCAGCACGCTGCTCACCGATGACCGGGTGGCGCTGTCATCGGAACCAGGGTCGGCATTGACGATTCGCCGGAGCACCCCGTGCGAGTCGATCACGTAGACGATATCGGGGTGCGCGGCCATGCCACCTGCGGGCGTGAGCTCGACCGCCACTCCGTAGGCGTACCAAGCAGCACGCAACTCGGCGTCCGTTCCGGTCAGGAATCGCCAATTGGTCATGGCGTCCAACCCCTCCTGGCGGTCGAAGGCAGCCACATTGGCGGGCGATCGGTAGAGAGGATTGGCCACGATGGCCACGAACCGGACCCGAGCGGAGTCCGCCCCCAGCATCTGGTCGGCCACGCGCAGTTCCTGGGCGATGATCGGGCAATCGGTAGTGCACACCGGGTCGATGAAGGCCAACACGACGGTGTAACCGCGCAGGTCGGTCAACGACACGGTCGCCCCGGTCTGGTCGATCAAACGGAACGGCGGTGCCGGTGACGACGTCACCTCTGGCGGTCCGCTCACGGCCTCAGCGATCAACGGGTCGGCCGATCCGGAGACAGATGCCGCAGCCATGGGTGCGACTCCGAGCACGATGATTCCTGCCGCACCGATGGCTGCAGCCACCCGGCCGGCGTGACGGGAATCGATCCCCTCCCACCATGAGCGCTTCGGCCGTGAGTCTGGCACTTGACCAGTCACCTCCTCCGCAGCGGTCGTAGCCGAGACACCCGCCGAAACCAGGACCGGGGGGATCGTCTCTGACTCGAACTCGGCGTCGGCATCGGCATCGGCATCCAACGCTCGAGGAGGGGACGCGGCCCCTATGTCTGCCGCAACCTCCTCGGTCACCGCGGCCGGCCTCGTGACCGCCAAATATCCGCCAATGGCGACGAACAGCAGAGGAAGCATCGAGTTGGGGTCGGTCCCGACTCCGCCCCAGAACCCGAAGTCTTCGACGAGCACCCAGTCGGCCAGGCAGAACACGACCAGCACCACCATGGCGGGACGCAGCAGGCGCGAGCCTGATCCGACCGTGGAGCGCGAGCAGAGCAAGAACGCCACACCCATGCCGGCCATGACCACCACAGCCAGCAAGTTCACCCCCCAGCCGTGGTTCCGATCGAACGCCGCGAACCACGACACCAGTACCGATGCGATATGGGGCTGGGGGGTCTGAGACATCTGGCTCACCATGGCGGCCAGCGTCCCCGGCCTGCCACCGGTCGAGCCCTGCCAGAACCCGCGTCCGGGCCAGGCCTGGGCAATGGCGAACCCGAGGAGCAGCACGCCCATACCGCCCAGTACAGCCCGGCCGACTCTCGTCCCTGACCACGCCGATTCCGGTAGTGCCAGCAGCCCACCGGCCACCACATAGAAGATGACGGCGCCAGGAGCGCCGATGAGCAGGGTGACCCCAGGGGCGAAGATCCCCCCGAACGCACCACCGAGGGACCACACCACCAGTCCCCAGCCGCTGCTGACCAACCCTGCCGACCGGCTCCACATCCCACGCGGGGCCACCAGGAGCAGTGTGGCGATGCCGAGCTGAATCCACACGGCGGCAGTCGCTGCGGTGGCCGGATGGTTCGCCCATACCGTGATCCCCGAATCGACCAGATTGCGTACCCACTCCGGAGAGGTGGACGCTGCCGGCCGGATCACGTCGGATGGCAGCCCCATGGGCATGCCGGGCTGGAGTTGGAGCAGCCCGTCGAACAGCCACAGCAGACCGAAGGAGATCCGCAAAAAGCGCCGACCGGACGGCTCTGACGGCCGGGCTACCACGGGCACCGGAAACTGCTCGCCTCGGGTGACGGCTCGCCGGTACTGCATCGACCGGAGCTGGTTCCATGCCACGAAAAGCACCGCCAGCAACGCGACGATGAGTGCTGCTTCAGAAGCCAGAGCGTGGTGGAACTCGGCGATGATGGACGAGTCACCGGGCCCGGTGTGGCCGCCCATGCCTGTCATCGCTTGCCCGTCACAGTGTGCCCGTCATCGGAAGTCGCAACGGGCGGTCATCGCCGACACGCTACCGTCCGGACCTGCCGGAAAGGTAGTCGCCACCCAGATCCGACTGACTGGCGCCGACTGCCGATCAGTTGATGGTGAGCGGAGTGGCGCTGGCAGCCGTGCCGTACTTGGTGACCACGACGACGCTCACCGGCCCGGTAGCTGCCTTGACCGGAACCACGACCACGATCTGAGTGCTGGTGTCCGAGATGACCACGGCCTTCTTCCCCCCGATGGTCACCTTCTTGGCGCCACCGAGGCCCGAACCGCCGATCGTCACCGAGTCACCGTGGAGTAGCGAAGTCGGAGCGATCGACGTCACCGTGGGCACAAGGTTGAACGCTTTGGTGCTGGTGGCAGTGCCCACTGGGGTGGTCACGGTGATCGTTCCGTTGACACCATCCGTGGGCACGACGGCAGTGATCGACGTCACCGTGTCAGTCACGATGGTCGCCGATGCTCCACCGAAGGCGACCAAGGTCGCACCGAGCAGGTTGATGCCACTGATGGTGACCGTGGAGCCGGCCGCACCCGTCCGTGCCGACACCGACGTGATCACCGGGGTAAAGACGTAGTCCGACTCACCACCTGCACAGGAGCCCTTGCCGTTGTTGGCCCGGTTCGACCAGGTCCCCTGAACGGCCACCGTACCCGTACTGAGGGCCAGGGCGAAGGCCGCACCCGGTCCAGACGAAACATAGGCACACAGGTCGCCGTTCTCTGCGCCGGTCGATTTCGTCCAGCCGGCGTAGGGGTAGGTCTCGGGGAACTGATCAGTGAGCGTCTCGGCGTACTCATGACTGGCCGCCTCGGTGGCTCCGTCGAGCGTTCCTGGAGAAGTGACCGACCCAGCACCGCAGTACGCCCCTGCATCAGGGACGTAGGGGAGGTTGGTGAAGGCCGCTATCGGGCCGGCCACCGCACCCCCTCCCCCAAGATTGGGGTCATGGGTGTCGTCGTGGTAGGCGCAATACCCGGTCATCGTGTTGGCCCAGCCATCGGGATTGGTCCCGGTGGGAGAGACGATGACGTACTGGGTGTTGCGGTTGGAGGCCTGGTCGGTCCGACCGAAGTGGGTCGCCGCCACTTCAGCCTCGGTGGCCAGCTGATGGCCGGTGAGTCCAGCGGTCTCCTGGTAGGTGGCGGTAGACGAGTTGTCGTACCAGACCCCGGCCAGCACACCTCCAGATGGATGAGGGATGAGTGTGCTCCCCTGGACGCACGAGGTGGCGCCGAGCGCTACCCCGTCGCAGTACTGGGTGAACACGCCGCTCCACGACTCATTGTTGGTGCCAAGTCCGGCGAAGAAGGTCTGTATGGCTGGAGCCATGGACGACGGGTCGCCGCTGAACACTTGCTGGCCGCTGCCGTTGGTCGACGCGGTCCCCCACTGACTGCCCATGAACACCAGGTAGACCACCGGCTGACCCGTGGTCACCCCTGCACCGGTCAGGCCACCAGCGGTGAGCCCCCCGCCGTACTGCAGAAGCCTGCCGCTAGCCGATGGCGCTTGTGTGCTGGCAGCCGTCCCCAATGCGGCCACACCCTTCAAGTTGCGCGTCTTGCGGGGCACGGCGCCATGACGGTAGCGGTGGTGCTCGGCTGTCGGCACGGTCAGGGTCTCGGCCGGCGCTGGCGTGGCCGACTGCCCTGAGGCCCCGGCCACCGATGCCGGCCCGACGGCACCAGCCAACCCGGTGGCACCGATGCAGCACAGTGCCGCGGCGGCCACCGATGTGACCCGCACCGAGGAACGGAACGATCTAGTTGGCCTGGTACCAGCCGTGCTTCGATGGGAACGGAACATGCTTGCCTCCAGAACGGTGCGACCCCTGATCATGCGCCCGTGGGCTGGACGTTCGTCCAACCGACCCCCGTGCCCATGCAACCCCCCGTTCGGAATCCACTCCGGCCGGTACTGACCACTTCACAGTAGTGGCGCACCGGCCCGTTGGAAAGGGCGGGGAGAATCACACCGGCCGAGCATCACACCGGCCGAGCATCACACCGGCCGACCATCAGCCCGGGCCGGTCCCAGTGGATCTACTCCCCGAAGAGCAGTCCGTAGTTGGCCCCGCGGCGGAGGTGGTGTCCTCCATCGACCGCCAGGGACTCCCCGCTGATCCAGCCCGCCTCGGGACCGGCCAGGAACCGAACGGCGGCGGCAATGTCCTCGACTGTGCCGAGACGGCTGATGGGCATCTCGGCCAGATAGTCGTCCAGCAGCGGGCCACCGGCCGTGATCGGTGCCATCAACTCGTCATCGACGATTCCGGGCTGGATGGTGT
>JBAXCY010000082.1:0-12475 GCA_037141235.1 Acidimicrobiales bacterium | reverse complement strand
CAGCATTAGGCCGGTGCCGCGTCAGGCCGGTCCCAGCATCCGCACCACGGTGACCGCCCGGCCATCGGACTCGGGTGCGGCGCTGCCAGCCGCCTGCACCATGAGGTCGCACGTTTCCGACGTGCCGTCGCTGGCCCGGGCCAGACGCTTGGCTGTGTCGGATAGCCAGAAACCATCGGTGCCTGAGGTGGACCGCACGGCGGCGTGCTTGAACCCTCCGGTGGCCTGACCAACGAACAGGACCGGCTGGGTGAGCACCAGCGAGCCGAGCAGGTCGTGCAGCATGCCAGTGGCATCGTCGATCATGACGGAAGTGGCACGGAACGAGTGGACCGAGTGACGGACCGCCTCGGCCCGGTTGTCGTCCATCACCATGACGATGGGACGATCCACACCAAGACCGATGAGCCACGGTTCGGCCACCGGTGGGCTGGCTGCCAGCCCCATGGCCGAATCGGTCATGAGCACTACAGGGATCACCACCCCGCCGTCGGACTTGGCCAAGCGCACGGCCAGTTCGGCAACGGGCCGGCGCACCGGGGAGTCCAGGGAGATCACCAGAAGCACCCGCTTCCCCGGCTGGTAGTCATCGGACGTACGGGCTTCGAGGCGACGGGTGAAGATCGGTGTGATCACCGCCGAGAGCACCAGGCTGACGGCGATCAGCACCAGGATGGCGTTGAGCACGGTGTTGGAGAACAGTCCGATGTCGTAGCCGATCTGGGCCGCAGCCAAGGTGGCCGCCGCCTGGGGGATGGTCAACGAGAACAAGATGCCGACTTCGGGCCAGCCGTAGCGGAGGAGCGGCCGGGTGAGCAGGCTGGCCAACCCTTTTCCAGCGAAACACGCCACGATGAACCAGGCAGCCATCTGCAAGGTCTGGGGCTGGATCATCACCGACGGGATGATCCTCAGTCCTACGGACACCAGGAAGACCGGGACGAAGAACGCCCCACCGAAGAAGTCCAGGCGCTCCATCAGATCACCTTCGTTGGGGACGACCTGGTTGAGGGCGAGGCCGGCGAAGAAGGCGCCGATGATGCCGTCGATCCCGAACGCATCGCCGAGGCTGGCGATTCCCAACATGGCCACCAGAGCGAACACGTACCGGGTCGGACGCGCCGTGCCGTAGCGGCCCAAGAAGAACCGAGCCAACAGCGGCAGCACTACGAAGGCGCCGACGCCCAGCACAGCCATGCCCACCACGATCTGAAGCACGATGACCCCGGTGCTCTGGTGGCTCGCCGTGGTCAGGCCCTGGACGACGGCCAGCACAATCAGCGTCAACGTATCGGTCACCACGGTGGCCCCGACGCCGGTGGTCACCGCCCGGTTGTCACCCCGGCCCATCTCTTTGATGGTCGGGTAGACGATCAAGGTGTGGGAGGCCAGCAACGAGCCGAGCAGCACCGAGGCCATCCAACCGAATCCCAGAGCCCGAGCGACCAGCATGCCGAGCCCCATCGGCAGGGTAAAGGTGAAGGCGGCGTACAGCAGCGTGTCGCGTCGGTGGGCCATGACCAGCTTGAGGTCGAGCTCGAGCCCGGCCATGAACATCAGGTAGAGCAGCCCGAAGTTCCCCAGGTTGGGGATGGTGGTTTCCCCACTTCCGAGGAACCCGAAGACGTGAGGTCCGATCAGCAGTCCACCGATCAGCATGCCGATGATCCCGGGCACCTTGAACCGCCGGATGACCAACGGGCCGACCAGGATCACGGCGAAGACCACCAAGAAGGTGAAGTCCGGTGAGTCGGGGATATGGACGTGGATCATGAACTGCCGGTCTCCTAAGGGATGATGGGGATGGCGAGGATGTCGTTGGCCGAGGTACCTCTGAGGTCGAGTCCGAGCCAACGGTGCGCCAGTTGGGTGACCGTGCCGTCGGCGATTAGCGCATGGATGGCCGAGTCGACAGCATCGAGGTTCGACGAGGTCTTGGCCAAGGCGGCCGACAGGCTGTCGTTGGTGGGGAACTGGCTGGTGACGACGAGCCGGCCAGCAGAGGACCGGGCCGCCGCCGCCGCTACCGGTAGGTCGAGCAGACCAGCGTCGGTAGTGCCATCTGCCACCTGTTGGATGGTCTCCGGGCTGGACGCGGTGTAGGTGGTAGCCAAGTTGGGCTGGACGGTGTTCTCCAAGAAAGCGGACAGCGTGGTGTTGCGTTGGACAGCCCAATGGAGACCCTGGGCCGTATTGAGGTCGTCCACGGATTGACCGGCGCGGCACAGCACGGCGGGCGTGGCCGAGAGGTAGACCCCGGAGAACTGCAAGTTCTTCTTGCGCTCCGCGGTAGAGGTCAGATCCGACAGGGCCAGGTCGGCCCCCAACAGATCGCCGGTCAGGATCTGGTCGAAGGGGACGATGACGACCTGGACCCGGCCAAGCCCCATCCGGGCAGCTATGGCACGGGCCAGCCCGTACTCGAACCCGCCCGTCGGATGGAGGGGGGTTCCTACCCATAGGCCGGGAACGGGGATGTCGTCGGTGGCGACCGTCAGTACGCCGGCATGTGCCGGGGTGAAGTTGCCCGAGGACGAGATGTTGGCACCGCACCCGGTGATCACCGAGCCCAAGGCGACCATGCCGGCCGCCACAGCGAAGCTCCTGAGCGCCTTGCGTCTCATGGTCTGCCACCTCGGTCTGGCGCTTTGGGATGCACTAGTCACGGACAGCGCCATTCACGGACAGCGCCAGTCACGGACAGCGCCATTCATGGAAGAGATCGCCCCGGGGGAGGTTTCTGCAGCTTCCCCTCCGCACCAGCGATGCGCTCTGGATCGTCTGCGGTGATCGACCGTCCATAGCGGAGGGCCAGCGGGCGGGAGGTCAGGCCGTGGAGCAGCACGGACAGCGCGATGGTCAATGTGGCCGCGTCCACCACGGTTTGGAGATGGAGATCGTGGGGCAGACTGTCGATGGCCACGATGGTGAAGACCACCGAGGCCAGCCCCCGAGGTCCGAACCATCCGATGAAGGCCAGGGTGCGGAGGTGGAATCCGGTGCCGATCAGCGACAGGGCGACCGGGACCATCCGGATGACAGTGAGGCTGAGCACGGCATACAGCACCGCCTGCCAGGACACTCCGCTGCGCAGTATCGGACCAAGAAGAAATGCACCGAACAACACCCATACGGCGAATGAGGTGTAGAGCCCGGTCTCTTCGCACAGTTCTGCATCCGGGGCCAACGACCCCTTGGATCCGATGGTGAATGCAAACCCAGCCACGTAGGCGGCCACGAACCCGTTGGCACCGAGCTCGATGCCCAGGCCGTAACAGAAGAGCCCAGCGATCAGTACGCTCAACTGCCGCGACCGGGCGCTGGTCAAACCTCGGGCCACGGCCCAGGCAGCCAACCAGCCCAAGGCCAGGCCCACGACCAGACCAATGACGATGGCAGCCAGCACCTGGTCCAGCGAGCGGACCCAGTGTCCAGTGGTGCTGTTCGAGAGAGCGAGGGCCAGGAAGAAGTAGACGAACGGGGTAGCGAGGCCGTCATTGAGGCCGCTCTCGATGTTGATGGCGCTGCGGATGCTGGCCGGAACTGCCTGGTTGGTGACCACAGCCAGGCCCAGAGCGGCATCGGTAGGCGCCAGCAGCGAGCCGACCAGGCCGCAGATCGCCCAGCTGGCCGAGGGAAACAAGAGATGACAGGCAACGGCTCCGAGGGCGATGGTCAAGGGGAGTCCGATTCCGAGGAGCCGGACCGAGACCCCTGCCTCGGTGCGGGCCGAGTCGATCGAGACCGATGAGGCATCGGAGAAGAGGATCACCGCCAAGGCGAGCTCAGTGAGCGTCTTTACTGACTCGGATCCGACCGATCCGGTGAAGAGGTCCAATCCGCCGGGTCCGACAATCAGCCCGGCAACCATGAGTACCAACGGCCCAGTAATCGACAGCCGGTCGAACAGCCCGGCCACGATGGCATAGGCGAACACCACCCCTGCGAGTATCACTAGACCGATCATGACCGAGAGTCTGCAGTCTTACGGCATGGCTTCAGCGGATGCCCTGTGGCCGGCCCTCAGGTGCAGCGGCTACCGGAAGATTTGGCGCACGACAGCCATAGCCCGCCGTTTGCCGTTGATCAATCGGAGTTCGAGGTCACTGAGGGCAGACCCGCCGAGGAGGTGGGCTTCGGAGCCGGGCGACTGTCCGCCAGCCTCCTCGTTGGGAGGGGAGACCCGGGGAACCTGATCGGGAGTTGTTTCAGCCTTCGGGTTGATCTCCTCGACGAACTCCTGCATGCCAAGTGCGCGGAACTGTTCGGTCTGGAGGGGGTCGAGTCCACGTGGGATCCGTCGCAACGAGACGTAGAACTCGAGTTCATTGACGGCAGTGTCGATGACCTTGTCGACCACGAAGTCGCACAGATCGAGACGCCCGAGATCAGTGATCTGCTCGACGAAATCACGGGGCGTGAACATCCAGACATGGCTGTCGAGGTACTCGGCGGTATCGAGCCCGCGCCGACGGAAGTCGAGGGCTTGGTCGAACGTGTAGCACCGTGGGAGATCAGCCACCGGGACATCGGCCCAAAGATCTACGGCGCTCACGGTGACTACGGAACGGAAGTAGTCGTACACCGCCCGCTCAGAAGGAACCATGTCTCTGTCGGTGTGGGCCTGGAGGATCTGGCCGACCGACGTCTGGGGACGGCGGACGTCGAAGGTGTACCGCCGGTCGGGTATGGCCAGCAGCAGTCGGCCATCGTCGGTGACCACCTGGGCGATATCGGCCAGCCACCCGATGAGGTCCGGAACATGTTCGACGACATGAGAGGCCAACACCCAGTCGAACGGGGCTCCGGGTGCGACCACTTCGGCTAGTGAGTGGATGATTCCGTCGGAGTCGTGGAGTGAGTAGTCGACGTCGACGATGTCCTCCTGTCCGACGTTGGGGTCACCGAGGTAGTGGTCACGAAGACCCTGGGTGTCGACCACGTCCACGTAGCGCACGTTGCAACTGCTCTTGCGGGCGAGGGGAGAGTCCAACGGACCGATCTCGAGCCCAGCACCTATGTCGAGCGGCCAGAGGGAGATGATGCGATCGATGCGAAAGGTCTGGTCAGAGGGCACGGAATATTCCTTGGACGGTCACTAGGGCAACGGAAGGGGAGGGCATCGCATCCGCTCAGATCGAGGTTCATGAGCACTACGTCGACGAGCGGGACAGAAACCCTTGGCGGGGCCGGTCAGTTCAACGGTGCGGACGGATTCCGGGGCGACGCTCGGCGGCATTGTCCGCACCCTCGACCCAGACCTCTACCACCGGCTCGGGGGCGGCATCCCACTCGGTGTGGAGGGCCCGAGACATCACGGCCATCTGCAAGTACATCGCCGTGATGTAGGTGAGTTCCAGTATCTGCTCGTCGGACAGGTGCCGATGCAGTGCCTCGAAGAGTCCGTCGGGTACCCGCCCGAGGTCCAAGGCGAGACAGTCGGTGTAGGCCATGACTAGCCGCTGGGGTTCGTCGAAGCAGTCGGCGGCGGCCCAATGGGGAACGGCCTCGATCATCTCCTCGCTCACTTCCATGGCTCGCAACGACTTGCAGTGCTGGGAGAACACGAACTGGCTACCGGAGACCCAGCCGACGCGGGCCTGGGCCAACTCGCGCAGCAGCGGGTCGAGCAGGCGTTTCGGGCTCTGGTAGAGGAGGATCCCCTGGACAGCGTGCTCGAGCACGTCAGGCACGAGGGAGAAGACCGTCCACCAGTCCCCGGGGGTCCCGTCCGAGGTGCCGGGTTCCGCCACCGGATCCCGGTCGCCGAATAGCAGGTCGTACATGGTGATGGTCAGGGCGTCGTCGGTGTCCGCTCGGGAGACCTGGCGAAGGCGGGGCATGGCGTCTCAGGCCTGAGCCAGGTCGACAGCCCGAGCCGGGATGTGGCGCACATCTTCGGGTCCCATGACGCGAGTCCAGGCGGCAAACTCCAAGATGATGCCATCGGGGTCGGTGAAGTAGACGGAGCGCAGGAGTACCCCAGAGTGGTTGTCGGGGGAGATGCCCCACTCGCTGTCGTCGTGGTTCATGATGTCCGAGCACGGCACGCCTGCAGCCCGTAGGCGCTCGGCGTACTCCTCGATCTTGTCGGCCTCGACGTCGAAGGCCACATGATTCATGGAGCCGATGGCGCTGGTGAGCGTGCCTTCGTCAGGACGGGTGGCCGGCGACGAGACGCCAGGGATGCCCTCGGGGGCATCGGGGAACCAGAAGAACGCCAAGGTGTCGGTGCCCCCACAGTCGAAGAAGAAGTGCTGGCCCATGCCGGCGGGGAGCTCGATGGTCTTGATCAGGGGCATCCCGAGTACCCCCGAGTAGAAGTCGACCGTTCGGGCCATATCGCTGCACACCAGGGCGAGGTGGTTGATCCCACGCAACGCAAAGGGGGCCTGCGGCTCGTTGGTCATGGCTACTCCTCGTTCGACGGTTCCCGACTGCGGTCCAGGGTAGTGGCCGTGGGATACGGGCGCTAGGGAGGACGAAAACAGGTGGGATCGCCGGGTAGATGCGGCTGGATCAGCCCTGTTCACTACAGACTCCTGTTCGACCGGTAACGGTCGAGCTGTCAGGAGAGTAGACAGGGGTGGTCATGGATCAGTCGCTCTCCTCTAGATAAGCAAACCCTGGTAAGTCCTGGAAGTGCCGCCATTGCAGCAGGTCAATGCAGGTCAGCCATCCATTCCAGGAACAATCGTAGAGTCCTAGGTGCAGTGAGCATTACTTGTGGGAATGAGAAGGGAGGTGCCAATGACGGACGTAACAGCCCCCTCCGATTGGCACCTCGACCTCCCCTTTCCCACCGTCCTCCTCCACAGTGACGCCCGTCTGCGTCCGTTGCCAGTGCCAGTGCCTGAGCTTCCACTCAGTGGCCCGAGCGAGGCATGCAGACACGGAGCAGAGCGGGCAGGTGCTGGCGAGGTGCTTCGGCGTCTGGAGTCGGAGTCCGCACTGGCCACGGAGCGCGACCGGCTTGGCGTGGAGGTATTGGAGCTCGGGGACCAGATCCCTGGATTGCGACGCGAGCGAGCGGAACTCCGTCGGGAACTCCTCGCACTCAAAGAAGAGATCCAGACCGCTAAAGAGACCCGCGATGCGCTGTTGGCCATGTCGGTTCCACTCATGGCGGAGAGTCCCGATCGTGATTTGATGGAAGACGAGTTGAACTCTTTGCGCTCCGAGGTCCAGTCACTCCACCGACGGAACTCGGTGTTGGACGTCTCGAGTAGTGGATCTTGGGGACCGACCGAGTTTCTCAGGAGGAGTCTGAGGGTCGGAAAGCAGCGGTTCGACGACTCGTAGAGAGACTTCTGCCGTCAGGTCTCAGGGCCCTAGCGGGGTCTGCCACGACCAGCTGGCATCAGTGGCAATGACCAGCAGGTCCACATTGCCGGACGCCGTCGTGCATCCATACGACGAGTTACTGGAGTCGCCGACCGAGGCGAACGTCCCTTTTGCGGCGGTGCAGGCGGCGCCGGCTTGGTTGATGGCTCGTAGTGCAGGCACTGCCGATGTCGTAGGCATGGTGTCGACGTAGCCGTAGTTGCCGTCCTCGGTCCCGACGAAATTCACGGAAGTCCTGCCGTCGAGACCGATGTAGCGACAGCCATACGGCGTCTGGTGGGATGCCGCCGGTGAGCGATCGACCAGGAAGACTCCGTCCATGCCGACGCACTGGTCTCGCAAGCCGGCGAGCTGTGCGGAGGCAGTCGCACTCAGCGGTGGCTTCGCAGGGGCGGTGGAAGTGCCGGAGCCACATGCTGCGACAGCGAGCGCAAGCACGGTAATGGTCATGGCGGCCAACCAGCGGTGCGTCATCCCCCTAGTTTGGCCCCGTGGGTGTGCAGTGAGACAGCGGGTCCAGGTACCAGCGGTCTACAGGCTGGCTCGGTGTTCCCCTCGATCTCGCACGCCCAGATGTCGGAGGAACTCACACGGACCTTCCACTCGAGCCTGTTGACGTCGAAAATGATCTCGGGAAGGGTTGTCCCATGAGCATCGGGTATGACGTGAGGGATCGAATCGCCTACATCAGCTTCGAACGTCGAGAAAAGCACAATGCATTTCGCGACGAAGACCTCCATGCGCTGAGCGAAGCTATTCGGCGATTGGACGGCGACACCGACGCGGACCTAGCCATTCTCTTCGGCCAAGGGAGTTCGTTTTCGAGTGGGGGTGACGTCACTGACCGCCTGCAGCGCTCCATGGATGAAGGATCGACCGCGGGTCGGACGACAGAGCGCGCGGCCATTCTGGAGTGCGAGCACTGGAAGCCGATGATCGCGGCGGTGCACGGGTACTGCCTCGGCCATGCGCTGGCCACAGCACTGCTTTGTGACCATGTCGTTGCTGCTCGTGGCGCCAAGTTCCAGGTCACCGAGACCAAGATCGGACTGGCCATGCCAGGTCTGATTCCTCAGCTGGGCACGACGGTATTCGCCTACGACGTGGCTATGACCGGGCGCATGTTCACGGCTGAGGAGGCCATGGCAGGCGGCGCACTAACCCGACTCGCCGAAGACGGCGAGCACATGCAGGTTGCCGAAGCGCTGGCCCGCCAAATCCTCGATAACCCGCAGACCGCCGTGCGGTCCCTCGTCCAGGTCCGCAGGGCAATGATTGTTGAAGCTTCGGAGCGCCACCAGGCCGCCGCGCCGGCATTCGACTGGGCCACTGACCGCGAGGCCAAAGCGGCTGTGGCTGCCCTGCAGCAGGGACGCAAGCAGTAGGGCGGCAGGGGTGGACGTAGAAGGAGCCCCTGCGGTTCGCCGGACGCCAACGGAGGGCGCCTGGCAGGCACCCTCCGTTCTCCATTCCCTGTTCATCCTCACGAGGAGTGCGGCATCGTTCAGCAGGTCGAGACAACCGCCCTGGTCGCACCATCGGTGAAGACCGCACAAATGCCACTGTTGGCCACCGGAAAAACGATCGACATCGTCTGCGAAAAAGATCCGTCGGACCTGGTCATGACCGTGCCCACCGTAGAGGAGAGGAGGTTCTTGTACTTGATATCGATGAACTGATAGGAGGCCCACGAGTTAAACGAGAAGCAACTGCCGGTGATGCTCAGGTTTGTGATGGCGCGCCCGTTCAGGTCCACTCCTCCACTGGACTGGATGAGTGTCGCCTTGGTGGGATGTGTGGAGCAGTAGAGCGCCGGGGAGAAGAAGCTCATCGACACGGCCCCGGCCGGTTGGGCGGCAACTGCACCGCCGAGGGACAGGCCAGCGACAGCGACAGCGGCGGTGATGGCAGCGGCAATGCGTGAGTGGTTCATCGGATTCCTCCAGGGTGATTCATGCGTCCGATCTGGACTGCAGTCATCTTGCGCCTTCGGGCGATCCGCTTCCGCCGCCTAGGCGACGGTGGAACTGTCATCTAGCCGACACTAGGGAGGTCGGGAGGTCGGGAGGTCGGGAGGTCGGGAGGTCCACTCCGCTGGCTGGCGATCTCCGATCAGGAGGGGATCGACGTCTGGGCTGCCTGGGCGAGGAGTGACGCACGGTCAGCGCGCAGCACATAACCGCCGGCAATGGCCCGGTCGAGATCAGTGGTGTAGGCGGCGACGTATCCGGCCGTCGACCCATACAGCGCCGACAGTGATTGCGCGTCGAAGGGGACGGTCGATCCAAATAGACCACAGAGCACGCTGCTGCCTTGGGGTGGCGCACCGCTCAGTGTCGACACTGGTACATCCACCGCAGGGGTGCGAACCCCACCCACCACGTTTCCGTGGGTGTCTACGGCCAACCCAGGTGGCTTTGTCGAGGAAAAGGTGAACGGTGCTGGTGAAGGCGGCCGTTTCCCATCGTCCACCCAGCGCAGGAAGGCCACCAATGCGGCCTGGGCCACCTCGTGCTGGGGTCCCGAGTTGACCGGGGTCGTGCAGCCGAGGAAGGCGGCCCCCACGCCGAGTTCGAAGGCGTCAGCGTGCGACGTACCGGCCACCTCCCATGTCCGGATCTTCGATGTATTCGGTTGCTGGGCGGCGGCGTAACCAAGTTCGATCAGGTCGGACTGGGTCTCGAACATGAAGACAGGAATGGAGAGATCAGTGCGGATGCGGACGTTGCCGTCTATCGCTGCGGTGACGCTGTGGCCTGCAAACGGTGCGCTGCCACCTCCACGAGAGTGGATGAAGATGCCTTGGTAGGCAGGATCAAGAGGCTGGATCGCATTGGCATAGGTAGTGAGGTAGAACGCCGACTGAGACTCGCCGATCGCCACCACATGCGATGGGTGGAGGCCGCCGAGGACCGAGGGAGCAGGGGCTCGTAGCGCCTGACCGATCTGAGCGAACATGTCCATCGAGTACCGGTCACCGGGGTGATGCAGGTCGCCATAGCGGGCCGGATCGGCTCCTCGAAGGCCGGGCATCGAGCCCGAACCGAGTAGCGAGGTGCCACCGTTGACGGCCAGGGCCTGTGTGGATACCGCCACGTAGGCAGCACCGGTATCCATCAAGGCCGGATTCAGGTAGTCCCAGTCCGGGGCGGACTCACCAGCTGACACGTTCATCCACTCCACGATGACGTTCCCGTCGAACGTGGACGGGTCACGGGGACGGCGCACGATCATGCGGGTGGCATACGGCGCCGATCCCCCGACAGCGATGGTCCACCGTCCGTTGGCGGGTGTAGCGCGACCGGTGAACGAGTACGCAGTGCCCGAGGCGAAGTACTCCTGCTCTACGTACCCATGGGCGGCCAGTCCGTTGGGGTTGGCGGATATGGGTTCGATGATGGTTCCGGTACTCGGTGGTGCCGAGAACAGCGCCGGTGCCCGCCAGCCCGTCAGTTGAGCCGCAGTAGTCGTGGGTGAGGACGTACCGGTTCCCCCACAGGCAGCCAAGGTCCCGGCGAGGAGGACGAGGACGACCCACCAGCGCGCCGCATTGTTTCTGATGGCGTGATCCACGGCGTGCAAGTGCCCTCCCCCGGACGGTGTCGCTCGTCGCCAAGATATGGCTCGGGCTCTGGTGCAGAGTAGCGCCGGGGTACTGCTGGGGTAGTGCGGCTACCAGCCGCCCCCAGGGATCCGCTAGGCCGCCACAAGGCACTGTTGCATTGAGGGCGACCCTCTCAAGCCGGTGCCGGATTCGTGTACAGATCCAGGTTGGGCGAGGCATCCAGGATGAAGCGACGCCGTCCCTGCCTATTCCTCTAGTAGCCCAACTCGGCTGTTGCTGGGTTCTGGTTCTCGCCCGAGGTCATCCTGTTGGCGGTGTGCTGGTACCTGCACCACGTGGGCAGGAACTGGTTCGTTGACGAGACGTAACGTAAGGAGTCCGGGTCCCGGCGATACGTCTATCGGGCTGTTGACCAAGAGGGGCAGGTCACCGATCGGGCCCACGCCCTGGTCCGAGTCGTTTCGGAGCTCTTGGCGGAGGCACTACACGACACCACCCAATACGCCAACAACCGTGTCGAGGCCGACCACGGGCGCGGCAACACCAGGCTCCGACCAATGCGGAGTCTCAAACGGGACAGAACAGCCAGCGTGGTCATTCGGGGACATGCCTTCATCCAGAACCTGCGGCGAGGCCACTACGAACTCGGAGTCGACGCGATTCCCGCACTCAACCTTGCCGCAGCGTTCGACGAACTGGCGCAAGTGATCTGAGCGGTAAATCTCACCGAGGCTGGTCAGCTCTGGCCCGACGATCGATCAATGCAACCGAGCCCTACTGGATCTAGAACCCGTTGAGATCCGACGTCACTCCGGTGGTGGCCGTGACCGTCGCCCCGGTGAACGACACCGTCACCGTATAGGTGCCACCAGCAGCAGGAGACGTCAGCGAGCACGTGTACCCATACCCCTGGAGCACGTCCCCACTGGTGGTGGACGTGGAAGCCCCCGAATAGGTAAGGGCGGACGGCTGACAGGTGGAACCTCCCCCGCTGACCGAGATGGTCGACCCAGGGAGCACCGGGGCGGTCGTGGCACACGCCGTTCCCACCGGGCAGTCCAGGACCAACTTGCCGGTGACCGCATAGCTGGTGCTGGCCGCAACCGGCACCGGGTTGAAGGTCGGTGCACTCAGGGCGGCACTGAGTTGACCCCACGACACGACGATCGACTGCTGGACTTGGGCTGCAGCCAAGTAGAGGCCGGCACCGGGCTGCTTAGCATTGATCACACAGCTCCCCGCACCCGTGAAGGACACGATTCCACCGGCGATAGTGCAGCCCGTCGATGCCGCATCGAGTGAGATGGCCACGGCAAGGCCGGAGGTGGAAGTCGCTATTGGCGAATAGGTCGTTCCCCCTACGACCACGGTGCTGGGATTCCTCGAGGTGAAGGAGACCGTCTGAGACAGAGTCGGGGCAACCTGAACGGCCCCGATGGCGCAGTTGACCCCAGTGGCAACGGTCACGCCCCGCTGGTCTGTAGTCGGACACAGTCCGGCCGTCCCATTAGGGATGGCACCGATGGAGGGACTGGTCGAAGAAAGTAGAACGGTCTGAGTCGGACC
>JBAXCY010000081.1:0-12535 GCA_037141235.1 Acidimicrobiales bacterium | reverse complement strand
GCCTTCGGAATCGTTACCTGCCCTTTGGAGCTCAAGCGAGCGGCCACGTCCATGTCGTTCTCCTTACTTTTCTTTAAATGTAAGGATAGCAGATGTCTGACGGTTTCTCCCCTCGCTCTTGCTGGAACACCGACAGCAGAAGCAGGTAACTCAGGGGACGCTTCGGGATTGATCCCCAAGACTTTCGAGTGGAAGGACTACTCAGGCACTACCTGATCAATGTGCCAGGGAGCCGGCGGCCGGTCAGTAGACCTGGCGGCCGGCATGGTTGCGCAGGACCTGCCACAACGCTGAGGCCTTGGCACCGATCGACGGTTGGTCGGTATGGGTTCGCGCTTCGGTCATCACACGCGGGCCCGTGACCACGAGGCCATGACCGGGCAGGAGGTGCTCCACGTCGAGGGCGCGGAGTCGGGCCTCGCTGGTTGCCGACAACTCGGGGTCGACGAACTCGGGGTTGAACCACGCCCGTCCGTCGGCCGACAGGACCGCATCGCCTGAAAGGAGGGTGCGGGTGGGTGCATGGAAGAGGCAGGTTGAGTCATCGCTGTGGCCGGGAGTGTTGAGCACCTGCCAGTCGGGGAGCCCGGGGAGGTGCTCGCCGTCGGACAGCCACGAGTCCGGTTCGAACGGGAGTCGAACCTCTTTACCGTTCCAGCCGATCGACGCCGACGTGCCGGAGATTTCCTTGGAGGCCTGCAGGTCACGGGGCTGGCTCGCCATCACTGGGAGGATCTGTGAGACCTCCCTGATGCCCGGCGGGCGGAGGGCCCGTGTCCCTGCGCGCATCTCGGCGATCGCGATTGGGAGGTACACGGCGGTTCCATGCTGGTCGCGCAGCGGTGGGAGGCCGCCGACGTGGTCCGCGTGTCCGTGGGTGGCCACTGCCGCCCCGAGCTCGGACAAGTCCGACCCCCGGTCCGACAACGCGGCCGCCACTAACGGGATCTGCGATGGCAGACCCAGGTCGACCACAAACGGTTGCCCGTCGCCGCCGTCGTGGATGACGTAGCAGTTGTAGAGCCACTTCGAGATCACGGTGACGCCGATCTCGGGCAACTCCGTGATCACCGGTGCCGCAACGGATCGTCTGGCACCCATGGCCCGACTCTATAGTTCCGAGTGGTGGGGGCGCCGGTCTCTGGCTGTGGGTGCCCAAAACGGGTCCGCTGCGTTGCGTGTGCTCGTCCCCAGACGGCGAGGCTGGCGGGACGAAGGGTCACCGATCCTGTCCCCAGATTCAGCCTCGGTCGGTGGCCTTCACCGGATACCGGTTCCCGCCCAGGGAGATCCACCGTCGCAGCCGTTCTCTCGTCGTAAGCGCCGCAGTGCGTCACCGAGCGGCGTTAGGAAGCACGTGTTCGGCCGGCTGTTCGGTGTCAGCCGATGCCGAAGCGCAATGCGCTGGCCGCTCCAACCACCAAGCAGTAGATGGCGAACGGAGTCAACGTCCGGGTCTCAAAGTAGCGGACCAGAAAGCGGACGGAGAGGTAGGCAGTCGCTCCGCAGACCAGGAAACCCACGATGACCTGACCGTGGATGTGGGCACCAGCCGGTCCCGCCAACGACGGAAGCTTCAGTAGTCCAGCGGCAAAGATGATTGGAGTGGCGAGTAGGAATCCGAAACGTGCCGCGTCTTCATGGTTGAGTCCCCGCCACAAACCGCCGACGATGGTCACGCCAGATCGGCTGACGCCGGCGAAGAGTGAGGCGATCTGGAGGATGCCGACGTAGAGGGCGTCCTTGAAGCTCAACTGGGCGATGTTGGCGTCAGATTCGATAGCCGCTTGTTCCGAGTACGGATCGAGCGAATGATCGGTCACTCCGACGCCCGCGCCACGAGCCTTGACCCCTCGCCGGAGTACTTCGCCGCCGAGCAGGATGAGGCCGTTGATGAACAGGAAGATCGCTGCAGCTAGCGGCTTGGCGAAGATCGTCCGAAACGTGTGCTCTAGGGCGAGGCCGGTGAGACCAACCGGGATCGTGGCAATGACGAGCATCCAGGCCAAACGTTCATCAGCGTCGTTGATGCTCCACTTCCGTGCCTTGACCATGCGTAGCGAACTGCGGAACAGGCCTCGGATGATGCGGACCCAATCTGCTCGGAAGAACCACAGCAGGGCGAGCGCAGTCGCAACGTGCAGAGCGACGATATAAGCGAGGTAGAACGACGATTCGCTCGACCCTTCGGAGGACTGAGTCACGAGGGTCTGCCAGTTTCCCCCGATCCAGGCAGGCAGCAGGACCGAGTGGCCCAGGCTGGACACGGGAAAAAGCTCGGTCACCCCCTGGAATAGTGCAATCACGATGGCCTGGACGTAGGTCACTGTTCAAACCTCCGGTTTGGGATACGCCGCGAGGTTACCTAGGGCTCCAGCGTTGTCGAAAAATAGCGATGAGCGTTGCGACAAGCGAATCGCCGCGAATGAATCGCCGCGAAGCAGTCTTGTCTCTTTGAGCAGTCTTGTCTCTTTGAGCAGTCTTGTCTCTTTGAGCAGTCCATGGCACGGCTGGTCGGCACAACTACCGAGATCGACTCAGCGGCAGGCCCACCGACCCTCATGGCATGGTCTTGATTGCGTTGAGGATGCTACGGCCTACGTGACACCACTCAGCGGGACGTGATCTTCATAGGCGGTAGCGCTGACGTCAAGAAGCGATCAGCGGGTGTGGGTGTGGAGAATCTCTAAGAGGATTCGGACCGGCGGACCGGTCATGTGCTGGGACACGTCGTCTGCGAACTCTGCGAACTTCGGGTCGCTATTCAGCGCTGAGGCGGCCTCACGCGTCTCCCATGTCACGAAGGCGCGCACCTCGCCCGAACCCTCATCGCCGGTGATCGTGTAACTCGCAAGGAGCGGACGCTCGTGGATGTAGCCCAGGTAGAAGTCGGAAACCTTCGTTACGACATCCTGATAGTGACCAGGCTTAGCCTGGTACGCGGCATCAACGATCTCTTGAGACATGGTTTGTTTCCCCTAATCTATCAGGCCCCTCAATTGGACAGGCTTCCGCCGCCGCGACCGACGCGCGTACCGTAGGGAACTCCACCCGCGGCCCCACCCCCCGTAACCCCTCCATGCCGCCGGCGGCTGAAGGGTTCTCGAAGCCCACGTCTCCGTCTCGGGCCCATCGTCGGGCGGCTGCACCGGGTGCATTGGGCCTCGACCAGTCTGTTCACGCAGTTGGACTGTCATCCCATGCGGGGCCGGTTGGCCATGAACGAACTCGGGGTGATCGGCGAGATGTCCGGGGTGGCTATCCGGCTACCCACGATGACTGGAAGCCCTATCGCCACCACGACATTGCGGCATGTGATCCGTGTGGTCACGCCGCGTCAGCCCTGTACCGTGGGCACATGGAGCGCCTGTTCGAAGGATCGGTGGCCGCCTCATGATGCCCCGGGGACGGGTAGCGCTCTTCGCTTTGGCTTGCGGGGTGACGGTGGCCAACCTCTACTACGCCCAACCCCTCCTCCCCCTCATCTCCAAGGACCTGGGTGTCCCTGAAGGCCGCACGGCCTTGGTCGTCACCGCCGCCCAGGTCGGCTACCTCTTGGGCCTGTTCTTCCTCGTCCCCCTCGGGGACCGACTGGTCCGCCGCCGCCTGGTCCCCTGGGTCATGGCCGCCGACGCCGTGTGCCTGCTGGCTGCCTCGATCGCTCCTGACTTCTCTGTCTTGATGGTCGCCACCGTGCTCATCGGCCTGTGCTCCACATCAGCCATGATCCTGGTGCCCTTTGCGGCCCACCTGGCTGACCCGGAGCGCAAGGGCCGGGTGACCGGCATCATCATGAGCGGCCTCCTCCTCGGCATCCTCTTGGCCCGAATGCTGTCTGGGGTCCTGGCCCAATTGACCAACTGGCGCACCGTCTACCTCGTCGCCGCTGGCGCCATGGTCCTCCTCGGCCTCCTCCTCTACCTCCGCCTGCCCAACGAAGAACCCCGCCCCGTCATCAGGTACCACGACCTCCTGATCTCGGTGGCCCACTACTTCGGCTCCGAACCGTTGCTGCGGCTTCGGGCCGCCTATGGCGGCCTGGTCTTCGCCACCTTCAGCGTGATCTGGACCAGCCTGGCCTTCCTTTTGGCCCACGATCCGTACAACTACTCCGCAGGCATCATCGGGCTCTTTGGACTGTTCGGCTTGGCCGGCGCACTAGCCGCCACCCTCAGCGGCCACCTGGCCGATCGAGGCTGGGAACGCCAAGTCACCGGTGGGTGCCTTGCGCTGCTGGTCATCTCGGTGGCTCTGATGGGCCTGGGGGCTCACCACCTGGCTCCACTGATCATCGGCCTGGTGCTGGCCGACCTTGCCATCCAGTCCGTCCACATCCAAAACCAGCAGCTCATCTTCGGCATCGATCCGCCCGGGCGATCCCGGATCAACACCGGCTACATGGTCACGTACTTCTTCGGTGGGGCCATCGGCTCGGCCACCGCCGGCCTGGCCTGGGAATTCGCCCAGTGGGAAGGGGTGATCACCCTCGGCCTCTTCTATGCCGGAGCGGCGCTGCTGCTCTGGATCGCTACCGCCATTCGAACGGCCTAGCCGGTTCCACCGGAGTCGGCCCGCTGTACGGTGACGCCCGGGAATTCAGGCTCGTCACGCCATCGCTCCAGATACCCGACGTACTCCAGCAGGCTCCCGGTGTACGTCAGATTTCGCACCGCCCGGGAGTCGATCGCCTGCTGCTCGCTGTTGTAGAAGCTGGGCGTGCAGGTCTGGAAGTAGCGGGCATTGCCCATGCCGACGCCGAGGAGCAGTGCGAGCCAAGCTTCTTCGGCGGCCTCCTCCGGCTCGATGACGACGATCCCCTGGTCGATGCAGGCCTCCACGATACGGGCCACATGCTTGGCCGACTCGGACAGGAGGTGGGAGAAGTTCGTGCCGAACCCGCCTTGGACGAGACTGATCAGCAGCAGGTTGGGGAACCCGCTGGCCAGCACGCCATGCAGGGTGTGTGCGCCCTCGGCCCAGCGCTGCGACAGGGCGACACCGTCACGGCCCTTGGGGTCGAAGCCAAGCCGATGGTAGAGATCCGTGGTGACCTCGAATCCCGAGGCATAGATCAGCAGATCCACCGGATACTCGACGCCGTCGAACACCAGCCCGTTTCGGGTAATCGCCTCGACGCCTCGGCCTTCAGTGTCCACCAGGTGCACGTTGGGCCGGTTGAACGCCGGCAGATAGTCGTCGTGGAAGCAGACCCTCTTGCAGTGCTTCCCCCAATACGGCTTCAGCCGCTCCGCCGTCTCGGGGTCCTCGACCACCTCGTCGATCCGCGCCCGGATCGTCTCCATGACCTCGAAATCGATCTGTTCGAGCGCTTCGGCCTCCTCCGCCGAGGCAGCACCCTTTTGGGTGTCGACCCACATGACCTCTGTCCAGCCGTCGCCCACCATGTCCGACTCGGGCTGGGCGCCGGTGACGGCCTGGGTGAAGTTGACGATCCGCTCGTGCTGCCACCCGGGCTCCTGGCTCTGGAACCACTCGACATCGGTGGGCTGCTGGTTGCGCACACCCACCGCACCCGGAGTGCGCTGGAAGACGAAGAGCTCCTTGGCGGTCCGAGCGACCTGTGGAACCACCTGCACAGCGGTGGCCCCGGTGCCGATGATGGCTACTCGCTTGTCAGCCAGGTGGTCCATCGGCTCGGTGGGGCTGCCGCCGGTGTAGCCGTAGTCCCAACGGCTGGTGTGGAAGGCCTTGCCCTCGAATGCATCGATCCCGGAGATCCCTGGCAGCTTGGCCTTGTGCAGGATGCCACCGGCCAGCACGAAGAATCGAGCCGAAAGTCGGTCGCCTCGGCTGGTGGTGACCTGCCACCGCTGTGCCTCCGCGTCCCAGTCCGCCCCGGTGACGTCGGTCTGGAAGAGAGCCCGGGGGTAGAGGTCGAAGGTCCGGGCCAGCAACTTGGAGTACTCGAAGATCTCCGGGGCGCTGGCGTAGTGCTCGGTCGGCATGAAGCCCGTCTCCTCGAGGAGGGGCAGGTACACGTAGGACTCGACGTCGCACATGCAGCCCGGGTACCGGTTCCAGTACCAGGTGCCGCCGAAGTCCCCGGCCTTCTCCACGATCCGCACGTCAGTGATCCCGTGCTTGGCCAGGTGGATGGCCGTGAGCATCCCGGCAAAGCCGCCGCCCACGATCACCACGGTGGTCGCTTCGACTACCGGGTCACGGGTGAAGCCAGGCTCCACGAAGGGGTCCCGGTCGAGGTCCTCGGACAACTCGCCCCACTGGGCCATGCCCTCGGGGCGGAGACGCTTCTGCTGTTCCAGGCGATACTTCTCGCGCAGCTCAGCGACCGATGGGCCGTGTGCTCCGTGTTCCTGCTCCATCTCTGACACCCTTCCCCTGTGCACCACGCCTGGCGATCCGCCAAGTCTTGCGGTCCCGATCCTGACACGCCAAACAGCGGCCCAGAACCGGCAGCGGGTCTCGTTGGGATCGCTTTCAGGCCGCAGTGACGCCGAACCAGTCCAAGGCCAAGCCCTGATGCCTCACCTAGACGGCGTAGTCATCCGGCCGTGATGGCGGCCGCCGCCTCGAGGTAGGGCCACGCTCGGTCAGGAGGCACTCCTCCCACCAGAGGCTGGAGCCCCAAGGGGACTCCCCTGGCCACGTAGGCGCGCGCTTGCTCCGGGGTGACGATCCGGTACGCGCCTTGCTCGTCCTTCAGTTCCGAGACGGTGGTGGCGAACGATAGAGAGGCCGTCCCAGACCGGTGGCTGTTCCATTTGGCGTAGCTGATGGCATCGGCCAGCAGGTACTCACCGATATCGGCCCACGCCCGATCCGGGTCGTCGGCCACGAAGACTGTCAGCGGAACCCCGGGCTCGGGAAACGCGCATCCCACCGGAGCCACCCCGGCGCGGCTGGCCTCGTCGAGGTAGGCGGCCCGCAGGCTCGAGTCGTGCGTCTCGGCCACGAAGAACATCCCCAAGCGCCCAGCGCGTCGAGCCGCGGCCTCCGATCCACCCCCGTAGGCCAGCATCGGTCCACCGGGAGAGTACGGCCTCGGTGTCACCGTCACCGGCCGTCCTTCGATCTCCACGGTCTGCCCGGCCCACAACTCACGAAGCATGCCGATGCGCATTTCGATCATCTGGGACCGGGTGCGCCGATCCACCCCGAACATGGCGAACTCTTCGTCGCGGTAGCCGATGCCGACCACATAGGACACCCGGCCCCTGCTCAACAGGTCGACCACGGCGAGGTCTTCGGCCAGCTTGGCTGGTTCGTACAGTGCCAGCAACAGCGCAGCCACACTGACCTGCAGTGTGCTGGTGCGCGCAGCGATGGCTGCGGCCACAGGTATCGGTGACGGCAGATAGCCGTCAGGGACACCGTGATGCTGGCTGACGATGGCAGCCGTGCAGCCACGAGATTCGGCCCAGGCGCACATATCCAGTGTTGCCGCGTACAGATCGGCGCGCGCAACTGGATCGGCGGTCCGAGACCGCATGGCAAATCGCATAGTGAACACGGCGGCCACCTCCCCCCGGAGTAATCGCCCGACCGAGAGTCGAGATGCGCCGATCCTACGCAGCCGCATCGTTCCATCGCCCCGGTTGGATCCCTGATGGCAAGATTCCCCAGTTAGCACTACGAAAGGGTGGGCATGTGGTGACCAACCCGGTGCAGATCGAGTCGGGCATGGCAGGATTAACCCCAACCCCAGCTTCCTAGGAGAAACCATGACCGATGACGCTGCCATCGTCGCATCGAACGCCTACAAGGTCGTTCTCGACAACGAGAAGATCCGTGTCCTCGAACTCCGTATGGAGCCAGGAGACAAGACCGAACCCCACGGCCACCCCGACATGGTCGTCGTCATGGTCGAGGGCGGGACCTTCCGGTTCGGTGGGCCCCACTCTTCCACCACGCCCACCGACCTCGAGATCCCCAGTGGGACCATGAGCTACCAACCGGCGGATCAGCACACCACCGAGAACATCGGCGGGACTGCGGTCCACGGCTTCCTCATCGAACTCAAGTAATAGCGCTCGCCCTAGGCCGACAGTCAGCAGGTCGACCGCCGTGTCACCGAGGAGTTGCGCGCCAGGCCTCGCCCTTATAGGGGTCGGGCTCTCGGGGCAGGCCGAGCATCCGCTCGCCGATGATGTTCCGCTGGATCTCCGAGGTCCCGCCTTCGATCGAGTTGGCCCGAGTGCGCAGGAACTGGGTGATCCACTCTTCGGCTTCGTGATCACCCGGCATCCAGGCCATGGCGTCGGCACCCAGCAGATCCATGGCCACCTCTTGGAGGTGCTGGTTGGATGCGGCCTTGGCCACCTTGGTCAGGGATCCCTCGGCCCCGAGCGCCTGCCCGGCGGCCGCCCGAGCCCGGTCCCGCTGGATGTTCATGGTCAGCACCCGGCCCTCGATGTAGACGGCCATCAGCCGCTGGCGAGCCACCGGGTCGGCACCTACCCCGCGTGCGACGGCCAATCGTTCGATGTCGGCATAGGGCTTTCCGCCCAGGATCTCATCGGAGGCCTTGCGCTTCTTCTTGGCCAGGCCCGAGAGCGCGTGGCGCTCGGCACCGAGCGTGGTCAGCGCCGCTCCCCACCCTTCGCCCACTGGACTGATGCGATCGATGTCGGGAACCCGGACATCGGTCAGGTACACCTCGTTGAACTCCCGTTGGCCGGCCATGTTGATCAGCGGGCGCACCTCTACCCCCGGCGACCTCATGTCGAGTCCGAAGTAGGTAATGCCTTTGTGTTTGGGCTGGTCAGGGTCGGTCCGAGCCAGCAGCATGGCCCGCTCGGCCAGGTGCCCGAACGTGGTCCACACCTTCTGGCCGTTGACCACCCACTCGTCACCGTCACGGACGGCCGTCGTGGCCAGCGACGCCATGTCCGATCCGGCCCCTGGCTCAGAAAACAGCTGGCACCACCGTTGCGCTCCGCTCATCAGAGGCGGCAGCAGATGGCGCTTGGTGGCCTCTTGCGCCCACTGGTCGATCGTCGGTGCGGCCAGCGGCACCCCCGAGCCGAGCGGCATGTGCGGTACGTCCCACATGTTCAGGATGGTGAGTGCCCGTCCCGCCTCCTCGCGGGTCAGTCCGCGGCCGCCGTGCTCCACCGCATAGTGGGGAGCGATCCAGCCAGCTTCACCCAAGGTCCGCACGACCAGGCCCCGGTCGATGGCGTCCCGCAGCGCCTCGATGGCAGCCGTGTCACCGCTTCGCACGGACTCGGCCCATGCCGGGGGCACCAACGTTTCGAGCAGTGCGTCGAGTTCGCCTCGTCCAGGGAAGTCGACAACGCCAACCGTCGGGTCAGGCATGGCTTCCGGCATGGCTTCAGGCTCTGGTCATGCGTTCGGCCATGTCTTCGGGCACGCCGTAGGGGAGCGCCCGCTCGTGCGCCAGGGCTTCGGTGCGATCCAGGTCGTCGCCATCGGCGATCAGCCGCTTGACCCGTCGATTGGTTCCGGCCGAGTTGGCCATGATCTCGGCCACCAGAACGCCCACGGCGTCGTCGAGGTCTTCGTCGGGCACCGATCGGTCGACCAGGCCGATCTGGGCCGCCGTGGTGCCGTCGATCCTTCGACTGGTGAACATCAACTGCTTGGCCATGGAGCGGCCGACCCGCTCGGGCAGGCGGACCGACATCCCCCATATGGGCACCAGGCCCCACTGGCCGTGGGTGTCCCCGATCTTGGTGGACGCCGCCGCCACCAGGAAGTCGCACCCGAGCGCCAGCTCGAGTCCTCCGGTGAAGCAGTGCCCATGCAGCCGGGCGATAGTCGGCTGCACCAGCTGCTCGAGCATGTCGATCGTCTCGGCCTCGAAGTGCCGGCTGGGGGCGTGTTCCCCCGAAGCGATGGCTTCGAGGTCGTGGCCGGCGCAGAACGACCGGCCGGCACCGGCGAGGACCACACAGTGCACAGTTGGGTCGCCAGCGATGGCCTCCAGGTGCTCACGTAACGCCACGAAGGAACCGGGCCGCAAGGCATTCAGCTTTTCAGGGCGGTTCAGCGTCAGCGTGCAGCATCCGTCCTGATCGGACCGGAGCACCAGGGGATCGTTGTCTGCCATCTGGCCAGTATTGCCGTAGCCGCCCAGACTCACAGGGCTGGGTGCGGCCACCCCGAATCCCACAGGTGCGGCTCGCTGCATCGGCTCCCTGCATCAGCACGACTGAACCCCCGCTCCCCACGCCAGGTAAGGTCCGACGAGCCAGAGCCGCCAGCCATCAGCCGTCAGCCGTCAAACAGGGAGATCACCGTGATCGTCAACAACGCCGTAATTCCGGAGGCGAAGCAGGCCACCGAGTTCTTCAGCGCCCCCGAGGACGGACCGTTCGTCATGGTCAACCTCTTGAAGTTCAAGGCCAACGCCGAGTACGCCGACGGGAGCGACGCCGATCTGACTGGCCGACAGGCCTACGACCGCTACGTCGAAGGTGTGGGCAACCTGGTCGAGGCCCTGGGTGGCTCGTTTAAGTTCTCTGGTGAGGTGACTGGAATCCTCCTCGGCGAGGTCGAGGAGCTATGGGACCTCATCGCCTTGGCGGAGTACCCGTCGTATGCCAGTTTTATGGCCATGGTCATGTCGCCCGAGATGGCAGCCATCGACCACCACCGTTCGGCTGGGCTGGCCGGCCAGCTCAACATCCGGACCAAGTCCAACCCCCTGTAGGGCGCCCAGATCACTGGGTCGCCGTCTGGCCGTAGTCTGCAGTGTTGCCGACCCGCTATGACCTGACTCCCGACGCCCTTGGCGAACTCCTGGCCGACCAGCCCGCTTACCGCGCCCGTCAGGTGTGGGACGGGCTCCACCAGCGACTGCTGGCACCCGATGAGATGACCGATCTTCCTGCCGCGCTGCGCCAGCGTCTGGCCCAGGAGCTCCCGCCAGCGCTGGTCGAGCGCGACCAGACGATCGCCGATGACGGACAGACCATCAAGTGGCTATTCGAGCTCGACGGTGGGGCAAAGGTCGAGACCGTGCTCATGGCCTACCCGGACCGGGTGACGGCGTGCGTGTCCAGTCAGGCCGGGTGCGCCATGGGCTGCACGTTCTGCGCCACCGGCCAGGCTGGCTTCACTCGCCAGCTGACCACCGGCGAGATCGTCGAACAAGTGGCTGTGGCGGCTCGGGCCGCACTGCCTCGGCGCCTGTCGCGGATCGTGTTCATGGGGATGGGCGAGCCCATGGCCAACTACGACCGGGTGTGGGCAGCCATCAGGCGGCTGCACGGGGACATGGGGTTCAGTGCCCGCCACCTCACCGTGTCCACGGTCGGACTGGTCCCCGGCATCAAGAAGATGACTGATGAGGATCTGCCGGTCAACCTGGCCGTATCGCTGCATGCCGCCAACGACACGCTGCGCAATGAGCTGGTGCCCATCAACAAGCGGTATCCGCTGGCCGCGCTGGCCGAAGCCTGCCGCCACTATGTGGACACCAGCGGACGGCGCCTCTCCTTCGAGTGGGCCTTGATCGACGGCGTCAACGATCGCCCCTCCGATGCGGCCGAACTGGCCGAGTTCGCCCGTCCCTTGCGGGCTCACGTCAACCTCATCCCCCTCAACCCCACGCCGGGCTATCTGGTGCGGGGCACACCTCCCGAAGGGGTGCGGGGTTTCCGCAACCAGCTCACGCGCCTAGGGATCAATGCGACAGTGCGGGTGACCCGAGGAAGTGAGATCGCCGCCGCCTGTGGACAGTTGGCTGCTCCCAAGAGCTCCCCTGTCCGACTACGTACCCGGTCAGCAGGCCCCGACTCGAACTCCAACTCAGCCACCGACTCCTGATACCTGTGGGCACCAGTAAGCAGTCCGGGCACGACCATCCGCATGTTCTGTCGCCCTCGGTGACTAATCTCATCTCATGGTTACAGGAAGGGAAACTGCGTGTTTCTAGAAGTTGGCGACAGGTTGCTGGTGACCGACAGGAACGGACAGGGAAGCAGCCATGTCTGCCGAGTCGTGTCGGCGTGGGGTCTCGACGGAGCCCCGCCCTATCTAGTACTCCGATACGACACCGGGACCGAGGAGATCCTCGTGCCGAACCCAGATCTGCGGATCCGCGTCCTCACCCACGCCCAGGTCTGATCGACCCGCAGCCGGGTCAAGCCTGCAGCCAAATCCGGTTGACCGGCTCCCAATCGCTCATCACCCCGGCCTCGACCATCCGGCGGCACACCGCACCGGCGACGGCGGGCGGAACGACACGGTTGCGGGCTCCGAGAAACTGGCGCACGGCGCCCTCGGGAGTGAGATCCAGGCAGTAGGCCAGTACGCCGTCGGCTTCGACACCGACGATCAGGGTCCGCCCTGCCGCCACTGCAGGACCGAACGACCCGATGCAGTTCCCGAGCAACCGGCCCCAGGTCACCAGTTCGTCAGTAGTGCGTGGGATGACGAGACGAAGACCGGTAGCGACCTCGGTCCCGTGCAGGGCAGCCAACTGCATGGAGTGGAGCAGCGGTGCTTTGGGCGCCACCGTGGGGGTGGGCGCGGCCGGAGCTGTCCGCATCACCCGTCGGGGGTTGGGTGGGGCTGGTCTAGGGGC
>JBAXCY010000080.1:0-12542 GCA_037141235.1 Acidimicrobiales bacterium | reverse complement strand
TCTCCAGTGCGCTGAACAGGGTCTGTTCGGGATCGAGTGGTCCTGGATCCACCCGGTTCCGCCGAGTTGTAGGGATGAAGTAGGGATGGAGACAGACCTCGGAACAAGCAACCACAGGGTTCAGCGCTCGACCTGTTTCACTGTCTGCTCGGCGATTCGCACCATGCGCGCCGCCGCGGCCACCGCCGCCTTCGCTTCGGTTGCAGAGATCGGCTCGGGGTCGTACTCCGCCCGGTTCTTCAGCGGCAGGAGTCGGCGGAGTTGAGGGGCTGCCTTCCGGCCCTCCTCGCCACCGACCTTCTCCAGGTGAGCCGGGGCCTGGGAGTGTTCTCCCTTCCAGACCGCTGCTGCCCTGGCTGCCGTGATGGCGTCCGCTGCTCCGATGCCGGCATGGACGGCGTTGCCAGCCGCGGCCACACGGTTCCCGAGCCCGAGTGAGTCCTCGGCGGCACGCTGGAACTCCCGCGCTTTGCCTAGATACGCACGGGCATCGGCAGCGGAAGCAGTCCGCGTCTGCGCCTGACGGCGTGCGGCCGTCATGACGCGGCCCGGATCTCGGAGGGAATGTCGCCAACCAATACGACTCCCTCCTCCACGATCGTCCGCCACGGTTCTCGCTCGTGCCGGACCAGCTTCGGCAACTCGTCCATCGTGGCTTCGAGCAAATTGACCGGATTACCGGCGATCCGGGCCGCCCGATCGGACCACTGGCCAAGCGCTGCCGTCCATCGTCCGTGATCAACCTGTGCTTCGGAGGGCGGCACGGCGAGCACGTCGATATCGCTGTTCTCGTGTGCGTCACCACGGGCGAAGGAACCGAACACCACGAGACACGCCGGGGCCGGCCGGATCTTCCTCGCCTCCCCCGCCAGACGAGCCAAGACACCCTGACGGAGGTCCACGAGTGAAAGCACGGACCGCGCCGCCTCGTTCTCGCGGACCAGACGCACCAGGGCGGCAGCTCCCACATCCCGGCGCTCCACGAGCCCGAGACGCACCAGGCGGTTGAGTACGACGGTGGCCTGGTTGGCACTCACGCCCGCCAGCTCGGCGACCGACCGCATGGTCAATTCCGCTTCGGTCCGGGCCAGTACGGTCAAGACACGACCCTGTACGCCCGGAATCAACGCCTCCACCGGATTCACGTAATCCATGGATCTATTCTCGCACTTTTTCGCACGTATGTGCGACTTATTGCGCCATCGGCTGGTCGCTGACCGGTTGAACCCGCCCTGGGAAAACAGTTACCCGAGCACGCTCTTGGCAATGACCACCCGCTGGATCTGATTGGTTCCTTCGTAGATCTGGGTGATCTTGGCGTCACGCATGAACCGCTCCACCGGAAAGTCCTTGGTATAGCCGTAGCCACCCAGCAGCTGTACGGCATCAGTCGTGACGGACATGGCCGTGTCCGAGGCGAACCACTTGGCCATGGCCCCGATAGTGGTCAGTTCGCCCTCGGGGTCGCCGTTGTCGATGAGCGAGCACGCCCGGTAGGTGAGCGTGCGGGCCGCTTCGGTACGCATGGCCATCTCGGCGATCATGAACCGGAGTCCCTGTAGATCAGCGATCGGCTTGCCGAACGCCTTTCGCTCCCCCATGTACCCGACAGCGACATCGATCGCCCCTTGGGCGATGCCGACGGCTTGGGACCCGATGGTCGGACGGCTGCGGTCCAAGGTGTGCATGGCAATGGTGAATCCTTTGCCCTCTTCGCCGATCAGGTGCGACGAAGGGACACGGATCTCGTTGAACGAGATACCGGCCGTCGGGCTGCCCCGCAGGCCCATCTTGTCTTCGTGGGGTGCGACCTCCACTCCCCACCCGGCCTCGACCAGGAAGCAGCTGATCCCTCGGCGTCCGGCCTCGGGGTCGGTCACCGCGAACACCGTGTAGACGTCGGACACACCGGCATTGGTGATCCAATGCTTGGCCCCAGTGAGGATGTAGTCGTCGCCGTCCTTGACGGCCCGGGTGCGCATCGAGGCCACGTCGCTGCCGGCGTCGGCCTCGGACAGGCCGTAGCTGGCCTGATACTCACCGGAGGCGATCTTGGGCAGGTACGCCTGCTTGAGCTCATCGGAGGCCCAGTTCATCACCGGCAACATGCCCAACTTGGAGATGAGGAGCGTCACTGCGGTCGACGCACACGCCCGGGCGATCTCTTCGGCCATGATCGCCTGGGTGATCATGTCGGCACCTGCTCCCCCGTACTCCTCAGGGATCCCTAGTCCCGGGAGATCGAGCTCGACGCAGGCATCGAACGAGGCTTGGGGAAAGGTCGAGTCTCGATCAGCAGCAGCCGCGTGCGGTGCTACCCGCTCGTCGGCAAACTTCCGGAGTGTGTCCCGGAACTGGCGATGGGTGTCCGTAAGTGCGAAAGGGGTGTTCTCCATGCCCACAAGTTACCGGCCAGTAGTAACTCTGGATATTCCGTCCCCAAAATTGCTCAAGACCGGAATGTCTAGGGCCGATGTACCTGATGTCGGAGCACGGCTCCGGCGGCAGATGACCCTGAACCGAGTGGAGACGGCAGCGATGAGTGATGAATCCCAAGGACCCGGATGGTGGCTCGCCAGTGACGGCAGTTGGCACCCGCCCGAACTCCATCCCTCGATCCAGGCGGAGGTCGCGGAGATCGCCCAGTCCAGAGCGGCGCACCCTTCCTCTTTCCGGATTCCCACACTCGTGACGGAGCCCACTTACGCGACGGAGACCGACCTCGATCCGGTCTCGACCGTCGAGATGCCCCGACCAGCCAGCGACGAACCCTCAGCCGCGGCCAAAGCACTCGGAGTCCCGACCCCGGGGCTGCCTGCCATGGCCGGTGCCCCGCGGCGGCCAGCGTGGACCACCGACTCCGATCGGCGCCCCGAATCGGGACCGATGTACCCCGATCTGTTCAGCCAGGCCGTCGCCGGGTCACGGCTCGCCGAGACAGTGACAGTGAACTTCGCCGATGGCGAGCACCGCGACACCCTCGACGTACCCTCGAACACCAGGCGTCCCGGCGATCCACGGGTGCTGGTTTCGGCTTCCTCCCGCACGCCGACCGAGGTTGGTACCTTCAGCGGCGCCTCGGCCAAGAAGCGGTGGCGTCGCCACCACTAAGTCCTCGCCGCAGCCCCAACTGCGCGACGAGCTGTCTCGAGGGCCATCACCTCCGCACCTACTGGCCGACGCCTCCCCGAGGAGGTGAGGACCTACCGCTGCTACAGCGCCGGTCCGATCCGCCAAGGTCCGGAAGATGGCCCGGACAGCCCCGTCAGTGGTGGGTCGGAATCTCCAGGAGCGTGCGCCACTCCCCGATCGCTTCGGCCACCTGCTGGGGCGTCATCCTCAGCGTCGACTCGAACACGCAGTCAGCGATGGTTCGCTGCGCCTGGTAGTGGTGAGATGCCGACCGGAACAGGGGCTCACGAGCCTCGGCCAAGTCGGACGGAGCGCCCACCAGGAATCCCCAGAGGGTGAACGCCCAGGTCAAGTCGTGGATCACCGGCGCCCGACCGTAGCTGGCGGCCCTGCGCATAGCGACTGCCGTGCATCCAGAGATGGCGTCAGCCGCCTGCTCCCCAGGCAGCAGCACCAACCGGTCTTCGAATCGACGGGCCAGCTTGAGAGCGAACCCCTGGTCGGGACCGGGCGTACCCAAAAAGGCACCGGCCGGCTGGCGCTGGCCGCTGAGCTCGGACGGGCGGGTGGCAGTCCAGATCGACGGGACCTCGAGCTGATACGAGCGACGGACCTGATCGGCCTCGACGACGGGGACGAAGTTGGGCTGGGTCACAAGGCTCCTCGAAGACAGGTCGGCGTACAGGTCGGCGCAGAAGTGGGATCCAGCGTCAGCACTACCCGGCCGCTCCCGGCACTGCCGTATGGATCAGACCGTAGACCAACGAGTCGGAGAGGGCCTGCCAGGAGGCGGCGATGATGTTCTCCGACACCCCGATGGTGGTCCAGGTCCGCTCGCCGGCGGTCGAATCGATCAGCACTCGGGTCACCGAACCGGTCCCCTTAGCCGAATCGAGGACCCGCACCCGGTAGTCGACCAGATGGATGCCATCAACGGCCGGGTACCGGCTTCGGATGGCCGTGCGCAGGGCTCCGTCGAGGGCGTTGACCGGGCCGTTCCCTTCGGCAGTGGCGACGATGGGCTCGCCATCCACCAGGACCTTGACGGTGGCCTCGGTGAGCAGCGTCTCCCCTTGGTCGGCGATGACCCGGTAGGACTCGAGTTCGAAGAACGGCTGACTCCAGCCCGTCGAGTTGCGGAGCAGCAACTCCAAGGAGCCGTCGGCCACCTCGAAGTGATAGCCCTCGTACTCGAGCCGCTTCAGCGAGTCGAGCACTGATGTCATGGCATCCGAGTCGAGCTCCAGCCCAAGTTCGTCGGCCTTCAAGGCCAGCGTGGAGCGTCCGGCCATCTCGGATACGACGAATCGCGTGCCATTGCCGACCAGGCCGGGCGAAATGTGCTCATAGGCATCCGAGCGCCGGGCGATGGCTGACGTGTGGAGGCCGGCCTTGTGGGCGAAGACCGACGCTCCGACGAAGGGCTGCTGGGGGTTAGGCGCGATATTGACTAGCTCGGCGATGTGATGGGCCACCGGAGTGAGCAGAGGCAGGCGGTCGGCCGGGATGGTCGACACCTGCAGCTTCAGCGCCAGGTCCGGAACCACCGAGGCCAGGTCAGCATTGCCCGACCGTTCGCCGTAGCCGTTGACACATCCCTGGACATGAGTGGCACCGACCGACACGCCGGCCAGCGAGTTGGCCACCGCACATCCGCTGTCGTTGTGGAAGTGGACGCCGACCTGGGTCTCGAACCGGCCGAGCACATTCCCTACGATCCGATCCACCTCGTGGGGCAGCGTGCCCCCGTTGGTGTCGCACAGCACCAGGGTCTCGGCTCCGGCCTCCTCAGCCGCTTGCAAGATCCGCATGGTGAACTCGGGGTTGGCCTTGTAGCCGTCAAAGAAGTGCTCCGCATCCAAGAAGACCCGGAGATCGTTCGATCGCAAGAAGGCGACCGAGTCGGCCACCATGGCGACGGCCTCGTCGAGGGTGGTCCGCAGCGCGTCGACCACGTGCATCTCCGACGACTTGGCCACGATGCAGACCGCCTCGGTCTGGGCGTCGACCATGTGGCGCAGTGTCTCGTCGTCCTCGGCTCGCACCCCAGCACGGCGGGTCGAGCCGAAGGCCACCAGCGTGGCGCTGGCCAGGTGAAGTTCGGTGGGGGCACGCCGGAAGAACTCGGCATCCTTGGGGTTGGCCCCGGGCCAGCCGCCTTCGATGAAGGTAACGCCGAGATTGTCCAACTGCTCGGCCACGCGCAACTTGTCATCGACGGTCAGCGACAGTCCCTCTTGCTGGGAACCGTCACGCAATGTCGTGTCGAAGACGTCCACCGCATCAGGCAGGTCGGGCAGGTCGAAGTTGTGGCCTCCGACAGCCGGCTGCTCATGGTCGTGTTCGTGGTCGTGTTCGTGGTTGCTGCTTCGTCGGCTGCGACCGCGGTCGTGGGCCTCTTGGCCGAGGGTCAGCGGGTGGGAGTGCTCCGGTCCGCCGCCGTGGCTGTGGGTATGGCCATGACCGTGGGTCTGGCGGTTCCCTTTCTTGGCCGCCGCGTAGGACTCGTCGTTGAGGGTGGGCCCGTCACCCGACATAGTCCAACCAGTCCTGGTACCGATCGACCTTGCCGCGGACCGCACCGAAGTAGATCTCCTGGATCTGCTTGGTGATGGGGCCCGGCTTGCCTTCGCCCACGATGCGGTCGTCGATGGCTCGGATCGGCACCACTTCGGCCGCCGTACCGGTCAGAAACGCTTCGTCGGCCGTGTAGAGGTCGGTTCGGATCATCTGCTGGTAGTGCACGTCGAGGCCGAGGTCACGGCCGATGGTCTCCACCGACTTCTGGGTGATGCCTTCGAGGGCGCCAGAGTCTGACGACGGTGGCGTTATGAGCGCACCGTTGCGAACGATGAAGATGTTCTCCCCTGTGCACTCGCTGACGTTGCCGTCCGGGGCCAGCAAGATGGCCTCGTCGTAACCGGCCTTGATGGCCTCGACCTTGGCCAGCGAGGAGTTCACGTACATACCGGTCCCCTTGGCCGCCGTCGGCACCGCGTTGGGATCGTGCCGGCGCCACGAGCTGACCTTCATCGACACCCCGTTGGCCACCCCGTCGTCGCCCAGGTAGGTGCCCCAGGGCCAACACGCGATCGACACGTTCACCGGAGACGGAAGGGGGTTGAGTCCCATTTCGCCGTAGCCGAGGTAGACCAACGGACGGATGTAGCACCCGTCCTGCATGTCGTTGAGGCGGACCAGGTCGCGGGTGGCGTCCATCAGTTCGTCGACGGTGAACGGCACCTCGATGAGAAAGACCTTGGCCGAGATCACCAGCCGCTCGATGTGCTCACGCAGGCGGAAGATGGCTGGTCCACGGTCGGTCGGGTAGGCCCGGATGCCCTCGAAGACTCCGGAGCCGTAGTGCATGGTGTGGGTGAGGATGTGCACAGTGGCATCGGCCCAGTTGACGAACTCGCCGTCCATCCAGATCTTCTCAGTGGGGGTGATGGGCATGGCTTAGAGCCTTTCTGCGATGGCGTCGCCGACCTCGGTGGTCGAGAGCGTCGGATCAGGGGCGGAGTTGATGAAGTCGTTGACGGCGGCATTGACGGCTGTGGCCGCGTCTTCCTCGCCCAGGAAGTCCAGCATGAGTGCGGCCGAGCGGATGGCTGCTGCTGGATTCGCCTTGTTCTGGCCTTCGATGTCGTGGGCCGCCCCATGCACTGGTTCGAACATCGAGGGTCCGGTGCGAGCTGGGTTCAAGTTGGCGGAGGCGGCATAGCCGATCCCACCGGCGATGGCTCCAGCCAGGTCGGTGATGATGTCACCGAACAGGTTGTCGGTAACGATCACGTCATAGCGAGCTGGCTGCTCTACCAAGAAGATGCACGTCGCATCCACATGGTTGTAGTCCTTGGCGATGGTCGGGTACTCGTCGCCGACCTCGTGGAACGTCCGGTTCCAGAGGTCACCGGAAAAGGTGAGCACGTTGATCTTGTGCACCAGGGTGAGGTGCTGGCGAGGACGAGTGGCAGCCAGGTCGTAGGCGTAGCGGACGCACCGCTCCACTCCGTGGCGGGTGTTGACCGACCCCTGTGTGGCCACCTCCAGCGGCGTGCCGCGACGCAGAAACCCACCTTCGCCGGCATAGGTGCCCTCGGTATTCTCCCGGATGACGATGAAGTCACAGTCGGGCGCCAGCGAACCGGGCACGCCCACGAAGGGCCGCAGGTTGATGTAGAGGTCGAGCTCGAACCGCAGTTTCAGCAGCAGACCCCGCTCGAGGGTGCCCGGGGGCACTTCCGTCGAGTTGGCAGCCGCCCCAACTGCTCCCAGCAGGATCGCATCCTGGCCGCGCAGCTCCTCGAGCACGCTGTCTGGGAGCACCTCACCAGTACGGAGGTACCGGACGGCACCGAGTTCGTACTCAGTGGTGTCCAGGGTCACCCCAGCGGCATCGACCACTTTCAGGGCCTCGACCAGCACGTCTGGTCCGATGCCGTCGCCGCCGATCACTCCAACCTTGTAGCTGCTCACGTCTCTGATGTCCTTGTCTGTTGTCGCTGGTGTCGCTGGTGTCGCTGGTGTCGCTGGTGGCCTGTGCTGGCTGTGCTGGCTGTGCTGCCTGTGCTGGCGGGACTCCGACTCTGCCACTTCGACGGCACCCCGTGTCTAATGCACGGCCACCGAGCAGTTGTGCATCAGAAATTGAAAAACCGCCCACCAGGTGGACGGTCAAGAGGCACACACCGGGAGCGGTATGTACCTAATCGATAATGATCACGGTGACGCGTCGGAACCGCTCAGTGTGCTGCACCCCACCAGTGTCGCCCGTACCACCCATCACCGTCAACCCCGAGAGCCAAGAGATGGTGGCCGGTTGGTCGTCACCCCGTCGTCTCCCCCTGCACCTCGTCCCCCTGCACCTCGTCCCACGGCAGGGCACCCTCTCGCAGGCACCGTGACGCCGGACCCCGGCACTCGACCACCGTGGACGGCGTTCCGGCGCAGGTTCCCCCATCCAGGATCACTGCGGGCTGGTCGAGATCGGAAAATATCTGGAACACCTGGGCTGCGGTAGTGGCCGGGGCCGACCCATGGAGGTTGGCGCTGGTGACGGCCAGCGGCCCGAGGATCTCGCACAGTGCCACCATCACTGCATGATCCGGACGCCGGATGCCCACGGTCTGGCGAGCAGCGGGCGGGCCTCCGAGGTCCACACTGAACTCCGGTCGCCTCGGTACTACAAGCGTCATCGGCCCCGGCCAGAAACGTGCCGCCAGTACCGTAGCGGCCGGTTCCAACTCCCCCGCGACCAGTTCGACCTGCTCAGGTCCGGCCACCAGGATCGGCAGCGGCACATCGTCTGGACGGCCCTTGAGAGCGAACAGCCGGGCGACGGCCTTGGGCTGGGTCGGGTCCACGGCCAATCCGTAGACGGTGTCAGTGGGGACGGCCACGATGTCGCCATCAGCCAGCGCCTCTGCCGCCCGGCGCACCGCACCGGCTTCGGTGGCGAGCAGTACGTCGGTGCTCATCGCACAGCCACCAGCATCCGCACCCTTCCTGCCAGATCGCGAGCCGTCCCCACCTGCGAGAACCCGGCACGGCGGGCCGCATCGATCGAAGCGTAGGCCTGGGACGGTGCCAACTCCACCACCAGCGCACCCGACGGGCGCAACCAGTGACTGGCACCGGCCACCACTTGCTCGATGTCGGACATACCGGCCACCCCGCCCCGCCCGCGCCCAGCCACCAGGGCACTCACCGGCTCCCAGTCGCGTACTCCTGGGTCGAGCGAGTCGTACTCGTCTTCGGTCACATAGGGAGGATTGGAGACGATGAGATGGACTCGACGCGCTAGTTCGGCCGGCAGCGCTTGGAACCACGACCCCTCAACGAAGGTGATCCGCCCGGCTGCCGCATCGTCGGTGCTAGCCAGTGCTCGCAGATTCGCCCTGGCCACCTCGAGGGCATCCGTTGATGCATCCGTAGCCCACACCTCTACCGGCTGGCCCGTGCGTGGGCCCTCCACAGCCAACGACAAGGCGATCGCCCCGGATCCGGTCCCGAGATCGACGCAGATGAGTGGGCCGGATGCTTCGCCACGATCGGCGGCTATCTGGTCCAGCGCGCCCAGTGCCACCTCCACCACTTGCTCGGTCTCGGGCCGAGGGATGAGCACTCGTCGATCGACCCCCAGTTCCAGGTTCCGGAACTGCCAGGTGCCGAGGACGTACTGCAGCGGCTCCCCCTTCGCCCGACGAACGGCCAGCGTGTGGGCCAGGGCGGCGACTGCTCCCGGATCGCCCGTGTGCGACTCGGCATGCTCGACGATCCAGGTGGCCTCGCGCTCGCTTCCCACCACCACGGCCACCTCGGCAATCAGCCCGGATCGCCCAAGTGGAGACATGCTGGCGGTCGTCCTTCCCGGCCCATTCACCGCCCAAGCCTCAGCCGTCGTCCAACTGCCGGTAGCGCTTGTCGGCCATGAGCACCTCGGTCAGTTCATCGAGGTCCCCCATCAAGATGCGGTCCAACTTGTGCAAGGTGAACTTGATGCGGTGATCGGTGACGCGGTTCTCCTTGAAGTTGTAGGTACGGATCTTTTCGGAGCGGCCCCCCGAGCCCACTTGGCTACGGCGCTGCTCGGACAGTTCGGCCGCTTGGCGGTCCTGTTCAGCCTTAAGGATGCGCGATCGCAGCACGATCATGGCCTTGGCCCGGTTCTGGATCTGGCTCTTCTCGTCCTGCATGGCCACCACGATCCCCGTGGGCAGGTGGGTGATCCGCACAGCCGAGTCGGTGGTGTTGACCGACTGCCCGCCAGGACCAGTCGACCGGTAGACGTCGATTTTGAGGTCGTTCTGGTCGATGTCGACGTCGACCTCTTCGGCCTCGGGCAGCACAGCCACAGCCGCCGACGAGGTGTGGATCCGCCCTTGCGACTCTGTCACCGGCACCCGCTGCACCCGGTGAGGACCGCCCTCGTGCTCGAGCCGAACCCAGGCGCCCTCGCCCTTGATCAGGAACGTGACTTCGTTGAGTCCGTCTCGCTCAGTGGGACTCGACGACAGCACCTCCACCTTCCAGCCTTTGGTGGCCGCATAGCGGGTGTACATCTCGTAGAGATCCTTGGCGAAGAGATTGGCTTCCTCACCGCCTTCGGCTCCTCGGATCTCCATGATCACGTTGCGATCGGCATTGGGGTCGCGGGGCACGAGGAGCAGCCGGAGCTCCTCCTCGAGACGTCCAATGTCGGCCTCGGCCTCGGCCACTTCGGCCTGCGCCAGCTCGCGCTCTTCTCCCGTCGAGTCGCTGACCATCTCTCGGGCGGCCTCGAGATCCTCGCCCGCAGACTCGAGCCGGCGGAAGCAGGTGACCACCTCGTCGAGCTCACGGTGGCGGCGCGATACGTCGCGCAGCCGCTTCGGATCTGACGAGAGATCAGGGTCGTTGAGTTGGGCCAGGACCGACTCGAACTCTCGCTCCAGATCGACCAGGCGCTCCCTCAGGCGGTCGTTGAGCACGATGGAGAGGGTACCTTCACCCGGCCGGCACTCCGACCGCGGCCGGATGCGCCTGACTCGAGGTGCAGGTCAACATGTCAGGCCAGGTGCGGGTCGGCTGCGCCGGCCCGGAACCAGGTCCGATCAGTCGTCCGCTGAGGATTCGTCTGCCGGCGAGTCGTCTGCCGTGGAAGCCTCGGCCGGGGCAGTCGACTTCTTTTTGCGGCCGGAGGTGGAGTAGCGACGCTGGAACCGCTCGACACGGCCACCGGAGTCCACCAGTTTCTGCTTGCCCGTGTAGAAGGGATGGCACTCGTTGCAGAGCTCGAGGGTGATCTCCGGCTTGACCGATCGCGTGGTGAAGGTGTTCCCACAGGAGCAGCGCACCGAGGAGTCGGCGTAGTCGGGATGGATGTCGGTCTTCATGGAACTCTCCTGTAGTGGCGGCACCGGAGTCGGGGGCCGCCCGATTGCAGACGTCGAAGTGTATCGGAACCGGCCGGTCCTCTGTCCAGCGCCCCAACGAGGCGGTGGCAGACGGCTGGCCGATGGATCAGGTCATCTCAGGTGGCAGGGCCCTTGGCGATCTCAGCCAGGAACTCGTCGTTGCTCTTGGTAGTGCGGATCTTGTCCATCAGGAGCTCGAGACCTGCAGCCGCGCTGCCCTCGTTGGCCAGAGCATTGAGCACCCTGCGGAGCTTCCACACCTGCTGGAGCTGGGACCGGTCGAACAACAGCTCCTCGTGGCGGGTGGAGCTGGCATTGACGTCGATCGACGGATACAGCCTGCGCTCGGCCAGGCGACGGTCGAGCCGGAGCTCCATGTTGCCGGTGCCCTTGAACTCTTCGAAGATCACTTCGTCCATCTTGGAGCCTGTCTCCACGAGGGCGGTGGCCAAGATGGTCAGCGAGCCCCCCTCTTCGATGTTGCGAGCCGCACCGAAGAACCGCTTCGGCGGATACAAGGCACCCGAGTCGATACCACCGGACATCACCCGGCCGGTGGCCGGCGCCGCCTGGTTGTAGGCACGAGCCAGACGGGTGATGCCGTCCAGGATGATCACCACATCGCGGCCAGCCTCGACCAGGCGCTTGGCCCGCTCGATGGCCAGTTCGGCCACGGCTGTGTGCTCCTCGGAGGGCCGGTCGAACGTGGAGGCCACAACCTCGCCCTTGACGGAGCGCCGCATGTCGGTGACCTCTTCGGGACGCTCGTCTACCAAGAGCACCATGAGGTGGACATCGGGGTTGTTGGCCTCGATGGAGTGGGCGATGTGCTTCATCACTGTGGTCTTGCCGGCCTTGGGCGGCGACACGATGAGGCCGCGCTGGCCCTTGCCGATCGGCGACAGGAGGTCGACGATGCGGGCCGTCATGTTCTCTTTGTCGTCTGTCATCTCGAGGTGGAGCTTCTCGTCCGGGAACAGTGGGGTCAGGTCCTCGAAACGGGGACGCAGCTTGGCCACTTCCGGATCCAAACCCGAGACGGTGTCGATCTGGAGGAGGGCCGGGAACTTCTCGGTTGCGCCGGCTGGACGGCAGAAGCCCTCGATGCTGTCACCCTTGCGTAGGGCGAAGCGCTTGGCCTGGCTGATCGAGACGTAGATGTCCCTTGCAGAAGCCAGATAGCCCTCGCACCGCAAGAAGCCATAGCCCTCGTCGCGCAGGTCCAGCAGACCGCTGACCGGGACGAGCTCGCCTTGGTATTGCTGCTCCTGGTTCCCCGCACCCTGCAGATCGCCCTCTTGGCCTCCGGGACGGTCGCGGCCGCGTCGGCGACGGTTCGACCGTCGATTGCCAAGATCGTCGACGCCACCCGCCTGGTTGCCCTGGTTGTTCTGATTGCCACGGTTGCCCTGGCCGCCCTGGTTGCCCTGGCCGCCCTGGTTGCCGCGGTTGCCCTGGTTGCCGCGGTTGCCCTGGTTCCCTTGGCCGCCGCCTGGGTTGTTGCGGTTGTTT
>JBAXCY010000079.1:0-12631 GCA_037141235.1 Acidimicrobiales bacterium | reverse complement strand
GATGCCGATGCCGATGCCGATGCCGATGCCTCGGCCAAGGCCTCGGTCAAGGCTTCGACTGATGCTGTTACACCCCTCTGAAACAATGAACCCATGGCATTGGAAATCCCCGTTGGGGCAATCGAGGGCGGCAGTCGCAGCGAAGGCGAAGTGGGTGCACCGGTCCTGAATGCCGTCGCAGCGCTCGGCGAATCGTTCGATGGAGGCACCAGTTCCGATGCTGTTGCCGCCACTGAAGCCGGTGCCGGTGCCTACCTTGACGGCGTGGCCCGGTCACTTGACACGTTCATGGCGACCTTCGATGCAGCGTGCTTCACCGGCCCCGATGCTGGTCGGATGGTGGCCCGCTTCGCTCGGATCGAACGGTTGGCATGCGCCGGAAAGACCTTTGCCGCCCACCGATCGGCTGAGGCCGAGATCCATCGCGACAGCGGGCATCACGACCCGGCCCGTTGGCTGGCCGAACAGACAGGGGAGACCGTCGGACAGGCTGCCGACACATTGGCCCTTGGCCGTGCCCTGGCGTCCCAGCCAGGGGTCGAGGACGCCTTTCGTCGTGGAAAGCTCTCGGACCCGAAGGTCAAGTTGATCAGCAGGGCTGTGACGGCCAATCCCGGTAGCGAGTCCGATCTCCTCGGCTCCGCTGACCAGGCCACGGTGCGACAAGTGCAAGACCGGTGTGCGAGGGCCAAGGCTCAGGCCCGATCTGCCGATGAAGAAGCCAAGCGCCAGGAGGCCCTACGTAGCCGTCGGTCGTGTCGGACCTGGATTGATCGCGAGGATGGTGCCTTCTGTATGTCGGCCCGGCTCACCCCCGACGCCGGGGCCAGGGTGCTCTCGGTGCTGGAAGCCACCACGGACAAGATGTTCAATGCAGCTCGTGCCGCAGGTCGGCGTGACTCGCACGATAACTATGCCGCGGATGCCCTGGTGGCGATCATCACGGGCAGCACGGACCATCTGGTTGACCCGGAAGATCCAGATGGTGGCGAAGACGGAACCGCAAGGCGTCGAACGAGTCGTTCCAGTCGAGCTCGTGTCCATGTACGCATCGACCTCGACGCGCTGCGCCAAGGATCAGTGGGCCCCGGCCAGATGTGTGAGATCCCCGGTGTGGGTCCTATCTCCGTGCAGACCGCCAAGGAGATCATGGGAGATGCCATCACGACTCTCTTCATCACCAACGGCATCGACGTTCCCGCCATCTGCAATCTGGGTCGCCATATTCCGGCTGCGATTTCCGCTGCCCTCTTGGAACGTGACCCGATCTGTGTCGTCCCTGGCTGTGATCGTTCCGACCACCTCCAGGTCGATCACTGCCATCTTGATTATGCAAAAGGGGGTGCCACCGAGTGGTGGAATCTCGTGCGGATCTGCCAGCATCACCATCTATTGAAGACGACGAAGCGTTTCCGACTCGAAGGTCGCCCTGGTGAATGGAGATTCGTTCCGAATAAGAGTGGGCCATCGGGATCAGACCCCGATGACGGGGATGGACCTCCCGAAGCGTTGGCCGTCGACGACTAGTCGGCCTCGCCCATGTTCACCGTGGAAGAGGGACGCCCCGCCAGCCCGCCCAGGCCCGACTACGCCGGCTGGTGCCCAGCGACATCCGACTGGCTCACCCAGGTCTCGTACATCTCTGCGTAGCGCCCGCCCTTGGCCACCAACTCCGCATGGCTGCCGACCTCGATGATCCGGCCGTGGTCCACGACGGCGATCCGGTCGGCCCGCATGGCGGTCGATAGGCGGTGGGCGATGAGGATGGCGGTCCGGTTCTCGAGCAGTACGTCGAGCGCCGCCTCGATCTTGGTCTCGGACTGGAGATCGAGGTTCGACGTAGCCTCGTCGAGCACCAGTACCCGTGGGTGGGCCAGGAAAGCCCGGGCCAGAGCGATCAGTTGGCGCTCGCCCGAAGACAGGGTCTGGCCCCGCTCATGGACGACGGTGTCGAGCCCATGGGGCATCCGGTCGATCACATCGGTCAACCCGACCCGCTCGACCGCTTCGTGGATCTCGTCGTCGGTGGCATCGGGTCGGGCGAAAGCGATGTTGTCGCCGATGGTGCCAGCGAACAGGAATGGCTCCTGGGGTACGACACCGAGCTGACTCCGCAGCGAGTGCATGGTGACCGAGCGCAGGTCGTGGCCATCGATGGTGACCCGACCCTCGGACGGATCGTAGAAGCGGGTGACCAACTTGGCCATGGTCGACTTGCCGGCCCCCGTCGGCCCCACGAAGGCGACGGTCTCGCCCGGAGCCATGGTCAGATCCACATCTTCTAGGACCGGCCGACCCTCAACATAGGCAAACGAGACGTGCTCGAACCTGATGGCTCCCTCAATGAGTGGCAGCACGGTGGCATCGGGTGCCTCCTTCACTTCAGGTTCGGTCTCGCACAGATCCCGCAGCTTCTTCACCGAGGCCTGTCCCTGCTGATAGGTGTTGTACTGCTGTACCAGCAGCTGAATGGGCTGGAAGAACCGGTTGAGGTAAAGGAAGAAGGCCACTAGCGCACCGAGCGATAGCTGGTGGTTAAGGACCATGGTGCCACCCACGGCCAGCATCACGGCTTGGCCGATGATCCCCAGCATCTGGGTGCCTGGTCCGTAGAGGGCGTTGACATGGGCGGTGTAGTTGTTGGCGTCCCGGTAGTCACCCACTACGTTGCGGTGGTGGACGACGTTGTGCCGCTGGCGGTTGTGGGCGGTCACGATTCGCACACCGTGGAGGCTCTCGGACAGGTCGGATAGGACGTTGGCGATCCCATCACGAACCTGGTCGTAGCCCCGCTCAGATGCCCGCTTGAACCAGATGGAGGCCACCACCAACGCCGGAATGATCAGTACCACCGTGATGAAGGCCAGATAGGCGTTGGTGGCGAACAGGATGATGGTGATCACGACCATGGTCAGCCCCTGAATGGCGAGCTGGGACAGCCCGTCTTGGAGGAGCTGCTGGAGATTCTCGATGTCGCTGGTCATCCGGCTCATGACCACACCGGCCTTCTCCTCGGTGAAGAAGCCGAGTGACAGGCGCTGGAGATGGGCGAAGACCTTGACCCGCAGATCGTTCATGACCCAGGCCGCCAACCGTCCGGTGACCTGGACCTGGAAGCGCTGGCCGAGCGCGGCCACCAGGATGAAGGCCAGATAGGCGACAGCCATGGCCACCACCACGCCAAAGTCGTAGTGGCCAGGGGTCATGCCGTTGTTGATGGCGTACTCGGTCAGCTTCGGTCCGACCTGGCCGGTCACGGCGATAACCACGACCAGGATTCCCGACAGGAGGAGCATCCCGGGGTACTTGTTGAGGAGGCGCCACAGGGTGAGGCGCTTGAGCTCTTGCTCGCTGCCGTTCTGTTCGAAGACGATGTCCGGTTCCCCGTACTCCGGCTCCGAGGCCACCAGCCGGTTGACGCCGTCCTGCAGTTCTGGAGGGATACCGGCGAACGGCAGACCGGGCACAGCCGGCCGGCCGAACCCACCGGGGGCGCCACCGAAGCCGCCGCCCACACTTCCACCCCACGTCATCGTGCACGTCCCGTCCGGACGGCGTCGAGCATGGCGCCGAGCTCTGTTTCAGCGCCGTTGCCTGCGCCGTTGCCTGCGCCGTCGCCGTTGCCTGCGCCGTCGCCGTTGCCTGCGCCGTCGCCGTTGCCTGCGTCACTCTCGCCGCCCTCGCCGTCTTCGGCACGGGCATCAGCGGCCTCGTACTCGGCCGCCTGGGCCAGCACTTCGGCATACATCGGGGTCGTGGCCAACAACTCAGCATGGGTACCGTCGGCCACCACCCGGTGCTGATCCAACAACACGACTCGGTCGGCCAACGAAATGGTCGACAGGCGGTGGGCGATGATCAGCGTCGTGCGGCCTTCCATCTGAACCTTCAGGCCGGCATGGATGGTCTGCTCCACCTGGACGTCAATGGCACTGGTGGCATCGTCGAGCACCATCACCGGTGGGTTGACCAACAGAGTCCGGGCGATAGCGATGCGCTGGCGTTGGCCACCCGAGAGGGTGTAGCCCCGCTCACCGACCACGGTGTCGTATCTGTTGGAGAGGTGGCTGATGAACTCGTGAGCCCCGGCCGCGGTGGCCGCCGCTTCGATCTCCTCGTCGGTGGCCGATGGTCTGCCGTAGGCGATGTTGTCGCGAATGGATACCGAGAACAAGAACGGCTCGTCGAGGACGACCCCGACGTTGGCCCGCAGGCTGGCCTGGGTGAGTTGGCGGACATCGTGTCCGTCGAGTTCGACTGAGCCATGGCGCACGTCGTAGAAACGGGTGAGCAGTCGGGCCACGGTCGACTTGCCCGATCCGGTCCGACCCACGATGGCCACCGTCTGCCCGGGCTGAATGTGCAGGTCGAAGTCGGCCAGTACCAACTGTTCGGCGTCCTCGCTGTAGGCGAAGTCGACGTGCCGGAACCGGACATCGCCGGTGCAGTCGGTCAGGTCGACCGCATCCGGGCTGTCGGTCACGGTGGGCTGCTCGTCGAGGATCTCGTAGATCCGTCCGGCTGAGGCGGCGGCCCGCTGGCCCATCATGATCAGCATGCCGAGCATCATGAATGGTGCCTGCATCATCAGCAGATACGAGTTGAAGGCCAGGATGGCCCCGATCCCGAGTGTGCCGTGGATGACCATGTAGCCGCCGAAGACGAGTACCAGGGCCAGTCCGACCTGGGGCAGGTTCTGGACCAGCGGGGTGAAGCGGGCCCGCAGATCGGCATCTTTGATGTAGCCCCACTGCACCCGCTGGGCCGCCCCGGACAGGGCCCGTAGCTGCTGCTGCTCGGCTGCGAACGATTTGACCACGCGGACGCCGTTTACGTTTTCGTCGACGATGGTGGCCACATCGGCCAGTCGGGCCTGGATGATCCACGACACCGGGAACATCGAGTTCCGCATGCGGAGCCCGGTCCAGTAGACGAAGGGCATGGTGGCCATGGCGATGAAGGCCAGAGGCACGTTGATCGACAGCATGAAGCCGAAGGCGATCACCGCCATCGAGCACTGCACCAGGATCAGCGGCGCGAACGTCATGTACATCTGGACTGAGCGGATGTCGGAGTTGGCCCGGCTGATCAGCTGGCCCGACTGAACCCGATCGTAGAAGGCGAACGACATCTTCGTCAGGTGCTCATAGATGATGTTCCGGAGGTCGTACTCAATGTCGTACGCCGTCTCGAACAGGAAGAGTCGGGCGATGTAGCCGGTGATGCCCGAGGCCACACCGAGCCCCACAATCCACCAGACGTAGTAGCTGAGTGGGACGGTGTGGGCTTGGATCGAGTTGGTGATGGCGTGGTTGAGCAGGTTGGGGATGAGGACTTGGAATACGAGGCCGACGAACGACAGGATCAGGGACGTCAGGAAGATGGCCCGGTGGGCCTTCATGATCGGCATGGCCCGGCGCAGCCACGACAGGGAGCGATCCGGGTCGAGGCCTGAGGGGGGTGCCTCGTTGCGAGCCTCGACGGCGATGGGGACGAACTCGGTCCCCATTTCGGCCGGCCCGCTCGGCCGGGGCCGCAGCGTCAGGGCCTTCATCGTCCCCACCGGGCCTGCGAGTAGGCCACCAGGGCACGCCGCCAGCTGATGAGGCCGGCGAATGCCTCCTCGGTGGCTGACGGATCGTCCATGGAGTCGGTGACTTCGAGGAGTCGGACCTCGACGGCGGCATCGGCCGCCCCGAGCACGGTCTGCCCCTCGGCCGTCAGCACGTGGTCGACCCGGCGCCGGTCGCCGGCAACCGGCTGGCGCTCGACCAGACCTCGTGCCACGAGGCCATCGACCACGGCGGTGATGGTGGGGGGCCGCACGGCCAGCCGCTCGGCCAGGTCAGAGGAGACGGCGGAGTGCTCGTCGAGCAGGCCGAGGATCCGGTACTGAGAAAGGGAGAGGTCGACAGTGGCCAGGCCGATCTCTACCTGCTTGGACAACCATGCGGCAGTGCGGCCGATGGTGCGTCGGTCGGCACCGGTCGCACCCGCTGGTCGGCCGACTACTGGTGAGTTTGTGTTGAGGGTCACATAGTTAGACTATCGAACGAACCGTCGGGTTCAATCAGGGCCCGATCGGTCTGCCCGCACGGTCTGCCCGATCGGTCTGCCCGCACGGTCTGCCCGCACGGTCTGCCCGCACCGATCGCCCGCACCGATCGAGCGAGTGCCTCCGCCAGGCTGCCTGCCTAGGATCACTGCATGCCGACCGGATTCCGCCCCCAGGACGCCATCGACGAGGTCCAGGTTCGATGGCCGGCCGAGGTACTCCCGTTCCTGATGGAGTTCGCCCGTATCCCTAACCTGTCGCCGGGGTTCGACCAGCACTGGGAGCAGGCCGGTCACATGGACGAAGCGGCCGCTTTGGTGGCCCGATGGGCCGAGGCCAGGGACATCACCGGGGCCACCGTCGAGGTCGTCCGCTTGCCAGGGCTCACCCCGGCGGTACTGGTCGAGGTGCCGGCCACCGACGTCGACGCCACCGGCACAGTGCTGATCTACGGCCACTTCGACAAGCAGCCACCGTTCGACGGATGGAGCGAGGGGCGCGGACCGTGGTCGCCGGTAGTGGAGGGGGAGTGGCTGTACGCCCGAGGGGTGGCCGATGACGGGTATGCGCTCCCGTCGGCGCTCTGTGCCATCGAGTCGCTGCGGGCTGCTGGTGGGCGTCACGGCCGGATCGTGATCCTGTCCGAGGGATCCGAGGAGAGCGGTAGCCCCCATCTACCTGACGTGCTGGCTCACCTCGCTGACCGGATCGCCACCCCGGATCTGGTCTTGGCCCTCGACTCGGGTAGCCCCACCTACGATCGTCTATGGGTCACCACGTCGCTGCGAGGGCTCCTGGTCGGGACCCTCACTGTGCGGGTCCTCGACCACGGAGTGCACAGCGGTGCAGCCGGCGGGGCGGTCCCGTCCTCGTTCCGTATTGCTCGGATCTTGCTGGACCGTCTTGAGGACGTGATGACCGGGGACCTGCGCCTAGCTGAGCTCCAGGTCGAACCGCCGCAGTGGGCTGTGGCTGCCGCTCGCGACTTGGCTGGTGCCCTGGCCAACGCCAACGCCAACGCCAACGCCGGACCAGACGACTCCCCGTTCCCGGTAGTCGACGGCCTCGAACTCGAGGGAGCGGACATAGCCGAGCGGGCCCTACGCACGGCGTGGCGCGGGGCGCTGGCCGTGGTGGGTGCCGACGGGCTGCCTCCTACCGCCGAGGCTGGATCGGTGCTGCGGCCGTTCACCTCGCTACAGCTGGCCATCCGGCTTCCGCCGACCTGTGACGCCGAGGCGGCCGCTGCGGCGGTGAACCAGACGTTGACGAGCGATCCTCCCCATGGAGCCGAGGTCACCTGGGACGCGGAGGCCGCTGGTGGATGGGCGGCCGCACCTCTTGTCCCGTGGCTGGCCGACGCCCTCGACCAGGCATCGACCGCAGCATTTGGTCCGGCTTCCGGGCGGTTCGGCGAGGGCGGGAGCATCCCCTTCATGGGTTGGCTGGCGCAACGGTTTCCCGATGCGCAGATCCTGGCCACCGGGGTGCTCGGACCGGGGTCGAATGCCCACGGACCAGACGAGGCCCTGCACCTGCCGACGGCAGTGCGGCTCACCGCGGCTCTGGCGTTGCTGCTCGACGCCCATGCTGGGCGCAACCAGCCCTACTGACAGCGCTGCCCCCAGCCAAGCGCTGCCCCCAGCCGAGCGCTGCCCCCAGCCAAGCGCTGCCCCCAGCCAAGCACTGCCCCCAGCCAAGCGCTGGGTCCCGGCCGAAGCGACGAGCTAGGACTTACGAGTAGATGCTGGAGATCGACAGATTGAGCCCGTCAGCGCCCTTGGAGCGATGGAGGGCTTGGACCTCGGTGAACTCGGCGAGCCCCCAGGGGCCGTTCTCGACGCCCATGCCGCTCCACTTGAAGCCGCCGAACGGCTGCTGAGGGGCGAGGGCCAGATGGGTGTTGACCCAGGCGGTACCGCACTCGAGCCGACTGGCCACCTCGGCAGCCCGATCGGCGTCGGCGCCCCAGACGGAACCGGACAGGCCGAAGTGGGTGCTGTTGGCCCGCTCCACTACATCGTCGATGTCGCGGTAGGCGATGACGGGGAGTGCCGGTCCGAACTGCTCCTCGTCCACGATCCGGGTCCCGTCGTGGATGTCGGTGAGGATGGTCGGCTCGAAGAAGTAGCCCGGCCGGTCCATTGCCTTGCCCCCAGTGGTGGCCCGGGCCCCGTTGGCCAGCGCGTCGGCCACCAGTTCTTTGACCCGCTCGAACTGTGGAGCGTTGTTTATCGGGCCGAGCCTTGAGTCGGCATCGGTGCCATCGCCCACTCTGACGGCGGTGGCCTGGGCGGTCAGGCCCTCGACGACCTCGGAGTACAGGGACTCGGGGACGTATACCCGCTTTACGGCCGAACACACCTGACCGTTGTTGGCGAAAGCGGCGGCAAATATGGCTCGGCTCACCACGTCGGGGTCCGCATCGTCGAGCACGATGGCCGGGTCGTTGCCGCCCAGCTCCAAGGTGACCCGCTTGAGGTCGGGAGCAGCGGACTGGGCCACCAGCTTTCCGGTCTCGATCGACCCGGTAAAGCTGATCTTGCCTGGCACGGGGTGGCTAGTCATGGAGGCGCCGAGTTGGTCGCCGCCGCTGACCACGTTGAGCACGCCCGGCGGCATCACGTCACGTAGCAGTTCGCCCACCTTGAGCGTGGTGAGCGGAGTGTACGGCGAGGGCTTGAGGACCATAGTGTTGCCGGCCAGCAGGGCTGGGGCCACCTTCCAGAAGGCCAGGGTCAGGGGGAAGTTCCACGGGGTGATGGCGGCCACCACACCGACCGGCCGACGGATCACCTCGACGAAGGCCTCGGCATCGTCCTGGATGATGTGGGGCGGGGTCTCGAGGTTGGCGAAGTACTGGCACCAGATGGCCGAGGCGAATACTTCGATGTTGGCCTCAGCGAGGGGCTTGCCCTGCTCGGCGGTGAGGATGGAGGCGAGCTCTCCGGCCGAAGCGAACAGAGCGTCTGCCATGTCGAGCAGCGTCTGGCGGCGGAGGCCCTCGTCGAGCTTCCAGTGGCGTTGGGCCATGGCGGCCGAGTCAAAGGCGGCATCGAGCTGATGGGTGGTGCAATCGGGGGCGTGGGCGAATACCTCACCGTTGGCCGGGTTGATCACCCCGAACGAGTCGACGGCAGCGATCGAGTCGCCTCCGATGGTCATGGCGAAGTCGGACATGATGGGCCTCCCACGGGTGATCGGGTTCTGGTGCGAACCTACCTCAGGGAGTCTGGCGGGACTTCGGACGCAGCGCCTCGCCGGTTCCCGGCCAACCCCGGTTCCCGGCCAACCCCGGTTCCCGGCCAACCTCGGCCCCCACTGCGGACGCGGGCATGGGAGCCGCAGGTCCGCCAGCCGCTCCGATCAGGCGTGGACGGGCTCGGGATCTCCGCCAGCATCTCCGCCGGCAGGCAACGTTTCCGACTCATCGGCCACCGGCATGTCGGGGTCGACGATGATGTGAGGGACGATCCGCTGCAGCCACTTGGGGAACCACCAGTTGGCTTCGCCGAACAGGAGCATCACCGACGGCACCACGGCCATGCGGATGATGAGCGCGTCGATGAGGATGCCGCCAGCCAGTCCGAGGCCGAACTCCTTGATGACCCGGATGCCACCGAGGATGAAGGCTCCGAAGACCAGGATCATGATGAGGGCAGCGGCCGTGATGGTCTTGCCGGTAGCAGCCAGCCCGTTGCGCACGGCGGTGCGGTTGTCGCCGGTCTTGAGATACTCCTCTTGGATTCGGGTGATGAGAAAGACCTCGTAGTCCATGGACAGGCCGAACAGGATGGCGAACATCATCACGGGCAAGAACGCCTCGATCGGCCCGGTCTGGTTCACCTGGAACACCGAGCCCATCCATCCCCACTCGAACACGGCGACCAGGATGCCGAAGGCGGCACCGATGGATAAGAGGTTCATGATGGCCGCCGTCAGTGGGATCAGCAGGCTGCGGAAGACGATGGCCAGCAAGATGAACGACAGCACCACTACCAGCCCAACGAAGAGCGGCAACTTCGAGGACAGCACATCGGCGAAGTCGGTGAAGATGGCGGTGACCCCACCGAGGTACACGGTGAGAGCCGTGCCCGCCGTCGCTTTCGGGATGGTCACTTGGCGGAGGTGGCTGATCAGGTCCGTGGTGGCCGATGCCTGTGGTGACGAGTACGGGTACACGTTGATCAGGGCCACCTGCTTGCCGTTATGGGCCGGCAACACGACTGGAGGTGCCACAGCAGCCACATCAGGCTGGCGCTTCACATCGGCGGCCAGCGCATCGATGGCCGCGGTGTCGATCTGGCCCTTCTCGACGGCCACCAGCAGCAGCGGGCCGTTGAACCCAGGACCGAAGCCAGCCGACAGCAGGTCGTAGGCCTGGCGGGTGGTCGTCGACGTCGGGTCGTTGCCCTGGTCGGACGAGCCCAGACGAAGGGAGAAGAAGGGCATGGCGATGAAGAGCACGACCATGAGGGCGACCACGGCCGGGATGACCGGACGGCGCTGGATGAAGTCGGCCCACATGGGCCAGAAGCCCTTGGAGCTGCTTCCGATGACGCGCGGGCCGTTGGCGGCCAGATCGCGCTTCTGTTTGCGGCTGAGCACGCGGGGTCCGATGAACCCCAGCAAGGCAGGCAGCAGGGTGAGGGCGGCGATCATGGTGAACAGCACCCCGATAGAGGCGGCGATGGCCAAGCCGTACAGGAACGATACCCCGAGGGCGAACATGCCCAGCAGGGCGATGCACACGATGATCCCGGCGAACAGAACGGCTCGCCCCGAAGTGTTGACAGCGTTCACGATCGATGACTCGACGTCGTTGCCGGCGATCAGGCCCTGTCGGTGCCGAGTCACGATGAACAGGGCGTAATCGACCCCGACCCCCAGGCCGATCAACAGCACCAACTCGGTGGAGAAGGCCGGCATCTTGACGACGTTGCTGAGCAGGCCGATCACGGCGATGGCCGTGCCCAGCGACGCCATGGCCGACAGCAAGGGCAGGGCCATGGCGAAGATCGAACCGAACACCAGCAGCAGCACCAAGGCAGCGAGAAGCACACCGAGTCCAGTTCCGCCGATTGCCTGACCGTTGGCTTGCTCGGCGATCATGCCCGACACCGCCACCTGGAGCCCGGGGCCCTGGGCGGTCAGCGCCGTGTCCACGAATACCTTGGATTGCGGCACGGACACGCTCTGGCCTTGGACGTCGAAGGTGACGTTGATGAAGGCGGTCTTCTGGTCGGCACTGATCTGATGGGAGCCGATCGGGGTGTACGGGCTCTCGACCGCTGAGACGTGGGGGAGCTTCTCCACCTTGGCGATCATGGTGTTGATGGTGGCCTCGACCGATGGATCGGTGACCAGGGTGCCGTTGGTGGTGTGGAAGACGATCCGCTCCTGGTCGCCGGACTGCTGAGGGGCGGCCGCCTGGAGGAGGTCGAGGGCCTGGGAGGACTCGGTGTGGGGGAGAGAGAAACTGTTGGAGTAGGCGCTACCGACGGTCTGGGACAGCGCCGTCATCGCAACGAGGGCGATCAGCCACAGCACGGCCACAGCGACGCGGTGGCGAACGCACCAGGTGGCGAGGGACTTCATGAAAAGGGGCTCCTATTCGGTGACGGGGAGGGTAGTGCTCGGGTCTGACGGCCACCGGGGGAAGGTGGGACCGCGCTCCGTGTCCGGGGCGGTTCGGCTGACCCAGACCCGCCCATTGTACGGGACCGATAGCACCCAACGATGGACCGGTTCTGACGGAGCGGCCACAATGGAGTCCATGGATGCGCAATCACGCCTTGTTCCCCTGGAGGGATCGTTCAACTTTCGTGACCTCGGTGGCTACTCGGGCCGTGACGGCCGGCTCACCCGATGGGGGCGGCTGTTCCGCAGCGATGCGCTGCACGAACTCACGGGCGACGACGTGGAGCGCCTGGACGCCATGGGTCTGCGCACGGTGGTCGACCTGCGCACCGAACGCGAACTGGCCCGGACTGGACGGGGTCCGCTGGAGCCCCATGGCGTCAGCTTCCATCACCTGGCAGTGGTGCAGGAAGGGGTGCGCGGCGCGCCTGGAGCCGAGGTCGGCGAGGCGATGGCCGCCCCGGCCCCGGACGGCGACGACCTGTCCGAGCGCTACCTCTGGTACCTCGATGTCGGCCGAGACTCGCTGGTCGATACCTTCAATCTGTTGGGCGGATCGGAGCACTACCCGCTGGTATTCCACTGCGCGGCGGGCAAGGACCGGACCGGTGTGTTGGCTGCTCTGGTGCTCGAGATCGTCGGCGTCGACCGGGACGTCATCGTGGCCGACTACGTGATCACGGCGGAGCGGCTCACCTTCATCATGGATCGCTGGCGGGCCGATCCGGACTTCGCGGAGCGGGTGGCCAAGGTGCCGGCTTCGCGGTTCAGTGTGGAGGCACCGACCATGGAGGGCTTCTTGGCCACGCTGGCCGCCCGGCACGGTGGGGCTCGGGCCTGGGCCATCGAGGCCGGGGTGGCGCCGGAGACACTCGATCGGATGGTGGAGCTGCTGCTGGAGTCCGAGGACTGACGGCCAGCCCCAGTCCCAGCCTC
>JBAXCY010000078.1:0-12848 GCA_037141235.1 Acidimicrobiales bacterium | reverse complement strand
CCGGTGATCACCGGTGAAGGATCGACCGCCCGTGTCGAGGCGGAGCCGGTCGGCGGACCCGACCTGTGATCGATGTCCCCTCGCTGACCGCAGCCTCCGACGTCGTCATCGGCCTCGTGGTGGTGGTGCCGGTCGCCCTAGTGGCCGGTGGGGTAGCCATCGCCACCCGGGTCCGACGCAAGGGCCCCTCATCTACTGCGCCAGATACGACGGCGGTCGCCGAGGGCAAGCAGACGGTTGCCGCCCCCCCGTCGACTGCCCCTACTACTTCGGCCCCGGCCAGCGCACCAGATACGGCAGCACCGCTGGTCACAGAGCCCGCCCCCGAGGTCGTCGCACCGATTGCGGCAGAGCCGGAGCCGGCGTCCTACCGTGGCCGCCTGGGTAAGGCCCGTGGTCTGTTGTCGGGCTACGTGGGCGCCATCCGAGCCCGAGGAAAGATCGACGGCACTACCTGGGACGACCTCGAAGAAGCGCTGATCCGAGCCGACGTAGGGGTCGGGGCCACCGATGCACTCATGGACGATCTGCGGGCTCGGGTGAAGTCAGGGGAGATCGGCGGCCCCGATGCCCTGGTCGACGCCCTCAAAGCTGATCTGGTGGCCATGCTCACCACGGACTCCTCGGGACTGGCCGACATCGCTTCTTCCCGCCCAGCACCGGTCGAGGGTGAGCCGGAGCGGACCGTGGACGTCTGGCTGTTCGTCGGCGTCAACGGCGTGGGCAAGACGACCACGGTGGGCAAGGTGGCGACCCGGCTCACGGCATCGGGCACCCGGGTGCTGCTGGCCGCGGGAGACACCTTCCGGGCCGCGGCCGGCGAGCAACTCAGCCTGTGGGCCGAGCGGTCGGGAGCAGACATCGTCCGCGGATCCGAGGGCGGCGACCCGTCGTCGGTGGTGTTTGACGCCGTGCAGCGGGCGGCGTCCAAGGGGTACCCGCTGGTGCTGGCCGACACCGCCGGTCGCCTGCACAACAAGATCAACCTGATCGAGGAACTGAAGAAGATCCGTCGTGTCTCGGACCGGGCCCCTGGACATGTGGCCGAGGTGCTACTGGTCCTCGATGCCACGACCGGCCAGAACGGACTGGCCCAGGCCAAGGTGTTCATGGAGGCGGTCGACGTCTCCGGGGTGGTGCTGACCAAGCTCGATGGCACGGCCAAGGGCGGCATCGTGGTCGCCATCCAGCGCGAACTGGGTCTCCCGGTCAAGCTGGTGGGCCTGGGCGAGGGAGCCCAGGATCTAGTCGACTTCGACCCGCAGGCATTCGTCGACGCGCTCTTCTAGGCACTGAACGGGCGCTCGTCGGTGCTGCACGGCTCAACGACCTCCATCAGCACGATGCCGATGAGCCCGTGGCGTTCGGGTAACCTGAGCACCCCATGTTCGAGAGCCTGACCGACCGTTTCGACGGCATCCTGTCCCGACTGCGAGGTCGAGGACGGCTGTCCGAAGCCGACGTCGACGAGGTCCTCCGTGAGATCCGTACCGCCCTGTTGGAGGCGGACGTCGAAATCGGGGTGGTCCGCAAGTTCACCACGGCGGTCCGAGAGCGGTGCGTCGGACTCGAGCTGTCCCAGAGCCTGAGCCCGGGCCAGCAGGTCATCAAGATCGTCAACCAGGAGTTGGTCACCATCCTCGGTGGCGAGACGCTTCAGATCCGCTACGCCAGCCGACCTCCGACGGTCATCTTGCTGGCTGGACTGCAGGGTTCAGGTAAGACCACGGCCTCGGCCAAGCTGGCCCGCTGGTTCAAGCAGCAGGGACGCAACCCGATGCTGGTCGGTGCCGACCTCCAGCGCCCGGCCGCCGTGGAGCAGTTGCGCGTGCTCGGTGGACAGGCCGGTGTCACTGTCTTCTCCGAGGCATCGGACCCGGTATCGGTGGCCGCCGCCGGCCTCGAGGAGGCCAAGCGCCTCGGGCGCGATGTGCTGATCGTCGACACCGCAGGACGCCTCTCCATCGACGAGGCCTTGATGGACGAGATCCGGCATATCGCCGGGGCAGTCCAGCCCGACTACACGTTCTTGGTCATCGATGCCATGACCGGCCAGGACGCAGTGGCCACGGCGCAGGCCTTCCATGAAGCGCTGACCCTTGACGGCGTCATTTTGACCAAGCTCGACGGCGATGCACGGGGCGGGGCTGCCCTGTCGGTCAAGGAGGTGGTGGGCCGACCCATCGCCTTCGCATCTACCGGTGAGAAGCTCGACGACTTCGACCAGTTCCATCCGGATCGGATGGCCGACCGCATCCTCGGTATGGGGGACGTGCTCGGCCTGATCGAGCAGGCCGAGCGGACCATGGATCAGGAGGTCACCACCAAGGGTGCCGCCGCCATGATGGAGGGCCGGTTCACTCTCGAGGACTTCTTAGAGCAGCTTCAGCAGGTCAAGAAGATGGGCTCCATCTCCGGTGTGCTCGGGATGCTGCCGGGCATGTCGAAGGACATGAAGCAGGCCTCCGAATCGATCGATGACCGCCAGATAGGCCAAGTAGAGGCCATCATCCGATCGATGACCCCGGGCGAGCGGGTCGACCCATCGGTGATCGACGGTGGCCGCCGGGTTCGCATCGCCAACGGCAGCGGCACCAGCACGACTGAGGTCAACGCCCTCCTGAAGCAGTTCAAGGAGATGCAGAAGATGATGAAGGGCTTGACCAAGGGCGGTATGGGTGGAGCGATGAGTGGACTCGGTGGGTTGCTGGGTCGGGGCGGACCAAAGCTGTCGCCCAAGGCGATGGCCGACATGGCCGCCATGGGTGGCATGGACATGGCAGCCATGGGGGCAGGTGGTGACGCTGCTGGCCAGCCCAATCCGTTCGCCGGAACTGGCGGTTCGTCGGGAGGCTCCAAGAAGGGCAAGGGCGGCAAGAAGGGCAAAGGCGGCGGCCGGGTTACCCCCAAAGCTCGCTGAACTGAACCGCCTATGTGGTGGTGACCAGCTACCGGCGACCCAGCATCTGCCGGTGAGACACCCTGGCCCGTAACCGGCGCGCAGGACGCCATGTGGGCCACGGGTTGGGAATGCCCTATGCTTGCTCATTCGGGCGTCTCCGGCCATGTGGTCGGATAGGACCTCGAACAGTGAACGTAGATCGGCGGTTTGATCGTCGGCGTCGTACACGTCTAGGAGCACCGAACAGCGTGTCCACAGGAAGAACCCATACAACAGAGGAGTTACCGTGGCAGTAAAGCTCCGCCTCGTGCGGATCGGCAAGAAGAAGCAGCCCACCTATCGCCTGGTGGCGGCGGACAGCCGCTCGCCCCGCAACGGTCGGTTCATCGAGATCGTCGGCACCTACGCCCCCCGGGGTAAGTCGCTGGCCGAGCCAGACGCTGTCGTCATCATCGACAACGCCAAGGCCGTCAAGTGGCTGTCCCAGGGCGCCCAGCCCACCGAGCGCGTGGAGAAGCTGCTGAAGATCTCCGGCGCCCTTGACGAGTTCGCAGCAGCCAAGGCGGCCAAGTGACTGACGGCATGGCCGAGGACTCGGTCGACGACATCAATACCATCGACGACGTCAACACCATCGATGACGTCAACACGATCGACGACGTCAACACCATCGACGATGGCGACGACGATGGTGAGTACGACGACGACGACGAAGGCAACAACGCCTCAGGCGGCACGCCGCTGGCCGTGGTCTCGTACCTGGTCAACTCGATCGCCTCTGACTCCGACTCCGTGGTGATCAACACTGAAGAGCGGTCCGGCAGTGTCCGCTTCAAGATCCATGTAGCCCCCGAGGACATGGGCCGGGTGATCGGCCGTCGTGGTCGCGTTGCCCAGGCCATCCGCACGGTGGTCGCCGCCGCTGGCGCCCGTGACGGGGTGCAGACCAGCGTCGACATCGTCGACGACTGATCAGCCGATGACCTCTCCGGCTCCCGGCAAAGGTGCCGATGGTGCCGGAGCCCCCGAAGCAGAGGCCAGTAGCACTGTGGCTGCTGGCGATCCCACACCGCGGTTGGGGGTGGGCAAGATCGTCAAGCCCCACGGGCTTCGTGGCGACGTCATCATTTCGTTGACGACCAACCGCCAAGAGCGCGCTGCGGCGGGCTCGATCCTCCACGCCGAGGATGGCCGGTCGTTCGAGATCGTCAAGTCATCGGCCCACCGCGGGCGGTTCATCGCCACGCTGCACGGGGTGAACGGCATCGATGCGGCAGAGGCCCTGCGCGACACCCCGTTGTTCGCCGCCCCCATGGAGGACGCCGACGCCCTGTGGGTGCACGACCTGATCGGCTCGATGGTGGTCGATACCGACGGCACCGAACTCGGGACAGTGACCGGAGTGGAGGCCAATCCGGCCAGCGACCTGCTCGTGCTCGCCGGGGTCGGGCTGATTCCGCTCAACTTCGTGATCGCATCGGAGCCGGGCGTCCGGGTGACGGTCGACATCCCTGACGGCCTGCTCGACCTTCCGTGACCTCGACGGACCCAGTGGTGCCAGTTGCGGCGTTCCGGGTCGACGTGTTCACCCTGTTTCCCGAGGTGATCGACACCTACGGCGCGGCGTCCATTCTGGGGCGGGCACAAGACCGCGGCCGACTCGATCTGCGGAGTCACAACATCCGTGATGCCACCCACGACATCCACCGGACGGTCGACGACTCGCCGTTCGGCGGGGGGGCGGGCATGGTCCTGGCTCCCGAACCGGTATTCGAGGCCGTAGAGGCGGTCGAGGCGGACCCAGAGGGCCTTCCCCGTCCGTTGCTGCTGCTGTCGGCCTCGGGGCGGCGTTTCGACCAGGATGTGGCCCGAGAGATGGCCGACCTGCCTGTCGGGTTCTCCCTTCTGTGCGGTCGCTACGAGGGTGTGGACCAGCGGGTGGCGGACCACCTGTGCGACGGGGAACTGTCGATCGGCGACTACGTGCTGGCCGGCGGCGAACTGGCGGCCTTGGTCGTGGTCGAGGCGGTGGTCCGCCTTCTGCCCGGTGTCCTCGGCAACGAGCAGTCGACCGACGAGGAGAGCTTTGCCGTCGGGCTGCTCGAGTATCCCCAGTTCACCCGACCGGCGCAGTTCCGCCAGTTCGACGTGCCTGAGGTGCTCCGCTCCGGTGACCATGGCCGGGTCCAGGCGTGGAGGCGGGCCCAAGCCCTGGTCAGGACGTTGCAGCGCCGTCCCGACCTCATGGATGCGCGGGGAGGCCTGACCTCCGAGGAGGTCCAACTCCTAGCTGATCACGGCGAGGTGCGCCTACTGCGCGAACACGGCTACCATTGACTAGCCCAGTCGGCATCGGATCTGTCCGGTGTCTACGTCGACGACCGGTGCCCGTCCACACGTGTGGCGGCGCAGTTGGGAGTCGGTAGGCGTGAGATCGCCCCCATTCGAAAGAGAAGCGCCCCATGAACCCGACCGACATCATCGACCGTGACAGCCTTCGGGACGACATCCCCGAGTTCCGCGCCGGCGACACCGTCAAGGTGCACGTACGAGTAGTCGAGGGCACCCGCGAGCGTGTGCAGGTGTTCCAGGGTGCGGTCATCCGCCGCCAGGGCACTGGCGTCCAGGAGACGTTCACCGTGCGTAAGGTCAGCTTCGGCGTAGGCGTCGAGCGCACCTTTCCGGTGCACTCCCCGGTCATCGACCACACCGAGGTCGTATCGCTGGGCGACGTGCGGCGGGCCAAGCTCTACTACCTGCGTGACCGCAGTGGTAAGGCGGCCAAGATCAAGGAACTGCGGACTGCGCGCTCCTAACGGTGCCGCTCTGATGCTGCAGGCATGCGTCCAGACCGGTTGGCCGACGCGGTCTCATCTCTCATGAGTGAAGAGGACCTCGAGCGCTACGAGTCCGAGATCGAACTGGCCCTGGTTCACGAGTACCGGGCTGTGGTGCCGCTCTTTGCCTACGTGGTCGAGACCGAACGCCGCTTCTATCTGGCCAACACCGTCGACGTGACGGTCCGGTCGGACGCCTCGCCGGCCTGTGTCGAAGTGGTGCTGACCGACGCTTGGGTGTGGGACATGTACCGGCCGGCCCGGTTCGTGCCCTCGGTGCGCATCCTCACCTTCCGCGATGTCAACATCGAGCGCCTGCCCGACAAGGACCAGTGACCGAAGTTCCCTTGCACGCGCCGGTTCCCTTGCACGCGCCGGTTCCCTTGCACGCGCCGGTTCCCTTGCACGCGGACCAGCCCACGGGGGCTGCACACCGACGGGCACTGGGTATCACTGGCGAGGACATGGCCGCCGCCTGGTACGAGGAGAACGGCTACGAAGTCCTGGAGCGGAACTGGCGTCGCCGCGAGGGCGAGGTCGACCTGATCGTCCGCCGGCGTCGCATCGTGGCCTTCTGCGAGGTCAAGACCCGCACCACTGATGCGTTCGGCACCGGTGCCGAGTCGGTACTTCCGGCCAAGCAGCGTCGCATCCGCCGACTGGCCATCCGATGGCTGGCCGAGCTGACACCGGCCTCGGGCCGGGCGTTGGTCGACCTCCGCTTCGACGTGGTCGACATCACCGCCGGCGTGGTCGAGGTCATCGAGGACGCCTTTTAGTCGGAGTGCGTGTTAGGCGGAGTGCGGGGCAGTGAGATCTCAGTGGGCGGGGTGGTAGGCCGCCGCTTCGCTGGCCACCACGTTGACCAGGTTTCCGAGGGCGATGTTCACATCGACCAGATGGAGGCCCCAGGTGACCAGGGGGCTCGGATGGAGCAGTGGCGCCCCATTACGAGGGGTGATGGTCAGCACGTTGGCCCCACCGGCCGACGAGCAGCGAGCGGTGTAGGCCCCGGGAGCACCTACCCACGGAGTGGTGACGGTGGGGGCGTGGATCCCGAGCAGGGAGATCCCGGCGGCGAGGCTCGATCCCGGGGCAAACGGCTGGGTCGGCAGCAATGGGTTCAAGAGGCCTGATCCGCCGCCCAGCGCGGCTGGGTTGGTGCAGAGGACCTGCATGCCGGCAGCAGTAGTGCGCCCAAAGACTGCATCGGTTGGCGGAGTGGCGCCGTATGTCGAATACGCGATCACGCACCCGACCTGGGTAGAGGAGTGGCACGCCCGAATGTGGCGGAAGTCGCCACCGGTGTCCGAGCCCTTCTTGACGGTGACGTTGCCACCGAGCAGGACCGCCGACACCAAGAGCTTTCGGGCCGCCGGCTTGGCGTCGATCTGGTTGGCGATGAGCTTGCGGAGGACGAACGCGCCCTGGGAGTGTCCGATGAGGACCACTCCGCGGCCCTTGTTGTATTGGCGTAGGTAGGTCTGCCAGGCCGCCGCCACATCGTCGTAGGCCATCGTCACCTGAGCTGGCGTGGCAGCCCCTCCGATGTTGGACAAGGTGAGCTGGCGGTACATCGGGGTGAACACCCGGCAGTCTTGCGAAAACATCGAAGCCTGGTAGAGGGCGATGGACCGCTGCTGAGGGTCGACGGTCAGGTCGGCGTTGGGTGACTTCTGGTCGCTGACTGTCGGGTACACGTAGAAGCAGTCGATCTTCGGGTGGGCCGCTGCCTGGGTCTTGTTGATCCCGAGCACCTTGCCCGAGAACGTCGCCTTGGTGGTGGTGAGGCTGGGGGTACACGGATTGTCGGCCAGGCCTGGGCGGCACAGCCAGACGGTCTTGGCCGGAATGGTGGTCGCTGTCGTGGGGGACGTTGTATCCGTGGGGGCCGCAGACGCAGTCCCTACCCCGGTTCCTACGGTGGCGGCAGCCACGAAGACAGACAGGACGGACAGGACGATCATTCGGATGCGATGCACGGGGCACCCTATCTCGTGGTCGACGTCTCCTCGTATCGGTACCGTCCCGAAATCCCTATCTCCTAGGCTGAGCGGATGAGCGAATCCTTCGAGACCCTGATCGTCGACCGGACTGACGGCGTGGTCACTGTCACCATGAACCGCCCTGAGCGGAAGAACGCAGCCAACGGCACCATGTGGCGTGAGCTCCTCGCCGTGTTCGACGATGTGTCTACTGATCGATCCGCCCGGGTGATGGTCCTTACCGGTGCTGGTGGGTCGTTCTGCTCGGGTGCAGACTTGTCGGACCCGTCAGACGTGGCCGGGCGCCCGGGAGATCCCTACCTGGTCCAGATGCGAGCGTTGGCCGACGTGGCCTTGCGACTCCACCGCTTCCCCAAACCGACGATCGCCAAGGTGGGCGGAATTGCAGCTGGGGCCGGCATGTCCCTGGCTATCGGCTGCGACCTGGTGGTGGCCTCCGAGTCGGCCCGGTTTTCGCAGATCTTCGCCAAGCGGGGGCTGTCGATCGACTTCGGCTCCTCGTGGCTGCTGCCTCGCCTCATCGGCCTCCACCGGGCCAAGGAGCTGGCCTTCTTCGCCGACATCCTGTCCTCGACCGAGGCCGCCGAGTTCGGACTGGTCAACCGGGTGGTGCCCGACGCCGAACTCGACACCTTCGTGGACGGCTGGGCTCGGCGCCTGGCCGATGGTCCGACACTGGCCCTGTCGATGACCAAGACCATGTTGAACAATTCGATGGCCGTCTCCATGGACCAGGCCCTCGAGGACGAGGCCCGGGCTCAGGCGACGAACTTCGCCACCCACGACACCCGAGAGGCGCTGACCGCCTTCATCGAAAAGCGGTCGCCCACCTTCGAAGGGCGCTGACCGGGCACCCGTGAAGATGGGCGGCGCGATGCCAGAAGGTGTGGCGCCAGCCGCTCCACTCCCACAGTTTCAATGACGCGGTGCATCGAGCTGCGTCAGGAATGAGCAGAGCTTCGACAGGCCAGCCTCCTTCGGCTTGTCGGCGGCCCATAGACACACACTTGCCGTGCATTTTACCAATGTCTAGTGTCTTAGGCGGCGGGGGCAACCGGTGCTCCGGTGTAAAGGGGAATGACCATGACAACCGTGAACGTTCGCAGTTCGACGACAACGAGGCCAAGCGGTCTTCGTCGGTTGTGTGCGGGTATCGGACTTAGCGTGGCGGTGCTGCTCGTGGGGATGGCGTGCACGGGTTCGAGCGCTTCTGCAGCGCCGACGTCCTCGTCGCACCACAGCGGCAAACAAGGTTCGACGACGAAGTGGGACGCCATTGTGGCGGGTGAATGGGTCGTGCCCAGTGTCAACCTGGAGTCTTACGAAGTCGGGGCCGACAGCGCGGCTCACCTGCCGCAAGCCTTCGAGAACTGGTACACCTTCACCTGCGTGAACGGTCAGTACGAGGGTCTGACGCAGTCCGTCATCCAGTTCTATATCCCCAGTCCTCTTCCTGGTGGCACTGGTACGTGGTCAAAGCCTGTCTATGGGCCGCTGTCGACGATGGCGGGTTCTATCTCTCCGTCTGGTGTGATCTCCATGACCATCGTGCCCGGCAACACCTTGCCGACCTCGTACGCCAAGGGCCACATGATCTTCATTTCGGGGCAGTGGAGGATGACCATGCAGACCCAACTCCCGCTGACCGAGGGCCAGACGACTGCGACTCCCTACATCTTGCAGTGGGCCAACATGACCAAGACCACGACGATTCCTGGGGCGCCTGACTTCACCACCCTGGGCGACATGACGAACATGACCCAGTCGGCCGACCCCTTGGACTCGCCGCAGTACTCGTGGCTGGCCGGAACCAACTGGACCGAGCGGGACACCCAGTTCGAAGGTGGGCGGTCCGAACCGTTCGCCATCAGCAGCTACAGCAACGGCTACTTCTTCGGAGCGAGCACGGGATCAGACAAGTTCTGGGTGAGCGGCAGTGTGGCACCCGACGGCAGCACGTTCTTGGTGTTCACTTTGGCCGACAAGTCCATGTTCGTCCGCAGCGGGTCACTGCAGGGCAAGAGCCATGGCGCACACATGCGCTTCAGTTCGTTCTACGGGACGCCCGCCTACGGCGATGCCACTCAGGTGCACGCGCACCGTTGATGCACCGGGCACCCGCGAAGACGCTGTAACAGCCGATGCGTACTGTGCCGACGGTGCCTCGAGGACCGTCGGCACAGTTCCATCGATCGAGTCGATGACGGGTCATCTGACCCAGCCGGTCCTCCTGAGTTCCTACGCGTGCTTTGGGAGGCACCGTGATCGCCACCGTCCCATCCGCCGTCCTCCATGGAGTCGACGGCCGTCTGATATCCGTTGAAGTCCATGTGTCCAATGGGCTTCCCGGGCTGACCATCGTCGGCCTGCCCGATGCCGCCGTGCGCGAGTCACGCGACCGGGTGCGGGCGGCCCTGGTGTCGAGCGGTCTACCGTGGCCCCGACGCCGGGTCACCGTCAACCTGGCACCATCAGGCATGAAGAAGGCCGGTGCTGGCCTGGACTTGCCTATCGCCATCGGTATCCTGGTGGCCTCCGGCGTGCTCGACCAACGCTCCGTGGATGGCTATGCATTCGTGGGTGAACTCGGCCTCGATGGATCGCTGCGGGGGGTGCCCGGCATCATGGTGCTGGCTGACTCCCTGATGGCGCACCGGTTGGTCGTGGCCGAGGAGAACGTGGGTGAGGCCCGCTTGGCCGGGGGAGCGTGCGTCTGCGCGCCGACGCTGACCGACCTCGTAGCCCGGTGTGCCGGGCGTAGGCCGTGGGTCGACCCGCCAGTTCAGGAACCAACAGATGACGTCGACGCCGATGCGGTTGATGACGGTCCAATGCCTGACCTGACCGACGTGGCCGGCCAGCCCGTGGCCCGGCGGGCCCTCGAGGTGGCAGCCGCTGGCGGTCACCACCTCCTCTTGGTCGGACCACCCGGAGGGGGCAAGACGCTGTTGGCCAACCGACTGGTCGGCCTCCTTCCCAATCTCGGCCCAGCTACTGCCCGTCAGGTCACCAGGATCCACTCGGCCGCCGGTGAGCCAACCCGGACTGGCCAGCTCATGGTCCGGCCTCCGTTCCGGGCTCCTCATCACGGGGTATCGGCCGTGGCGCTCATCGGCGGGGGCACGGCGACCATGCGCCCAGGGGAGATCGGACTGGCCCATGGCGGGGCGCTGTTCCTCGACGAGCTGGGGGAGTTTCCGGCCGCGGTGCTCGATGCACTGCGTCAGCCACTCGAAGACGGTCTGGTCCGGGTCAGCCGGGCCCGTGGATCGATCACCTATCCGGCGCGTGTTCTTCTGGTGGCCGCCATGAACCCGTGTCCCTGTGGTCACGGCGGCCCACCTGGCAGCTGTCGGTGCACGCCTGCTGCCCGGTCCCGATACGCCCGGCGCCTGTCTGGCCCCCTCCTCGACCGGTTCGACATCGCCGTGCGGGTCGATCTCCCGTCGGCGGACGATCTGATGGCTTCCTCCCCGGGGGAGTCATCGGCGGCCGTGGCCGACAGGGTGGCGGCCGCACGCGCCCTGGCCGCAGGGCGTGGGGTCGACGTCAATGCCGACCTGCCAGCGTCGTCACTGGCGCAGTGGGCACCGCTCGACGCTGATGCGACGGCCCTGCTCGAGCGGACCGTGCGATCTGGACGCCTGAGTGCTCGGGGACTGCACCGGGTCCACCGATTGGCTCGCACCGTCGCTGATCTGGACGGAGGCGCACCGGGCGTCGCTAGGTGCCACATGGCCGAGGCGCTGTTCCTGCGAGGCGACCGCTCGATCCTCCTAGGGGAGGACAGTCGATGACCATGGACGACGGAGCCGAGTCGGCTTGTGCAGCCGCTCTGGTGGATCTGCCCGGTATGACTCCCGTGCGGTTGGCCCGACTGCTCGATGGACTGGGGCCCGCACTGGCCTGGAGCGCGGTGCGGGCCGGCACCCACCCGGGTGATCCCGGGCGACGGTTTGCCGCGGCCGCCCGAGCGTGTGATCCATCAGTAGTGGCTCAGCGGTATGAAGCCGCCGAAGTCTCTCTCCTGCTGCCTGGCCGCCCAGGGTATCCAGCCGCCCTGGTGGGCGATCCTGGTGCGCCCGCCGTCTTGTGTGCCTCGGGGGACCCGTCCGTCCTCGAGGCCCGCCCGGCCGTTGCGGTAGTGGGAACAAGGTCGGCCACGCCGTATGGCGCCAAGGTGGCCTCTGAGTTGGGCAAGCAGTTGGCTGGCGCCGGCGTGGTGGTGGTGTCCGGTCTGGCCCGGGGGATCGATGCCGCCGCCCATTCGGGTGCGCTGGCCGCTGGGCCCACGGCGGCTCCACCCGTGGCCGTGGTCGGCACCGGCCTCGACGTTCCCTACCCCAGGGAGAACCGGGTGTTGTGGGAGCGGGTGGCATCGGCCGGGGCCGTCCTGTCTGAGGCTGCCCTGGGCACCGAGCCCCGGCCGAGGGTGTTTCCGGCTCGGAACCGAATCATTGCCGCCCTCTCCGATGTAGTGGTGGTGGTCGAGAGCCATCGCAACGGCGGATCTCTGTATACGGCTGAAGCTGCAGCCCGGCGGTCGATACCGGTGTGCGCCGTGCCCGGTTCGGTCCACAGCCGGGCCTCAGATGGCACCAACGAGTTGCTGGTCGATGGGTGCACACCAGTCCGCGACGTCGACGACGTGCTGGCTGCGGTCTCCTTGGCTCGCCAAGGAAAGGGCAAGGCCCCCCTGGAATCAGTCCGTACCGGACCAGTAGTGCTCCATGACCAGGGCACCGCGCTCGACCGCATCCAACGTGCGGTGTGGGATGCCGTCGAAGATGTGCCGACGACGGTGGAGACGGTGCTCTTGCGGACCGGCCTATCGCTGTCGGCACTCCTGGTGGCCGGCGATGAATTGGTGGAACAGGGCCTGCTCACCTCTGGGTCCGGATGGTGGTCCCGGGCCTGATGCGCGGGACGAGCAAGCCGAGGCACCGGTCAAGCGAGGCGCCGGTCAGGCGGAGGGGAAGATCCCCTGCTGCCAGCCGATGGACACGCTGGTCACTGGAGACGGTACGGGCGCCGAATCCAAGACCGGGGCCGTGCACGAGGCCTGTCCGGTCTGGGCGCCGAACCAGGTGCCTCCGGTCGGTG
>JBAXCY010000077.1:0-12921 GCA_037141235.1 Acidimicrobiales bacterium | reverse complement strand
CCGGTGTTCGTGCCCAAGTATCGATGCACGGATCGATGGACATCCTTCGTCCGACTGAGGGCCGGTCCGTCCGGTGTTGACCCCGCACGCGTAGCTCGTCCCGGAATCACTCATTGAAGTTTCCCAACCGTGGGCTCGGATCTGGCGATCCCACGCGCCATGTGAGAGTCCTCGGTAGGGTCCATACCATGACCCACGATCCGGCCTCCGTCACCAGCCTGCTCGCCTTTGACTTGGAGACGACCGGCATCGACCCGTTCACCGACGTCCCGGTGTCGTATGCACTAGTGCTGAAGCGACCAGGGGCAGATGGTGCTGCCAGCGAGGTCTCGGTGGACTCTGGACTGATCGACCCAGGCCGCCCGATCCCTCCTGCGTCGTCAGCGGTGCATCACATCACCGACGAGATGGTTTCTGGGGCACCAGGTCTGCAAGAGTCGGCCGAGGCAGTCGCCACCGCACTGGTCGCGGCGTGGGCCGACGGCACGGCCATCGTAGGGATGAACGTGAGTTACGACCTGACGATGCTCGAGACGGTGCTGGCGCGACTGGACCTGCCCACACTGCAGCAGCGGCGCCCGGGTTTGGGCCCTGTTTACGACGTTCTGGTCCTCGACCGGACATTCGATCGCTTCCGCAAGGGAAAGCGAACGCTCACCGATCTCTGCCGTCACTACGGAGTAGACCTCGACGACGACGCCGCCCACGATGCGGCGGTCGACTGCCTGGCCACGCTGGACGTCCTCGAACAGATGGTGGAGCGTTATCCCGAGGTGGCGGCTCTCCAGGGCGACCAGGTGTCACCCAGGATGGGCGAGTGGTACCGGGCCTGGCTGGGGAACTTCAACGACTACCGGATGAGCAATGGGGACGAGTCCATTGCCGATGGCCACTTCGAGTGGCCGATCCACCAGGCCGGGCCGCAGTAGCCGTACACACGGCACGACATCGATCACGCTTGCCGATGCTGCCCACCGAGGGCAGTAGTTCCGATCTTGGCCCGCCGATCAGGGGGACCACAGGTGTTGGACCTCGACGAACGGGTGATTGCAGGGTGGACCGTCGGCCACCATGACGTCCGGAGCCGAGGCGTCGTCGCCCACACGGATGAGGGCCGACGACCGGGTGCCGTAGCCATCGATATGCACGCATGGAGCCAGGGTGGCCACCTTCCGCAATCGCCCGTCCGCAAACAGCGGTGGCCCTTCCAGGGTGTCGGCGATGGTGTGATCACGCAACACTGCCGGGAGCGCCTCCCACGGGGGGATACCTGCCGCCTCGCTCTTGGACAGCGTGGAACGGACAAGGTCCACCTTGTCCGACGGGGAACCAAGAGCGGTGTTCTCGAGTACATGGATTCCTGGGGCGAGGCGATCCAGGCTCGTCGTTCCGTCTGGTTCGATGTCGAGGTAGTGGAGCGACCGTCGATCCCCTACCAGCAGCCACACCGGGTTGTACTCGCCAGTGGCTGCCTCGATGGCGAGCAGTTCGGCACCCTCCTCTGCCGTACGGGCTTCGGCTGCTACCAGCGGAAGTCGGCCCCGTGATTTTCTGCTCGGATCGGGACCTTCAGCCATCGGGCGGTTGGTCAGTCCGCAGACCACCCCATGCTCGTTGACCGCCAGCCAGGTCCCACCGGCCCGCTCGTCGCGTCCACCGAGGATCCTCGGCTCCGCGTCACGCAGGATGGTGATCGCCGTAGCTGGTCGATCCAGCCATTCATCGCGGTTGGCGCCGACGATGAGCGGCCACCGCTCGTCATGCTGCCATGCGACCACGAGGAGACACATCAGGCGCACTGTAGTGGGTGGTGCCTCCTGGGATTCGTGGGGTCCAGAACCAAGCCGTAGTGCAGGGCAACCGAGTGCACGACCATTCGAATCAGTTGTTGGGGCCGATCCGGACATCACCCGCATGGTGATCATTCCGGCCGAGGGTCAGATATCCCCTGTCCACTGAGTTGAGGCGAGCGAAGGCGAAGTGGTGGTTGATCCACATGACGGACACGTAGAAGAAGGCAGCGATGAAGGCGACGTAGGTCGGCCACATGTGCAGCAAGGTCCCCTGGAGTTGGCTGGCCTGGAATGTGCGGATCGACAGATCCAGGACCAGAAGGGTGAGGGCGATGGCCAACACCGCATCGCTGAACAGCTCGGTCCGGTGCGCACTCATGACCAGGTCGGCCCCGGGAGCGTTCGGGTGACCGAGATGGTGTCGATTCCGCATGTTGGCTAGCAGTGTGTCAGGTTCTGAACCGGACCAAGCCGCCTGCCTCAGCCTCACATGCACATCCCGGATCCACCGAACTCATGTAGATAGTGTTTGCGGGCACTGGCTCGCCAGGGACCCCGTGTTCCGCTGGCCGGCAATGTCACTTCGGGTCACCGCGGCCCCTGTCGATTCCCCAGGAGAACTCATCTGATGACTACCGCAGTGGCGACACCGACGACTTCGAGCGGACGCATGACGATCCACGCCTCCTACGCCGCACTGGTGGTGGCCTGCATCGGGTTCGCGCTGACCGGACTGGGGAACATCCTGGCCGCCCCCACCGTCACCACCTACCCGAGCCGCCTGTCGTGGATCCTCCAGTTCATCGGTCCCATGCTGCTGGCCCTGGCCGTGACCCTCCACATCGATCACCTCTCCCCTCGGATCGGCCGGAGTGCGGTGGTGCTGATCATCGTTGGCGCCTTTCTGACCGCCGTCAGCAGTGCCCCTTTCATGTTCACGCCGGTTTTCTACACCGAGGAGGCTTGGTTCAACCTGAACTTCGTGCTGTGGGGTGTCGGCTACATCGCCATGGGACTCGGCCTGGCCTCGGTCGCCATGCACAAGGAGAAGCAACTCGAGCGCGCCCTCGGGCAACCAGCAGCGTCTTCCACTGATGACGACAACTACGACCTCACCGTTCACGCCTCGTTCCTGTCCCTCATTACGGCGTCCGTCGGGCTTATCCTCTACGCCATCGGCTACCTGCAGCTGGTAGGCCATCCGCAGGGAACCCGCAGCGCTTGGTCGCTCCAGACCATCGGCGGGATGCTGATCGCGTTGGGGATCGTCACCCACATCACCCACCTGCGCCGCCGCATCGGCACACCTGCGGTTGTCTTCGGGCTCCTTGGAGCCGCCTGCATGGCGTTCTCCTGCTTGCCCTATGCCGTCAACCCGAGCAACATCTTGTCGCCGAGCTGGGGCCAGTGCTGGTGGAACGTCTGGGGCGCCGGTGCGGTGTTTGGTGCTGTCAGTATCGGGCTGGTCATCCTCCGCAAGCGCTCGATCGAAGCCGAGGCTGCTTCCTGACGTCATCACCCCTGCATGCGTAGGTGGCCTGGGACGACTCCTCCACTCGGTGATCGTTCCGGGAGGCGGATCGGACGGGCTCAGCCCACCACCATGAGTGCCCGGTGCGGGGCGATGGCGATTGCCGTGGACTGCGCGGAGTCCCGCAGTTCCTAGGGAGCGGAATTGATGTTGGACTTCGGTCCGGTAAACCACTTCTTGACCGACAGGTGCCAGTACGCCCACAGCAGGATCATGGCGGTGGGCACCACCAAGATCGTGTAGTTGACGTACTTCCAGGCGAAGCCGTCCTGCCACGGTACGCCCAGGTAGGAGGTGGGCATGAAGGCCATGACCGTCACCATGGCCGTGTCCAGGAGCGCCACCACGGACAGCACCTTGTATTTGCGGCCGAGGTTCCACTCACCAGGCACGAACCGATCACCTAGGCGCAGTCGATGCCAGATCGGGATGGCGAAGCACCAGTAGAGACCGATCACCCCGATGGAGACCACGGCGTAGAAGGCGACCGGGACCGGTACCCCGCCGACGTCTACTTGGATGAGCGCGGGCGATGTCAAGATGATGGCCACGGCCGCAGTCAAGATCACACCGTGCACCGGGACCCGCTTGGCGCTCAGGGTCGACCAGTACCGATGCCCAGGCACGGCACCGTCTCGACTGAAGGCGAACAGCATGCGCGAACAGCTAGTCATGCACGCCATGGTGCAGAAGAACTGCCCGACGGTCGAGATCAGCAGAACGGTGCCACCCCACCGGGAAGTGAGGGCTTGGGCGAAGATCACCGCCACCCCGCCACCCCCCGAGGTCACCTTGGCCTCGTTCTGCACGGCGAAGAGGAAGGCCAGCAGGAGGATCCACCCCCCGATGGCCGAGTAGAAGATCGAGCGCCACATGCCTTTGGCCGCCGTCGCTCCCGCACTCTTGGTCTCCTCGGATAGATGGGCCGAGGCATCGAATCCGGTGATCGTGTACTGCGTAAGCAGGCCGCCGATAGGCAGGACGACGATCAGGAACCCGAGGCCGTGGGTGGAGCCGCCGAAGAACCCGGTGCCGTTGATGGTGGAGGTGAAGACCATGGACGCGCTGGCGTGATGGGCAGGGACGAAGATCAGGATCCCCACGATGATGGCCGCCCCGAAGACGTGCCACCACACGGACACGTTGTTGATCCAGGCCAGCAGGTTGCTCGAGAAGATGTTGACCACGGCCGCCACGGCCAGAACGACGACGAAGTAGAGGAAGATCGTGTTCAGGTTGCCCGAGTGATAGCTGGTGGACAAGAAGCCCAGGGTCAGGTCGAGGAAGGTGGCACATCCATAGGCGACGGCGGCCTCTACGGCGAACAGTCCGATGAGGTTCAGCCAGCCGGTGTAGTAACCGGCCTTGGCCCCACCCAGTCGTGACGCCCACCAGTAGATCCCTCCGGACGTCGGGTAGGCCGATACCAACTCGGCCAGACAAAGGCCGATGCACAAGATGAGACCGGCCAGGATCGGCCAGCCCCAGGCGATGGCGGCTGGACCGCCGCCATTCCACCCGCTGGAGAACGTGGTGAAGCAGCCGGCCAGGATCGAGATGATGGAGAACGAGATGGCGAAGTTGGAGAAGCCCGACCACGATCGGTGCAACTCCTGCTTGTAGCCGAGTGCAGCCAGGTGCTCCTCGTCGGTCCGGTAGTGGAGGCGCATCGCCCCTGGTTCGTCGAGTTCGAATCCTTCGGGCATAGCGACCATCCTTCCGCGCTACCTGGGCCCCGACAAGTCATTTGGTGATTGCGTGCGAGGGAGCCACCACCGGCTAGGCCTTGCAGATGCCACTGGTGTCGGCGCCCGTTGCCGCCAGGTACTTCGTGAGGGTCGTGACCGGGATGGCCAAGCCGTGCCTCGAGGCGGTATTGCGGGCGAACACCACTCCGGCTACCCGGCCTGAGCCGTCGAGCAGTGGGCCACCCGAACTACCAGGCTCGATGGCATTGGTGAGTTCCATGACCCGTCCGGGGACGTCGTAGATGCCGCCATCGACGTAGGCGACGACGACCCCCGATGTCAGGGTCAGCTCGTTGCCCTCTGGGTAACCGGCGGCCCATACCGGTGTGCCGGTCGGGACATCGGCGGTATCCAGGACGGCTGGGATCGTCCCCCCGTCCAGTAGGGCTAGGTCGGGGCCGGGAGCCTGGTCGATGGAGCGCACGCTGGCATCGAAGTCGTTTCCGTTCCAGGTGGAGAGCTGTAGAGACGTTGACCCGCTGGCCACATGGCGGTTGGTGACGATCCCTTGGGCGATGGCGAACGAAGAGCCCGTGACTTGGCAGTGCACACTGCGGATCCGGAAGGTGAACTTGCGCGCCTCGGCCATGAGGCGCTGGGTCGTGGATGGGCTGCTGGACGTGGACACAGCCGACGGGCTCAGGGGTGTGGCCAGCGTGGCTGGTGGGGCTGGGGTGCACCCGGACACGAGTAGTGCTGCCGCCCCGACGACCATGACGGTCGTCAGGTGGGATCTCATCCAGTGGCACCGCTCAGGCCGGACTGCAGGGCCTGGTCGGCCGACTGTGCCTTGCTGCAGTCGGACGAGGCTAACTGCGAAGCACGAGCCACGGCTGGGTCGGTGTAGTTGGCGCTGTTCAGGTCGCCGGACACGGTATCGATCAGTTTCTGGAGATCGGTGACGCAGGTGTTGAGCTGTGCAGAGACCGCCTGTTCTTGGCCGATCAACTGGCTCAGGGCGGAGTTCTGATCCAGCGCCTTCTCCTTGGCCGTCGACTGGGCGGCCACCTGGGTGTCGAGGCCGCCTATCTGTCCGGTGACGGCGGCCACCTGAGTGTTCAACGAGGCGATCGATGATTGGGCCGTGACCAATTGCGCCACGGCCTTTTGATACTCGGACTGCCATGCGGCCGCTACCGAGTTTTCGTGCACGGCCGCGACTCCGCACACGACGGTGACGACCAGGACTATGGCGCCCACGCACCATGCAGCTAGGGGGGCGAGTCCCCGGTGGGTCCTGTTGCCCAGCGCCGGTGGATGGGAACGGTCGATCGATGCCTGCCCGGTGAGTGGTGGCTCGGCCTCGTCGAACGCAAACAGCAGTAGCGGCTGGCCTGGGACGGCTAGCTCCAGATCGAGCGATGCCAGAAGAGCAGGATCGCAAGTTTGCAGTCGAATGGGGGAGCTCGCCGGAACCAGGACATCGCCAGCGAACGCCAGGGGAAGCTCAGGTATCGACCGAGGGGGAGGTGGCGGCGAGTCCTGTGTGTCGTCTGTTGCTTGCCGCCGCCCGACGATCTGCGCTGTGCTGCTCACCCCTACGCCTCCTGTTGGGCTTCGACTGCCGGATCCGCCCGACAGCCTCAAGAGTCATTCTGCCACGGATCGCCAGCGGGCTCCCGGTCGAATACGCGGGCTCGAGCGGCGACGGCCCCCTCGTGCGCGGCCAGCCAGCGCCGTCGGCGATCAGACCTCGGTAGTGGCCGTGGTGGGACGAACCCTGTCGTCGTGGCGGTTCTCGAGCACCATGGCGACGTCCACCCCAGGGCCAAGGTCTACGGTCCCGATGTCCACCACGGCGTCCGGCCCGCCCGCCTTGATCCACCGATTGGCTGGCAAGTAGAGGAGGGCGGCCAGGGCGAATCCGATGGCACCGATCCAGAAAGCGCCAGCTTCGTTCTGCAGCGTGCTCCACAGCATGGCGGCGGCCACGGCCACGGGCAGCAAGGTGATGAGGATGGCCCCGAACCAGCCTCCGGGCACCCGGAAGGGGCGGTCCATCTGCGGGTACTTGGCCCGCAGCACCAAGAAGGCCACGAACTCAAGGAGGAGTCCGCCCACGCTCAGCACGATGTCCGCATCCAGCAGAGTGATGAAGTCGAGGGCGCAGAAGATGGCGAACATGATGCAGCTGACCACGATGGCCACCACCGGGGTGCCGTATCGGGGGCTGGTGCGGGCCAGTGCGGAGGGAAGGTACCGATCAGCGGCCAGGACGGCGGGGATACGCGAGCCGGACATGAGCAACGACGAGAACAGGCCGATCTGAGCGAACATCGCCCCGACGACGATGCAGCCCTTCAGCCACGTCCCACCCAGCAGTTGGCCGGCCAGGGCGAAGTCACCGTCGGTCCATAGCGACGGATCGTGGTGGTGCAGGCCCGAGGCGAGCGATGCCAGCATGGGGAGGAGGTAGGACACCACGATGAGCGGGATGCAGATGGCCAGGGCCAGCGGGTAGTTCCGCTTGGGCCGGTCGATCTCGGCACTAGCGGTGGTGATCGAGTCGAACCCGACGTAGTTCCAGATGACGACGGCCAGTCCGGCGCTGAAGGCACCGAACGTGGACTGGCCGTGGAGGACGAAGGGGTGGAGGGGGTTGATGGCTGGCTCGGTCAGCAACTTCCACATGCCGAGGCCCGTGAGCACGACGAACGGGGCCAGGATGACCACGGTGAGGACCGTGGAGGTCTCGCCCACAACTTTTGCTCCCCGAGCGTTGAGATAGGCCAACGGGATCATGAATGCCAAGGTGATGACCCAGTGCAGGTCGAGAGAGAAGTCGCCGTTGAAGGCGCTGAACGCAACGTGCTGGCCCCGCGCCACCCCGGGGAACCAGGTGGCCAGGTAGTCGACGAAGAGCACTGGGTAGAGGGCGGTGTCCAGGAAGGAGGTGAACCAGGAACTGAGCCCTTCGACGAACGCCCAGAAACTCCCCAGTGCCACCTTGACCCAGTAGTAGTAGCCACCTTCGAGGGGGATGGCGGATCCCAACTCGGCGTTCATGAGCGCGCACGGGATGGCGAAGATGATCGGGACCACGATGATTAGCACCATGGCCATTCCCGGACCCGAGCTCGAGATGGCGTTTTCGAGGCCGTAGGGACCTCCCGAGACACTGAAGTAGATGAGGCCGACCAGTGGGATCAGCGTCACCTGGCGCTTCAGTACCCCGAGCGCGATGGCGCCCCCGGTAGTAGTGCCGTCCACCCCTGGGGCAGTCGTCATCGATGCTCCTCCGTAGCGCTCTAGGTGCAGTGCCACCTTGACATAGACCACCACGGAGATGCTGCCTATCGACGGCCGCCGCTATTGACGCTCCCGCATCAGTGGGCGGAGTGGAAGACCACCACGCCGGCAGCCCAGTACATGGATGAAGGGAAGCCCCCGGCCATGCTCTGCGCCCCGCTTGCTCCAGCTACCCGGTAGCCGGTGAGCAGCGACACGGCGTCTCCGGTCGACGTCAGTTGAGGTTGGAGGGTATAGCCAGTAGAGGTCACTGACATGGCTTGGGTGGTGGCATGTCCCGCCATGAACCCGATCACGAGCTCACCGGTGGATGCCGCCGCACTGCCTGAGTTGGCAGAGGCGCCGGTGTTGGACGTGCCGACCGAGACATCGAGTGGATTGGTGGTTGCCACCCCCGAGAACTCCTGGACCGAGAGGACCATGGTGCTGGCCGATGCGGTGTGGGCGGTGACCGACGTCACTGCCCCGGCGTTGGCCGAGTACCACTGCTCACCATCGGAGTAGTGACCCGAGAGGCGGTAGCTACCGATCTTGGTCCACGTCCCACCGGCCGAGTCGGTGACCGAGGTGATGGTGTTGGTGGTGCCGGTGTAGGCACTGGCCGACAGGACCAGCAGGTGACCGGGGACGGTGGCCACCGGAAAACTGGCGGTCAGCAACGGCGACGGGGCTGTCTCGGTGGCCCCGGCACTCTGGACGAGCGTGGGTGCGGTGCCCAAGGGCGGCACAGTGGTCGTGGTGGTCGGCGGCAACGTAGTCGGCGGCACAGGGGCCGTGGTGGTCGTAGTCGTGGCCGGCGGTGCCGTCGTAGTGCTGGTCGTCGGTGGTGGGGCAGTGGAACCGGTGGACGATGACATCCCCTGGATCAGGTCGTGCAGCAGTCCGTTAGGTCCACCATAGGTACCGCCGTAGCGCTGCAGTTGGGGGGTCATGTAGGTCCCCTCGGTGATCTCGTTCCACGAGATGAGGAGCCAGCCCTGCGGATTCGCCTTGGCATTGCCGGCATATAGGGCTTTCAGGGTGGCCCCGTTGTTCCGTGGCACACAGGTCGGGCTGCCGTTGAGCTGCCGGTTGAACCCGGGGGCTAGTGGGGCAAAGTAGGCCTTGCCTTGGGACCGGAGTGTGGCCGCCAGGCCAGCCAGCTGGCTGAAGCTCTGGGGGTTGGCCACCGGATCCTGACTGGACCAGTACGGGCTGTCGGCGTCGAAGTAGGGGGCGACCGAGACACTCCACGAGTTCCACTGGTAGCCGCCCACGAAGTACCAGTTCGGCCGGAACTGGGTGCTGACTGCAGCGATCACCGGGAGCGTGTACTTGTAGGACCCGACCCAGATGAAGGCCGGCTTGCCGCCATTGCTCCGGTCGAACGCCGGGTCACTTCCATACTGGGTGGTCAGAAAGGACAGGTCCGCGGTGACCTGGGCCTGGGTCAGAGGAGTGGCCGACGCTTCGTAGGACAGCCACAGATGGAAGTTCTGCCCAGCGGCCTGGGCCTGGTCGACGGCATGGATCAGCATGTCGAGTCGATTGTTCTGAGCGTTCGACTTCGGTGTCTGGCCGGTCAACCCCGTGCCCTTCCAGTCCACGGCGAACCCGGTGAGCCCGGCGGCGATGGCGCTCTGGACGTCGTAGGTGATCTGGGCGACGTCGTCCTGGGTGAAGATGGTGGCCGGGGTGTCGGTCTCGATGTTTCCGCTATAGAGGCTGGTGGCGCTGCAGCCAGCGGAGTCCAGGGTTGCTGGCAGTGGCAGGGGAGACTGGTTGAAGGGGAAGTTGGGTCCAAGCGTGGTCTTCCAGTGGTACGAACTCCACCACAGGTAGTAGTAGGCGTACATCGGTGGCGGAGTCGGCGACGTAGTCGTCGCCGTGCTGGTCAGCGTGGCGTGCGGGGCCGCTGGTGTTCCAGCGGCCCGAAGCCCGCCGAACAGTGCAGCGGCTAGTAGCAGCACGGTCACGAGGACCAGCCTCATTGCACCTGTCACCCGAGTGATCCGTTCCATGGCCCCTATCCTCCGCTCAGGATGCGGCCCGGTGCCTGCCCCTGCTCCTCGATGCCCTTTCGGCACTTGAGGGCCGGACCTTGAGCAGATTTGTCTCTTCTGAGTACAACCTGGAGTTCCGGAGTTGCGCGGGACTGGTCGAGCGTCCCGGGTGCGCCCCGGAGCGCCGGGGTGAAGATGGTGACCCAGCGTGGCCGCCGAGGGAGTCGGCACGGGCAGCAGATGTCACTGTGCGTGGCATCCACCCAGAGGCCCGAGCACCTACGCGGACCTGCTGCTAGGCAGCAACTATGTATGCATCCTGGGGTGGCATCCGGTCTGACTGCAGGGGCTGGGGCTTTGGTCGATCGGCACGACGGTGGGCGGTAGTGGCCGCGACCGGGCTGTGTGTGGCGACGGCGACAGGTATCTCGGCCGGCATGTCCGCACCGGCGCAGGCCACCACACCAGTCGTACGCGCCTCGTTCTACTACCCGTGGTTTCCGGGCGGATGGAACCAGCAGAGGATGAACCCCTTCACGCGCTACCACCCGAGCGACGGGTATTACTCGTCGACCGACACCGCGGTGGTCGCCCATCAGATCGCGGCCATGCAGTACGGCCACCTCGATGCCGGGATCATCTCGTGGTGGGGCCAAGGATCCCAGACGGACCTTGCCGTTCCGATGGATCTGGCCGCGGCCGCCGGAACCGGGTTCAAGTGGGCCCTCTACTACGAGCCCGAAGGCTACGGAAAACCGTCTGTGGCTCAGATCCAGAGCGACCTGGCCTACATCAAGGCCCACTACACCTCCGACCCGAGTTACCTCACCATCGGAGGCAAGCCGGTCCTCTTCGTCTACGCCAGCAGGTCCGACAGGTGCCCTACGGCCATTCGCTGGCAGCAGGCCAACGTGACCGAGGGCTTCTATACCGTCCTCAAGGTGTTCGCCGGCTATACCTCCTGCTCGGCACAACCAAGCTCCTGGCACCAGTACGCGCCGTCCTCGGCCACCGACCATCAGCCCGGGTACGCCTTCGCCGTCTCACCCGGGTTCCACAAGGCGAACCAGAAGAAGGTCAGGCTGGCCCGCGACTTGGCGGCCTGGAACACCGGCGTACAAGCCATGGTGGCGTCGGGTGAACCGCTGCAGCTCGTCACTACGTTCAACGAGTGGGGTGAGGGCACGGCGGTGGAGTCGGCCCAGGAGTGGTCGAGTACCTCTGGATATGGGAGCTACATCGACATCCTGCACAACGATATTCCGGCCCACTGAGCCCGGACGGAGTGATTTCTGGGCTTCCACTCTTTCGTCGATTTTGGTCACTATTCGCGGTCAAGTATTCGCTGTCCGTGTGGAATTGATTGCAAATTGGGGAATTATTTGACCACGCCTGGCGGCGCGTCTTGACTCTTCAGTGAAGGGCAGTTTTCCCAGTTAGCGGGCCATGGCTGGTTCGGGAATCCGACGGCGGAACTGTCGGGACTCGCAGGTGCGTGTGTCGACCGGACAGATCGGCGACCGGGGATTGCGGGATGCAGGGGCGTGTGAAGTTGAAGGGCAGGCGATTGATGGGCAGGAAGCGAAGCGGCGGACTTGTAGGTGGCAGAGCCATATGTCTGGTCATGGTGGTCATGGTCTCTGCCGTCCTTGCCCCTGCACTCGGGAAGACGCCTGCGTTCGCAGCGCCCGCACCTGCACCCAACACCACCATCACGGCTGGACCAGCCACACCCACCAACAGCACCAGTGCCACCTTCTCCTTCACCTCGACCATTAGCGGCTCCACCTTCACCTGCAAGCTCGACACTGCCGCAGCTGCTGCCTGCACCACCCCGAAGGCCTACAGCGGCCTGGCTGCCGGTAGCCATACCTTCTCCGTCTATGCCACTGCCGCTGGGGCAGTCGACAACTCGCCGGCCACTGCTACCTGGGTCGTCGACACCACCGCCCCAACACTGCCGACGGGTCTGACCGCCACCGCGGCGAGCTCGACCTCGGTGACGACCAAGTGGACGGCATCGACTGACAACGTGGCCATTGCTGGATACGACCTGTTCCGCGACGGCCTGCTGCTGGTCAGCCTGGGCAACGTACTCACCTCCACCGACAACGCTGTGGTGGCCGGCAGCACCCACACCTACGCCGTGCGCTCCCGGGACACGGTGGGCAACACTTCGGCCCTGACCACGGCGGTGTCGGTCACCACGCCGTTCCCCACTCCGGACACGACCATCACGGCATCACCGACCACACCCACCGCCAGCACCAGCGCATCGTTCAGCTTCACCTCGACCGTCAACCCGGCCACCTTCACCTGCAAGCTCGACACCGCCGCCGCCGCTGCGTGTACCAGCCCCAAAGCGCTCACCGCACTGGCCGGCGGAAGCCACACCTTCACCGTCTACGCCACCGCCAATGCGGTTATCGACCCGACCCCAGCCACATTCACCTGGGTCGTCGACACCACCGCGCCAACACTGCCGACCGGTCTGACCGCCACCGCCGCTAGCACCACGTCGGTGACGACCAAGTGGACGGCATCGACCGACAACGTGGCCATCGCTGGATACGACCTGTTCCGCGACGGCCTGCTGCTGGTCAGCCTGGGCAACGTAC
>JBAXCY010000076.1:0-13066 GCA_037141235.1 Acidimicrobiales bacterium | reverse complement strand
CTCGACCACACTGGACGACGGCGTCGCCGTCTCCTCGACGCCGGGCAGCGTGGGCTGCATCCGCTCCGACGTAGAGAGGATGCCAAGATCGGCCCGCTCGTCGAAGGGCAGATAGTCCACAGCGAGGCGACGGAAGATGTAGTCGACCAGGCTGGTGGCGATCCGGAGGTCGGCATCGTCGGTGATGCCAGCCGGCTCGAACCGCATGTTGGCGTACTTGCGGACGTAGGTCGACAGCGGCACCCCGTGCTGAAGCCCAAGGCTCACCGAGATGGAGAAGGCGTCCATGATGCCGGCCAGGGTGGACCCCTGCTTCGACACCTTCATGAACACCTCGCCCGGACGCCCATCCTCGTACTCGCCGACGGTGACGTAGCCCTCACAGTCGGCCACCCGGAAGGAGAACGTCGACGACTTGCGGCGACGAGGCAGGCGCTCGCGCACCGCGCCGACCAACACGGTGTCCTGCATGCGGGCCTGCTCGTGGACCAGTGCGGACTCGAGCTCGGCGATCTTCGCACTGAGGTCGCGGGCATGGGCCTCGGCATCCGAGGCATCCGAGCCAGCCGGCTCGATCACGTCGTCGTCCTCAGCGCCATCCTTCTTGGTGGTCGACAGCGGCTGGCCCACCTTGCAGTTGTCGCGGTACACGGCGACCGCCTTGATGCCCAGGTTCCAGGCATCGATGTGCAGCTGCTCCACGTCTTCGACGCTGACGTCCTCAGGCAGATTCACCGTCTTGGAGATGGCACCCGAGATGAAGGGCTGGACCGCACCCATCATGCGCACGTGACCGAGGTAGTGGATGGTGTTGTCACCCATGGAGCAGGCAAACACCGGCAGGTGCTCAGCAGCCAGATAGGGAGCTCCGACGATCGTCTTGTTCAGGTCGATGTAGGCAATGATCTCGTCGACCTGGTCGGGTGAGTAACCCAAGCGGGTCAGTGCACGAGGCACCGTCTGGTTGACGATCGACATGGTGCCGCCGCCGACCAACTTCTTGGTCTTGACCAGTCCGAGGTCGGGTTCGACGCCGGTGGTATCACAGTCCATGAGCAGGCCGATGGTCCCGGTCGGGGCCAACACCGAAGCCTGCGAGTTGCGCACACCGAACTGCTCACCGAGCTCGACGGCGAGGTCCCACGCCTCTTGGGCGGCGGACAGCAACTCCGTCGGGACCTGCTCCTCGTCGATGCCGGCCACCGCATCGCGGTGCATCTTCAGGACGTTGTTCATCGGCTCCACGTTCTCGTGGTAGCCGGCGAACGGTCCCATGCGAGCCGCCGTGCGGGCTGAGGTGGCATACGCGTGCCCGGTCATGAGTGCAGTGATGGCACCGGCCCATGCCCGGCCCTGGTCGGAGTCGTAAGGCAGTCCCTGGGCCATGAGCAGAGCGCCGATGTTGGCGTATCCGATGCCGAGCTCGCGGAAGCGCCGCGAGTTCTCGGCGATCATGTCCGTCGGATAGTCGGCATTGCCCACGATGATCTCCTGGGCGGTGAAGATGACCTCGACCGACGAGCGGAAGCCCTCGACGTCGAAGGACAGGTCGTCGCGCAGGTACTTCATCAGGTTGAGGCTGGCCAGGTTGCACGCCGAGTTATCGAGGTGCATGTACTCCGAACAGGGGTTGGATCCGTTGATCCGGCCGGTGTTGGAAGCGGTGTGCCACTTATTGATGGTGGTGTCGAACTGCATGCCGGGGTCAGCACACTCCCAGGCGGCCTGGGCGAACTGGCGGAACAGTTCGCGGGCGGGCACGGTGCGCACCACGTCGGCCTCGTCACCACGGGTGACGAGGTTCCAGTCGGTGCCGTCAACGACGGCCTGCATGAACTCGTCGGTCACCCGGACCGAGTTGTTGGCGTTCTGGTATTGCAGGCTGATGGCGTCCTTGCCGTCGAGGTCCATGTCGAACCCTGCGTCGCGCAACACGCGCGCCTTACGCTCCTCGATGGCCTTGCACCAGATGAAGTCTTCGATGTCCGGATGGTCGGCATCCAAGATGACCATCTTGGCGGCCCGTCGGGTCTTCCCACCCGACTTGATGGTTCCAGCCGACGAGTCAGCACCGCGCATGAAGCTGACCGGGCCCGAGGCGGTGCCGCCGCCCTTCAGGAATTCCTTGGAAGAGCGGATGCGCGACAGGTTGACGCCCGCACCGGAGCCGCCCTTGAAGATCACACCCTCTTCGGTGTACCAGTTGAGGATGGAGTCCATGGTGTCCTCGACGGCCAGGATGAAGCAGGCCGAACCCTGCTGGGGCACTCCGGCCACGCCGATGTTGAACCAGACCGGCGAGTTGAACGCCGCCATCTGGTGGACGATCAGATGCTTGAGCTCAGCCTGGAAGGCGTCAGCCTCTTCGTCGTCGACGAAGTAGCCGTCCTTGATGCCCCACGCCGTGATGGTGTCGACCACCCGGTCAGCTACCTGGCGCAGCGACCATTCGCGCTCACTCGTGCCCGGGGTCCCCCGGAAGTACTTCTGCGAAAGGATGTTGGTGGCATTCAGGCTCCAGCTCTGCGGAACCTCGACCCCGAGTTGTTCGAAGGCAACCGAACCGTCGCGGTAGTTGGTGATCCTGGCATCGCGTCGTTCCCAGACGACCTGGTCGTAAGGGTGGGTGTCTGCGCTGGTGAAGTGGCGGCGGATGCCGATGCCGACTCGCTGGGGTGCGATGGCCATGGGTGGACCTCTTTCTTTCTTCGTCTTTGGTGCGGTGCGTGGCGTTGCTAGTGCGTGCTGTTGCTGTGTTGGTACTTCCCGATTCGAGGAACGACCACCAAATGTGGTGCCGATTGCCTGCCTGAGCGGTACATCTGCCCCATCCACAGGTCTGGAACCGCCGGATAGTCCGGTAGTTCCACCCTGCCCGACCGCTCGGGCCTGTCACCATCGTAACCGGCCTAGATGACCATGAATTCCGATGTAGACACAATATGTTGTGGTTGACCCTCCCCCGAGGTACGAGATAGTGGGTCTATTACAGCAGTGTAGTTACGCCCTTGTCAATGAACCTCGAGCAGTTCCGTGGCAATCTGGTTGATGAAATCCCTGTTCGGAGGGCGTTCGCGAAGGTTTGCAAAATATTGCTGAGCGCGAGCGCAATTCCGGGGCTGTGAAGGCTCCACTCCCCCGCTCTCGACTCGCTACAGTCCCCTCTGTGGCCTCCCGAACTCCAGTAAGTATCGCCATCGATGCCGGCACCACCGGGGTGCGTGCCCTGGTCGTCGACGAGCAGGCCCGGGTGGTGGACATCGCCTACCAGGAGCTGACCCAGTTCTTCCCTCGGCCTGGGTGGGTCGAGCACGATGCCGACGAGATCTGGCGGACGGTACGCCACACCCTGTCCGAGGTGGCAGGACGGCTCGACGATTCCGGCCGGGTGGCCCGCTCCATCGGGATCACCAACCAGCGCGAGACCGTCGTGGCCTGGGACCGCTCCACCGGCAGGCCACTCCACCATGCGCTGGTGTGGCAGGACCGCCGCACCGCCGAGCGGTGTACCGCCCTGCACGAAGCCGGCCATCTGCCTCTGGTACGCGAGCAGACCGGTCTGGTCCTCGACCCGTACTTCTCGGCGTCCAAGATGCAGTGGCTCCTCGAAGACGGTGGCGTGCCGGTCGGGCCGGACCTGGCCCTGTCCACCGTGGACGCATGGGTGCTGTGGAACCTGACCGGGGGGGTAGACGGCGGAGTGTTCGCCACCGACGTCACCAACGCCTCGCGCACCATGCTCTTCGACATCGTGGTGCGACGGTGGTCGGACGACCTCTGTGCCTTGTTCGACATACCGGCTTCGGTACTCCCCGACGTGCAGCCCTCCTGCGGCCGGTTCGGCAAGGTCGCACCCGACGTGCTCGGTGGATCGTCCCCCTTGGCCGGGGTACCGGTCAGCGCCATGATCGGCGACCAGAACTCGGCACTGTTCGGACAAGCCTGCTTCGATCGGGGCATGACCAAGGCCACCTTCGGCACCGGCAGCTTCATCTTGATGAACGTCGGGGGCACCTGCCCGGCTCCGGTCGATGGTCTGTTGACCACGCTGGCCTGGGATCTGGGCACCGACGGCGACGTCGCCATCGGAGCCGACGGCGGCCCGAGGGATGGTCGAAGCTCCCTGGCCTACGCCGTCGAGGGCTCGGTGTTCGTAGCTGGTGCCGGCGTGCAGTGGCTGCGCGACGGGCTGGGCATCATCGAGCAGTCCTCGGACCTCGAGCCGTTGGCTCGCACCGTCGACTCATCCGAAGGGGTCACGCTCGTCCCCGCCTTCACCGGGCTCGGCAGCCCGCACTGGGACCCTGGGGCCCGGGGCACCATCACCGGGCTCAGTCGTGGCATCGGGCGGGCCCACTTGGCCCGAGCCATGATCGAAGCCATGGGCTTCCAGGTCCGAGACGTGCTGGAGGCCATGGCCGCTACCGGCACGGCGCCATCAGTGGTGAGGGTCGACGGCGGGGCTTCTGTGATGGGGCTACTGCTGCAGCACCTGGCCGATCAGGCCCGGATCGACGTGGTCCGTCCCCAGTCGGTGGAGACGACCGCCCTGGGGGCAGCCACTATGGCCGGGCTGGCCGAAGGGGTGTGGGGATCTCTCGACGACCTCACGGCACTATGGACAGCCGAGGCCTCGTTCGCACCCCTAGCCGACGAATCCGAGGCCGAGGCCGCCCATCTGGTGTGGACGCGGGCGCTGTCACGGTCACGGGGTTGGGTCACGGGCGCAGACACCTGACCGATCTAGGCCCATTCAGTGGCCCCCGCAGTCAGCAGAGCCCCCTATCGAATCGCCCGATCGAATCGCCCTATCGAAGCCCCCTATCGAATCAGGGGTGCATCAGGCCAGTGCCCGCCACCCGTGATCGGCCAACTCGGCCATGATGGCGATCCACTGCCGCTCACGGGTCCGGAACACGGGAGCAGCCCGGCCCACCACCAGCACCACCCCGGCCCGGACCAACTCGGCTGCAGCCACGGTGGGGCTCTGGTCCGGAGACTCGTCGCCGCGTTCGTCGGCCCCCAGTTGAGGCGACAGTGGCGCCACCGCCCACAGCGCCATGGTCCGCAGCTCCTCGTCGCCGGGAGCCGCTCCGTGGGCAGCCATCACGCGGCTGGTGTCGGCGTCGATGACGGCGGCGAAGTCGGCCGCCAAACTGCGGCACACCCGGTCAGCCAACCGATCTAGGAGAGTGGTGGGTGACTCTTGGACGAACAGGTCGGTGGCGATGTCGAGCAGTTCACCGTGGCGGTCCGGGAGCGGCCCTTCCACGGCTCGAAGGGTCTCGATGGTGACCCCGTCGACCTCGAGGATCTCCTCGCGTAAGAGGTCCAGCAGATGGTCACCGGCCAAGCCAACACCGAGTTCGTCGACCACGACCCCGTTATCGCGCTGAAGGATGTCGATGGAGACGACGTCACCCCCTACTGCCCCGATGCGGCTAGCCACGGCCCCGAGGGCCCCAGGTCGGTCGGGAAGTTGGACTCGGATCAGGTAGTTCGGCACCCACTCAGGCTATGGCGGCATTGTGTCGGCACGATTTCGTGCCGGTTACGAGTTTGGACCCGCCGCCGGCGGTACCTCACCCGCAGAGTCTGCCCCAGGCGACGGCTGCTTCCGACTGGCGTACTCATCGATGTACTCCTGGCCGGATAGTCCAGCGATCGACTCCATCAATGCATCGGTCAGGGCCCGCAGTTCGTCCTGGTCGGCATCGCCCCGAACTTCACCGGCAGAGCCCCTCTGGCCGGTCGTGACCGTCTGGCCGGTCGTGACCATCACCCCTGCCTGCACGTACATGACGGGTGGACCGAACCGGATCGTCACCCGGTGGAACGGGTGCATGAGCATGCTTCCCGGGGGCTGGACCCGTCGGGTGCCCAGGATCCCCACCGGGACGATCGGCACGTTGCCGCTGAGGGAAAGGCGAGCCACCCCGGTCTTTCCCTTGTGCAGCCGGATATCCGGAGACCGAGTGCCCTCGGGATAGATAGCCAGGACGCCTCTGCCCCCGAGGACCTCTGTTGCGGTGTCGAGGGCTCGCTGCGATGCATCACCCCCACTGCGGTTCATCGGGATCTGGCCGGCCGCCCGAAAGAACCAGGCCGTCTTCCAACTATCGAAGTACTCCGCTTTGGCCACATAGGTCACCCGGCGCTTGACCACGAGGGGGAGGAAGAACGAGTCGCAGAACGACTGGTGGTTGGCGGCCAGGATCACCGCACCATCGACGGGGATGTGCTCGCGGCCCTCCACCCGCACCCGCCAAAGCAGGTACAAGAACGGGCTGATGATCGCCTTCATGATCCAGTAGGCCACGGGTGAACGGTAACCGTGCATGTGCTGTACTGCACTGATGACCCCATCCGACCAGTCAGACGGCCCCTTCGACGTACTCGGGAGGGTCATCACCCTCCCGGTCGAAGTGCGCAAGGCAGCCCAGTGGGGCGTGCAGTATCTAGTGCCGGCGGCCGCCGCACAACGGATTGTGGACCCGACGGGGCTCGAGGTCACCGGGCCTCTGCCCGGCAAGGCCCTGATGGCTCTGGCCGTGTGTCGCTACGACGACACGGACCTCGACGCCTACCACGAGGTAGCCGTCAGCTTCGTCACCCGCCGCCACGATGCTCCCCGCGGTGCCACCACCACGCAGCGGATCCGAGAGTTCGCTACTGGCGCCATCGGCGCCTACATCCACCGGCTCCCGGTCGACCAGGAGTTCACCTGTGCGGCCGGCCGGGACGTGTGGGGCTTTCCCAAGTGGATCACCACCATCGACATCGACGAGCCCGTCCAGGGCAAGTCACGATCAGGTACCGGCACCACCGTGCGCCTGGTCGACGATGGCGTGCACGTCCTGACCCTGACTATGGCGGCCGGCGGACCGATCAAACTGCCGGCCCAGGCTCCACCGAGCTACTCGTTCCGTGACGGCATACTGCGCAAGACGGAGTGGACGACTTCGTCCGAGGGGGTGACCGGTCGGCCCGGAGGTGCCACGTTGATCCTCGGGGACCATCCCATGGCCGACGAACTGCGCAGCTTGGGGATGCCGAAGCGGGCGCTGTTCTCGTCGTCGGCTGCCCACATGCGGGCATCGTTCGGCGCCTCGGAGATCGTCTCGACTGACCGCTGACCCGTCAAGGGCTGTCGCCGAGAAACCGCTGAGCCGTCGCCCTCAGGCGGCCAGCGTCAGTGCAACCGGGTCAGAGCCTTGCGCAGGCTGCGTATTCCCTGGCCGACCCGCTGCTCGTTTTCGATGAGGGCGAACCGCACATGCCCGTCCCCACCTGGGCCGAAACCGACCCCGGGCGACGTGGCCACATCGGCCTCTTCGATCAGGAACTTGGCGAAGTCGAGCGACCCCATCTCCTGGTACGGCTCGGGAATAGGCGCCCACACGAACATGGTCCCTCGCGGCGGGGTGACTTCCCATCCGATCCGGTTGAGCCCATCACACAGCGAGTCCCGGCGCGACTGGTAGATGGCGTTGATCTCTTTCGGGTAGTCGGGGGCCTCGTTCATGGCCACGATGGCGGCGATCTGGATGGGCTGGAACGTGCCGTAGTCGAGGTAGCTCTTGAGCTTGGTGAGGGCGGCCACGATCTCGGGATTGCCGACCATGAAGCCGACCCGCCACCCGGCCATCGAGAACGATTTGGTCATGGTGTAGAGCTCGACGGCGACATCTTTGGCACCGGGCACCTGCAGGATCGATGGCGGCTCGTAGCCGTCGAAGGCGATATCGGCGTAGGCGAAGTCGTGGACCAGGATGATCTCGTGCTCCTTGGCGAACTCCACGATCCGGGTCATCCAGGCCAGGTCGACACACTCCGTGGTGGGGTTGTGCGGAAACGACAGCACCACCACCCGGGGCTTGGGCCAGGCGGACTCCCACGCTTCCATCAGGTTGTCGAAGAAGGCCGCACCCCCTGCGGCACCTTCGACTCCCTCGCCCTTGGCCGTATCGAGCCGGACATGGCGGATGTCGGCCCCAGCAAACAGCGGTGCGTAGATATGGATCGGATACGACGGCGACGGCACCAGGGCGGTGTCACCAGGGCCCACCAGCACCCACATGAGATGCGAAAGCCCCTCCTTGGCGCCGATGGTGGTGACCACCTCGGTATCGGGGTCGAGCTCCACGTCGAACTTGCGCAGATAGAGATCGCAGATGGCCTGGCGGATCTTGGGGATGCCACGGCTGGCCGAGTAGCGATGGTTGCGCGGGTTGCGGGCCGCCTCGGCCAACTTCTCGACGGCGACATCGGGTGAGGGCAGGTCGGGATTGCCGAAGCCCATGTCGATGACGTCACGCCCGTCGTGTCGAGCAGACGCCTTTAGCTCGTTCATGGTGGTGAACACGTACGGCGGCAACCCGTTGATCCGGCGGAAATCCATACCCCACAATACCGCCGACCCGAGCACCGTCGAACCGTCGAACCGTCGTCCGAGGCATCGCCCACGCCTGGCATCACTCGACCCAGGCGAGCATCTATCGAACGGCGGCCGCCGCCTCGGCGATTACCTCGAGCGACTGCGGCCAGGCGCACACCGCCCAGGTCGCTCCGGCGTCCGCTACTGACCTGAGCGTGGCTGTCGCCTCCTCGAGGGAGTCACCGGCCGGTCCGCCCCAGGTGACCTCTACTCCCTGGTCGGCCAGGCCGGCAACCCGGTCGGTGCCGACCTGCCACACGTTGACGGCAGCCCCAGTGGCTCGGGCCAGTTCCACCATCTCGGGGCGACCGCCGCCGAGCCATACCTGGATCCCGGCTGACGAGACGGCTGCAGCCACGGTGCCGAGCCGGCCCCGACGCATCTCGGCTGAATCAAAAGGGATTCCGTAGGCCTCGTTTTCGGCCCGGCTCAACTTGTCCCCGGTTCCGATGCCAGCGATGCACCGGCCGTTACTGATCGAGTCGACTCCGCACAGCACCTCGACGAGGACGTCATCGGGCACCATGCCGATGCGGGCTACAAGGGTGCCCAGGGCGATGGTCGAGGTGGATGCAGCCAGTGCACCCAACAGCGGTCCCGACGAGAGTGCTGGCCGGCCGGGCTGGCCCATCGGCCACAGATGGTCGAAGCAGAAGACGCCGTCGATGCCAAGCACTTCGGCCCGGCGAGCGGCAGCCAGGGCGGTGTCGGCCTCGTCGCGGAACTGCGGCAGGGTGATACCGACCTTCATAGCCCCACCCATCGTCCTAGCCCCACCCTTGGTTCGCTCCCCATCAACGGAGGCGCCCGCCGCCGGTGTCGGTCATGAAGCGGACTCGACCTGTGCCTTCAGATCGCGCAGTGCGATCGACATGATGCGGCTCTGGGCTCGCATCTTGATGAACCCCGGCAGCGGCACCTTCAACTCGGCCTCGAGGTGATAGGTGACCTCCGTGCCGTCATCAGACGAAGGCACGAATACATAGCGTCCGTCGAGCTTGTTGGTGATGTCACCTGCAGTCTGGACCCACGCCAAGGCACCAGGGGCCTCGGAGTAGTCATAGGCCAGGGTGTAGCTGGTGCTGCGGCCGAAGGCGGCAGCCCGGAACGTCACCAAGCTGGGACGGCCTTGCGCATCGCGTTCGTCGATGGTGACCGCCTTGATGTCGGCGGCCCACGACGGGTAGCTGGCGATATCGGCACTGACCTCGAAGCAGCGGGCCGGACTCGCCGACACCACCATCTTCTCAGTGGCTTGTTCCGACACGGCCCATCCTCCTACTGATCTCGTCTACGTGAGTCCACCCAGGACTCATCACGTCATATCGCCGAGCGACTTGGCCAGCCTAGATGCGAGCAGGTCGTAGTCGAAGGATGCCTCGGCCCGGCCACGTGCCGCCTCCCCCATCCGAGCCCGTCGAACTGGGTCGTCCAGCAGTCCGGCAATGGCCCGAGCCACGTCGGTGGCCTCGGTGGGGCGCCGAACCAGCACCCCCGTCACCCCGTCCTCGACGGCCTCGCCGGCACCACCTGATGCCCCGGCTACCTGGGGCACGCCGGCGGCGGCGGCCTCCAAGAAGACGATGCCGAACCCCTCTTGTTCCAGGCCCAGCCAGCGATTACGACACAGCATGGCGAATACATCAGCTGCGCCCACCAGTCGGGGAAGATCCGCGTCGGACACCCCGCCCGTCAAACGCACGGGGGCACCGGTCTTGGACACCCGGGCCGCCAGTCGCTCTGCGTCCCGTCCCCGACCCGCGATCACCACCGTGAGGTCAGGGTACGAGTCCGCCAGTGTGGCGGCGGCATCGACCAGCACCTGCATGCCCTTGCGCGGGACCAGCCTGCTGACACTGACCACCAGCGGCCCCGCACCAGGTAAGCCCAAGTCAGCCCGGGCTCGGGCTCGCTGGGGCGCATCCATCGGGGCGAACCGGTCCAGGTCGACACCAGGCGGGATCTCCACTACCGGGGGCATTCCCCGGCCTCGCACGGCTCGGCGGGCCTCGGCCGCCGGGTAGCCCCCAGCCGACACCACAATGGACGATCCTCGGATGACGTGAGCCATCAGGGAGCGGCTGACCGGCATACGGCCAGGGATCGCCACCTCGGCACCGTGCAGGATGACGCCATAAGGCATGCCGAGGCGTGGACCTATGAGGCCAAGCGGAAACGCCGGATCGAGCAGCACCAGGTCGGCACCAACCCGCTCGGCCATCTCGCGGATCCGTCGAACCAGCATTGGGGTAGGTAAGAGGACCTTGGCGGGTACCCGTTCGATGCGGATGCCCCGATCAGCCTGCTCGGCGTCGAAGGTAGTGGCATCTGGATGTGATGCGGCGGTGAGGACGGCAAATGCACTGGGGTCCAGGCGCCGCCACAGTTCCCACAGGTAGACCTGGATGCCACCCACCTTGGGGGGAAAGTCATTGGTGACCAGGAGATGAGTCATCGGGTCGCTCCTGCTCCCGGTCCGGCTCCTGCTCCCGGTCCGGCTCCGGCCTCGGCTCCGGCTCCGGCCCCGGTTCCGGCCTCGGTTCCGGCCTCGGTTCCTACGGGACTCGCACCGTCGAGTCGACCCAGCTGGTCACGCGCCCACCGGGCATGCTCGGCCAGCAACTCGTCGTCCCCGTCGGCCCAGCGGTCGAGAGTAGCCAACGTCTCCGGATCACGTCGGTCGCCGACATTGCCCAGTGCCACGAGGGCGTTGCGCCGGAGGTAGCGGGGGTCGCGCTTCGCGATATACCAACGCCCGTGGGCATCTATGAGCTCATCGTCGGTGGCCACCAGCAGATCGAGGAGGTCGATGGTGGCCACTGACCCGGGCTCGGATGCCGGTGACCGATGCCGGCGGTCGGCCACCCGGTTGATCGGACAGGCATCCTGGCACTCGTCGCAGCCGTAGATCCGAGACCCCATTGCCGTGCGGAACTCGACGGGAATGGCTCCAGGGGCCTGGACCAGCCAGGCCAGACATCGGCGGGCATCGATCACCCCGTCAGCCACGATCGCGCCGGTGGGACATGCCGTGATGCACCGCCGGCAGCTACCGCAGCCCTCGCCCGGCTCTGACGGACCCGATGGTGCCGACGGCTCCAGTGGAGCATCGGTCACCACCGAGCCGAGCACATACCAGGAGCCCAGTTCGGGCAGGAGCAGGAGCGAGTTCTTGCCGAACCACCCGAGCCCGGCCCGCTGGGCGGCGGCCCGGTCCACCAGGGCATTGTCGTCAACCACCACGATGGCCCGCCAACCGTCAGCCCGCAGTCGATCAGCGATCCGCTCCAGGGCCCGCCGCAGCGACCGGTAGTAGTCGTGACGGGCGTAACGGGCCACCGTGCCCTTCGGTGGGTGCGGAGCCAGGCCAGTCGGATGAGCAAGGCCCGAGGTGGTGTCCGTCGGAGTCGGATCGCCATGGACGGAAATAGTCACCTGCGAACTGATCGGGTCCGCCCGGCGGTACCCCCACGCGCCCACGACCAGGGAGCGCGCTCCCTCGAGGATCCGACCGGGATCGGTCGATCGGTCTGGGTTCCGGTAAGTGAACTCCATGGTGCCGTGCAGCCCATCTCGTCGACGGGCGTGGAGGACCTCACGGGTCTCGGTGAAGATGTCAGCCGAGGCGATGCCCACGGCCGCCAACCCGGAATCCAACCCGACCTGGCGTGCTGCCGCGCCGAGGCGACTCAACGATTCGTCACCATCAGTCGGTGTTCGATACACCACGGGCCCAGGCACGCCCCAATGGTCGCACGGCCAGTGGGTAGCGACGTCACAGACGTCACAGACGTCCAGATCGAAGACCACCTGGGGTCATCTCCGACCTACAGGCCTACAAGCCGCTGGCCCGAGGTTGGTGGCGCACTCCTGGCACCAAGCCGGCCTGTTCGAGCAGCCGGACGGCGCGGGCCTCGTCAGCATCGACCACCAGGGCATCTTCGGGTTCCCGGCCCACGATGAACGACACGATGCAGTCGTCGCACACCGACGTCAGACGATGCGAGCAGTCGGCACAGTCGACAGTGAACGCTCCGTCGCCCGATCCGTCGCCTGATCCGTCGCCTGACCGGTCGCCTGACCGGTCGCCTGACCGGTCGCCTGACCGGTCGCCCGATCCGTCATCGTGGCGGTCGCCCGATCCGTCATCGTGGCGGTCGCCAAACCGGACAGGAGTCGGTCCTCGACGCCCGCTGATGAACGGCACGACCACACCCATGGGCCTCGAGGGTGCTCCGGTTCCAATCGCCTCGGATGCGTCTGCACCTGGTTCATGCGTCGATGGGTCGTGTGTCACAGCAGTTCCTCCTGGAGTCGTCGATCCGACTTCGATGTCATGGCCGCATGGTGCACGTCGGGTGTGACATCCACGTAACCGTGGCGTCAGATGCCATCAGGCGAGCCTCTGACATCGGACCAAGAATCTGCTGACCACCGTTCTGCACCCATTGCGCAACTATTCAGCAACCCCCTAAAGGCCCACCCACACCGAGTCGATACCTCCGGGGAAGCATGTAGTCAGCCCAACCTACGAGCCGGCCGACCCAACGAACCAGCACGACCACACAGCCGGTAATCCAGCCCTCGACTCGCTCGAACTCGAACACCGAACACCAGACACCGAACACC
>JBAXCY010000075.1:0-13194 GCA_037141235.1 Acidimicrobiales bacterium | reverse complement strand
CTGGACCCCGTAGCTGGACCCCGTAGCTGGACCCCTATGACGGATCGCGGTAGGCCCAGACCTCGATCTCGACGGCAGCCCCCATGGGCAGCGCCGACACCGCCACCATGGAGCGAGCGGGGCGGTGGTCCCCGAACGCAGCCACATAAGCCTCGTTGATCACGGGGAAGTCGGCCGGGTCGGTAGCGAACACCATCGACTTGACCACATCGGTCAGTGACCCGCCTTGGGACTCGAGAAGGCCCTGGGCGTTGGCGATGGCCTGGGTCAGCTGTGGCCCGGTGCCGCCGTCCACCAGTGCCGGCGCACCGCCGTCAGTTCCTGGGGCCAGGCCCAGTTGGCCCGAGCAGATCAGCCACGGGCCGGCGGCGACGATGGGCGTATAGGGACCGACAGCGGGGCTCATGGGACTCCTCGAAGTTCAGGGGTTGGTGAGCCGGGGCTCAGGCAACCTTATGCGCCGGGGCATGAACGCCGGCTGCTCACGGCCCTTCAGTAGCGGGTTCGAGGTAGCCCGGATTGGCCACCCGCAACTGGTCGGCAGCAGATCCAGCCAGTGCCGTGCCTACTTCGACCAGTCGATCGTCGAGCTGGCCGGCCCGGATGGCGGCCGCCAGCGAAGCGTCCGATGCGAACCCGAGCCCGACCAGACGGGCCCGGTGGGCTTCCTCCATGGCCGGGCCCAAGGTGATCTCCCGGGCCACCATGGCCAGGACGTTGCCAGCCACCCGGGCATCGAACTGGGCTGCCCCCTCGGCCGTCGCCATCACCTTGTCCACCACGTATTCGCGCACGGCATCGACCAGCTCGCCAGCACTCGGTCGTCCGAACGGCGAGGGGGCGTGCGACCGGTCCGAAGGCACCACAAGCCCGTCGTCGGCCTCGGGCCGCTCGATGCCCATCAGTCCCAGCAGGTCCCACTCGCTCTCACACACCCGACGGCCGATGGCAGCCAGCTCGACGGACCGGGTGGCCCCACTGAGGTGCGCTGAGGCCTGCAGGGCACAGATGACGGCCCACTTCATGGTGGCGTAGGCCTGCCACCACCGAACGGTCGCCTGGTCGATCACCCGGCCGCTCGCTTCGCCGTAGCGGGTCAGAAGGTCGTCGAGCTGGCCGAACCCTCCGACCTCGCCACTGCCACCGAACCGCCAGGCCCGGGCCGACAGCCATCCCAAGTCCTCCGCCGGGTCCCCCGCGTGCGCCAGTTCCCAGTCCAAGACACCGACCAACCCCGACGCGTCGACCAAGAGGTTCCCCATCCGGAAGTCACCATGGACCACCGTTCGCCCTGTGGCGATTGGTCGGTTGGCGTCCAGCCACCGGGCGGCGAGCTCCAGGACAGGCCGCACCTCGCCGGTGAAGTCCAGGAACTCGAGCGGTCGGGCCAAGGGGTCCGACGCCGGCAGTCCGGGCAGCCCCGGCAGGCCATCGAGCGCGATGGTGTGGATGCGGGCCAGCGCCTCGGCCGCGTTGGCCGTGAGTCTGCGCCGCGCTTCTTCATAGGCCTCGTCCCGCAGCAGGCGCCGGGCGATCGATTCGCCCTCCAGCCGATCAACCACCAGCCAGCCGACATCTAGTCCGTCGGCCTCACCGGCCGCCACCACCCCAGGGACGGGGACACCCGCCTCTCCGGCCGCACGCAGGAGGGCGGCCTCGAGGGCCACACTGGAGCTGTTGGTGAGTCCATCCCCTCGCTGCTGCTGCAGGATCAGGGCGCGGACGTTCCCCTCGGCATCTTCCATGTCCACCGCACTCGTGCGCCGGGACGCGCCTCCCGAGAGCCTCCGGATCGACGTCACCGTGCCGCCGATGGCCCGACCCAGCCGGTCGGCGACGTCGTCCGAGTCGCTCACGACACCGGGACCCGAGGCCTCCCTTGTGCGTCGACCTGATGGAGGTACTCACCGATGCCATAGCCGACCTCGGTCGTCCCATCGTCGCGGCAGTAGGTCCACTCAGTCAGTCCTTCGTTGATGATTGTCCCCCCGGGACGTCCGATGTCGGCCACCCGAAGGACCCGTCCGGTCAGGACGAATGTCCGGTCCGACTTGTCGGTGACCTCGAGGTGGATGACCCGTTGCGTCAGGTCGTCGTCGGCCAACTCGGTGCGGATCCCCCAGTTCCGGATGGACGTCACCCGGCCGTTATGGCTGACCCAGCCGCGGTGGAGATCCCCAGCCTCCGTGCCCAGCCGGATACCTCCGAAGTGCAGTCCGTCACCGATGTTTATGGAGAACCAACGCCACATCGGCGGCCCACCCCAATGGCGGGGACCCCAGGACCGGTCGCGGTTTCCCCGTGCCGTCGTCCAAGTGTGGGCGACACCATCGACGGTGAGGATGCCCGTCCATCGCCCGGCCTGCTCGAAGTGGCCCTTGCCGGTCGTCGTGGCTGCCTCACCCGACTGCTTCGAACCTGGCCCGCTGCCGCCCTTGCCGTCGCTGCCCACTGCCGGTGTGAGCCCCTCGAAGGTGACGTCGAGCTCGATGGCCATCGGACGGCGCTCGTCGGTGGAGGGATGACACTTCCTGGCTTGGGCCTCCACATCGGCCACCAGACGCCACCGTTGCATGGCCTCGATCAGTTCGTAGCGAACGCCGCCGACCACCAAGGGTGCCTCGAGCATCTGCGTGCATTCGACCTGGTGGCGGTACTCGGCCAGGTCAGCGCCAGGGAGCCAGATCGACAGTCCGATATCCATCGTCCCCTCGTTGGGGCGGACCCCGACCCGGGTGAAGAACCCCGAGTCCGTGGCCGGGTCGTACGCATTGAAGTAGTACGACTCGCTCCAGGCGGTGTCGGCTTCGACACCGTGGGCCAGGTCGTGGTGTGGCTCGAGGATGGGCATGTGCTCACTCTTACCCGAGTCTGGGGCGCACGCAACGGATAACGAGCGCCGAAATGGACTACCAACTCAGGCAACCGGCACCACACCACCGGGGTCCGTGTCGCTCCCTGGCCTGATCGTGCCCGCCACGTTCAACGAGCTCGCGATAGCGATCCGAGTCCGACCTTGCCTCGACAGGGCCATCGGCGCGCCGCGCGATCTACGGGCGCAGAAGAGCCGGGGAAGTGCTCAGTGGCGTGCGAGGAGCACGCCGTGGCCGTCGAGATGGTCGGTGATTCCGTGCTCGCGCAGCGCCAGCCAGTAGGTCGCGTTATTGATGGCGACGACCGGCTTGTCGTGGCGCGCCTCCAGTGCATCGACGAACCCGGCACATGCCAGCGCCGTGCCGACCTGCACCAGTGCGTCGACGTCAGGCGAATCGACACGGGCGAACGCGTCGCCGACCTCTGCCTCGCTGATGAGCGCGGTGTAAGAACCGCCCTTCTGAGCACTCGAGAATCCGGCTTCACTCACCACGGAGATGCCGTGTGCTTCGAAGTAGGCCACCACATTGACGTTCGCTGCGGGCAGGAAGGGCGTGACGAGACCGATCCGCTTGACACCGAGTGCCTTCAACGCTTCGGTCACGGCGTCGGACGCCATCGTCACTGGCAGCCCTGTCCTGTCCTCGACGAAGCGCCGGAGTTGCGCCGTTACCTCGACGCCGTCGGCCATGTACTCGGGCGTGTAGGCGACAACGACCCGATCGGGCCCACACGAACTCACCGTGTCGAGCGTGGCCCCCAGCAACTCCATCAACGCCTCGACCGTGTCCGGCAAGCCCGGAAATGGGAACCTGAACGTCTGGTTGGTGACACCGCTAGGACGCAGGTCGGCCATGTCGGGCTCGACCATCGCATTGGTCACGGGCAGCACCACAGAGAATACGGCTCGATCACCGAAGGCATCAGGCATTGTTCATCCTCCTCGACGCCGCCGAAGCCGCCTGGTTGGCCCAGAGCCGGTCCGTGTGGTGGACGATCAAAACGTATTTCGGCACGAGGCCTCCAATGCTGTTCGATTCTGCAGTCCGACTCGCCGCAGCGCTTCGACCCTATGGGTTTGCAGGCGCAGTTGCATCTTCAGATCCTGGGCGTGTTGGCGCCAGGCGGGTTCTGGAGTTGGCGGCAAAGGGCGGCGGCGAGCTCCTCGAATGCGGCGGGCACGATCAAGTCTGGACTTGACCAAACGTCGAGGCACTCCCATGAGAGTACCGATGATGGCAAGCGTGCCAAAAGACAGAGGCAACGCTGTTATTGGTCGACCACCTCAAAGCGCCCAATCGGTCGAAGGCGCATGTCGGTTGTCAGAAGCGGAATACCGAGCCCAGCACCAACTGGCTTCCGGTCCTCCGCCTGTTGTCCCCCGTTCGACCTCTCGGCCGCCTGAGGTGGCCTTGCGGGAACGTGCGTTCCCCAGACCTACCCAGCAAGATCACCCAGTTCAGCACCGCCGTGCACAGCGAACGAGCTTCAGTGAACGAGCTTCAGTGAAATTGGGCCGACGTCACTGTGGCGTACATCCGCCAGTGCTCGACCGTGGACCATCCCGTGCTGTCGTACAGGGGCTTCCCCGCTGGAGTTGCGCCCAAGAGACCAACGAGCGCCCCCTCGGACTTCGCCGCTAGGAGGGCATGCGCAAGGATGGCCTTGCCGTAGCCGCGCCGACCAAATCGCGATGGCGTCGCCATACACCAGACGCTGACGGCGTCACCGACCAGAAAAGTCAGCACCGCGGAGACGCATACCCCGTCATCGAACAAGAGCCAGACCTTCGACTCGTCGCTTCCCTCAGCGAAGACCGCACTCCATCCCTGGGAGAAGAGGTCGCCGTCGATACCGAACGCTTCCCCCATCACTTCGAAGACAATGCCAGCATCATCGGGTCCGGCCTCTCGAACCCTGGGATCGGCTCGTAGATGCTTGGAGCCGAGCGATGAAGCCATGAACGGCGTCTCACCAACGAACTGCCATGGAGCCTCGAGTTCTAATGAGGGGCTCGAATCAGCAACCATGAAGAGGGTAGGGATCTCCGACTGCGTCACTAGAGCTAGGACCTTGTCGACTTCCTCCGGCCCCCCGCTGCTGACGAGAGCCATGTTCATGTCCACACTGGCCACGCCGCTCTGTGCGAGCCAGTAACCCTCTCCCTCTTCATTGCAGGGTTTGGGCCCACCACGCAGCATGGCAACGGCTGCATGCCCCATCTGACTCCGGCGAAGGCTCAGTTCTTCCGCACCCATAGCGTCCATGCCCCCAATAATAGTGATGGATGGGGCCACTAGCGGCTCCACGGCGGCCCTGTGCGAGTGCCCCGTGGACGCACGATTTCTCGAGGCGATACGTTCGGTCCATGACTACAGCACGCGCCATCGTCACTGGATGCTCCACCGGGATCGGCCGGGCCACCGCACTCGAACTCGCACAACGCGGCTACGAGGTGATCGCCACGGCCCGTCGGCTCGAAACCCTTGCCGGGCTCGATGTAGCCCGCACCCTGGTGCTCGATGTGGACTCAGACTCCTCGGTGGCGGCCGTCCTGGCCGACGTCGGCCCGGTCGACCTGTTGGTCAACAACGCCGGGGTAGGTGTCGAGGGATCCGTGGAAGAGGTGCCGCTCGACGACGTCCATCGGGCCTTCGAGACGAACTTCTTCGGAGCAGCCCGCATGATCCAGGCCTTCCTGCCCGCCATGCGCACCCGCGGTTCAGGCTCGATCGTCAATGTGACCTCAGTCGCCGGTATCGCCGGCCCCCCGCTAGCGGGGTTCTATGCGGCATCGAAGTTCGCCCTCGAGGCGCTGTCGGAGTCGCTGGCCTTCGAGGTCGGCCACTTCGGCGTGCACGTCATGGTGGTGGAGCCAGGCGGTGTGGCCACCGAGTTCGGCACCAACATGCTCGATCACCGCGGCTTGTCCGGTCCGTATGCACCACTGGCTGCCCAGTGGGAGGGTGCCACCACCACATTGCGAGGCGGCCAGGAGTCGCCCGGTCCCGACGTTGTAGCCCGAGCCATCTGTGATGCTCTGGCGCGGGCGAAACCGCCGTTCCGCCTGCCAGTCGGAACCGATGCCGAGTTGGTGGCAGCCAGCCGCGCATCGATGAGTTACGACGACTTCCAAGCAACCATGCGCCAGGTGCTCCAGATCGACTGGTAGCCGATCAGCCTCGATCAGCCTCGATCAGCGGCGGCCAGCACCGGCCCGATCGACCGGCCAGGTCGGGGCCAGCCCGTCGGCCAGCCACCGAGCGGCGGCTACGGCGGCAAACACGGCGTCAGATCCGTTGACCGCAGAGGCCTCGGGATCATCGATGATCCGCACGGTCACCCGAGGCACGGCACGAGCCTGCAAAATACCGAACGAGCGGACGGTCAGATCCTGGACAGTTCCCTCGGCACTGACGGCGATCCCCTCAGAGCGGACCCACCCAAGCGCCTGATGGGCCGCACCGATGACGTAGGAGCGGAGTACGACGGCATCGAGTACCGACCCAGCGGCCACTTCGATGTCGAGCCTCCCGTCTGCTGAACAGCGGACTACGGCACGACCGCCAGCCGGGGACACGACCTCAACCGGTATGTCGACCACAGACTCACCGACCGTGCCGAACCGAGCCGCCGCAGCCAAGACGGCAGCTTCGGCCCAGATGGCGGCCCGCAGATCGAGAGAGACCGGTGGACCAGGAACGATCACCTGCTCGACCACCAAGCCGGGGGCCACTGCCGAGACCTGGGCCAGGCAGATCTCCCATGCATCACCGACCAGCGGCACCCCCGATACTGCGACCCGCAGGACGCCGGTCCCGTCAGCATGTATGCCGGCGGCCACAGGCGGGCGCTTCGGACCCATGCGCACCACGTCTTCGCGCGACCACAGCACCCGCACCGGGCGCCCGTGCTTGTCGGCCAGCCGCCGAGCGTCAGCGGCCACCGGTGAGTGCAGCTTGCCGCCGAACGACCCACCGTTTCCATAGGGAGAGGCCGGGTCACCCCCAGGTACGCACCACGATGCATCGGGCTCGAGGTACGCCGGCTCCACCCAGGTGGTGGCCAGGGTCAGCGCCCATGTTCCGTCGGGGACCTCCACCGGATGGCTGAGTGGGACCGTGGTGCTGCGCCCCTGGACCTTGCCGGCCAGAGCCCGTGCTGCCGCCAGCGACTCGGCCACCGCATAGCCATCGCCATCCCCATCGCCCACAGCTACCACAGCTACCAGGGCATCAGCCGGACAGCCGTCGTCGGCAAACCCGGCATCGCCCAGCACCACATCCGTTCCCACCCGTTGCAGCACGCCACCCTCGAGCGCGGCCCGCTCGGCCGCGGCTTCCTGGTCCCGATCCACGGTCTGTGCGGGTCCGCCCCCAGCAGAGGCCCCATCGGCCACAACCTCACCCAGGACTACCCGGGCCGCTTCGGTGATGGTCTGCCATCCGGTGCACCGGCACAGATGGGCCAGCAGCGCTTGTTCGACCTTGTCGTCGGGCACAGGTGCTGCACCTTCCAAGGCAGCGAGCCGCATGACGATGCCCGGCGTGCAGAACCCACACTGACTCCCCCCGGTGGCCACCAGGCCCTCGGCCCACACCGTGCGCTGGGAGTCGGGGAGCCCTTCGAGTGTGGTGATATCTCGGCCGTCGACCCGTCTAGCCGGCGTGACACAGGCCACACGCGGTGCGCCGTCTACCCATACCGTGCAGCACCCGCACTGGCCCTGGGGGCTGCATCCATCCTTGAGAGAGCGCAGCGATAGGCGCTCGCGCAGGACTTCGAGGAGGGTGGAGCCGTCGTCGGGTACGTCGACGTCTGCGCCGTTGACGCGGAGCCGGATCAGCGGATCAGAGGATCAGTACGTCAGCGGATCAGCTGAACGACGAGCCGCAGCCGCAGGTACGCGAGGCATTGGGGTTCGTGACGTGGAACCCGGCGCCCTGCAGTCCGTCGCTGTAGTCGAGGGTCGAGCCCTTGAGTAGGTCGGCACTGGTCTGGTCAACGACGACCTTGACGGCACCGAACTCGCGGACAACATCGTCCTCGGCCACATCGGCGTCGAAAAACATCTCGTAGCTGAAGCCCGAGCATCCGCCGGGGCGGACGGCCACGCGCAGGGCCAAACCCTCGGTGTCCTCCTCGGCCAGCAGGTCAGCGACCTTGGCGGCGGCAACATCGGTGAGGGTTACGGGATTGGGCTTCTTCCCGATGGAGACGTTCTGCATGGTCGAACTCATCGATGCTCCTCTGTGGTTACGGGACGGGTTCATCGTCCTGTCGAGATCCTGCTGGTGGAACTCGGAAAACAGAGGACCACCGGACACAACAGACCTAATCGTACCTGCCAGAGGGACTCAGCGTTACACCGACCTGGTGTTCGCCGCGGCCGGCACCACTACGATTGTCCATGTGAGCAGGCCCGACACTCCCGCCAACGGTGACGCCGCCCCTACCGAAGGTGCGATTCGGGCCGCCCTCCGCAACGTCATGGACCCCGAGCTTGGCGCCGACATCGTGGAGTTGGGCATGGTCACCGCCGTGCGCATCGACGGATCCTCGGTCGAAGTCGAAGTGGCCCTGACCATCGCCGGGTGCCCGCTCCGGGCCCAGATCCAGCGCGACGTGGACACCCATGTCGGCTCCCTCCCCGGGGTGGGCCAGGTCACGGTGACCACGGGAGTCATGGATGCCGCCCAGAAACAGGCCGTCATGGCCCGGGCCCGGTTGCTGGCTCGCGAGGATCCGCCGGTTACCTCAGTGCCCGATACCGCCCGGGTCATCGCCATCGCCTCTGGAAAAGGTGGTGTGGGCAAGAGCTCGGTGACGGTAAACCTGGCTGTGGCACTCGCCCGACGGGGCCTGACCGTAGGAGTGTTGGACGCCGACATCTGGGGGTTTTCGGTGCCCCGGCTCCTCGGCATGCAAGGCGATGTCGAGGCCCGCGAAAAGAAGATGGTCCCGCTGGAGCGAGCGATAGGACCGGGGATGCTGCGGGTGCTGTCCATGGGATTTCTGGCCGATGAGGACCAGGCCATCATGTGGCGTGGGCTGATCCTGAATCGAGCCGTCCAGCAGTTCTTGGAGGACGTGCACTGGGGGGACCTCGACTTCCTCCTCATCGACATGCCTCCGGGCACCGGTGACATCCAGATGGGCCTGGCCCGGATGATGCCCCGCACCGAGGTCCTGGTGGTCACCACGCCGCCTCTGGCCGCTCAGAAAGTGGCGGCCCGGACTGCCGACATGGCCCGCAAGGGCTATCTGCGGGTCACCGGTGTCATCGAAAACATGAGCGACTTCACCTGCGAACATGGCACGTCGTATGCCCTGTTCGGCTCGGGCGGGGGGGCTCGGCTGGCCGCCGATGTCGGCGTACCGCTACTGGGCTCGGTGCCGCTCCATCCATCCGTAGCCGCAGGAGGCGACGCAGGCACGCCGGTCGCCCTCGATGACGATCAGCCGCTGGCAGGTGAGTTTGCCCGCATTGCCGCAGCCCTGGTGGCCAACCCGCCAGCCGTCGTCTCGATGGACGGGTGCAGTGCCCGACTGCTGGAGCGGGTGGAAGCAGCCGTGGCCGCCGGAGACCTGGCCTGAGCCTCAGTCTTTCGACGGGCCCCGGATGACCTTCGGCGCCCAGGCTTCCTTGGCCGCAGCCTCGAGTTCGGGCGAGACCGGGTCCGAGGATGCCATCCGGTCCTCGAGGGCCTGCTCATATCCGCTGTCGCCCGGACGCAGCACTAGGAGGTGACCGTCTTCGATCAGCACGATCGGGAGGATGGTCGGGACATTAGTGACACCCTTGGCCCAGGCCATGACTGCTTCGGTCGAAGCATGCATGGCCAACTTCCCCAGGTTGTCGATGGTTGGCGGGAGCAGCTCGATCTCGCCTGCCTCGAATCGGCGCAGCGCATCGTTGGGTCGGACCCAGATGGTGGCGATGGTTTCGCCGTCGTCGTGGTGGGCCACCTGACCAGGGGGTGCCGCGGTCACGAAGAACCGGGTGTCGTATCTGCGTGGGGCCAACTCGGGAGTGACCCAGTGGCTGACGTAGTGAACGGTATCGGCGGCCAGGACCAGTTCTTCCTGATCGCACACCTCGAGTAGCCCGGTCCGTCCCTCGTTGATCTCGAGCCGGTGGGCCTCGAACCGCTCGCGCTCGGCCGGATCAGTGGTGTCGAGCACCAACGTGCCGTCTGCCGCGTCGCGAGGCTGGGCCAGCAGCACCCCCGCCTCTTCGAAGCACTCGCGCAGCGCAGCCACCCAGAAGGACAGTCCGCCCGACTCGATGCCAAGGAGTGCACTGGCAGCAGCGTCGGACAGACCCCGACAGAGTTCCTCGGCCGCCTCGCCCCGGTCTTCGGGGTCGACAGCTCCCCCCGGGAAGACGTAGGCGCCGGCCACGAACTCACTGGCCAGGTTGCGCTTCAGCATGCAGACCTCGATGGCCGGAAGACCCAGATCATCGACAGCATCGCGGATAAGCATCACCGTGGCGGCGTCACGCAGGGGCACAGGCATGTTTTCAGGCTACCCCTGGCCCTGCACCGGTCTGTTCCCCATCAACAGCACCACAGCGAACGCCAGCAACGTGTAGTGCCAACAGGGCCGGACGGGATCCCTAGGAAGCAGCGGTGGCCATGGGCCGTGCGGTGCTGGCCCCGGGCCGGGCATCGACGAGTGCACTGATGGCGAGCTCGCCGAACTCTTTGGGCTCGGCGATCAGCCAGGCGTGTGCACCCTCGACCACGACCCCTTCGACACCGGCGGCACGGCGCAACTCGTCGAAGGCCGATCTGGGCACTAGTCGGTCCCGGTCGGACCAGACGACCGATACAGAAACACCGTGTTCAGCAATGGCCCTTACTTCGGCAACCAGATCGGCTCGGCGGATGAACTCACCGGTGCGAAACATGCCCAACGGGTTGCCCAGAAGGTTGGGAACGAAGTCCTCGAACAGTGTGGGAAGCATCCGCAACGTCTGCGGCGAGTTGAGGATGTCTCCTCCGAAGTGGCGACCCCAATCCCAGAAGGGGCGCTGCACCATGGTCCGGACTTCATTGGGGAACAGGGCCCAGGTCGGACTGCCGATGGCATTCACCAACATGAGCGAAGCCACCCGCCAGGGCTGGTAGTGGACGAACGCCGTCGACACCCCGCCCCCGAACGAATGTCCGGCCACCAGGGACATATCTCCCATTCCCACCGAGTCGAGGAACCGTGCCACCCATGCGCCGTAGCCAACGAAGGTCCGCTCCTCTATCGGGAGCTCTGGGGTCCCCCCGAACCCTGGGAGGGCCGGAGCTACCACGCGACATCCGGCCGCGGCCATGGACTCGATCGGTCGGGCATATGCGTTGGGCCGCAGACCCCATCCGTGGAGGAACAGCGCGGATGGGCCAGATCCAACCTCGCCATAGCGAACGGTGTGCCCGTCCACCGTGGTCTTCTTCCAAGCGATGCGCGGTTGTTGATGCGTCAGCCGAGGGGAGCCGGTAGTGGCAGGCGGACCCGAGGGCGCCATGGCGGCAGCCACTGTCAGGTCTCCCGTGTCGGTCTGTGCCCCCATAGTTCGTATCGTAAGCCCTATGGCCCGAAAATCGGTGTCAATCCATCGGGCTGCACCCAGGCGGCAACCAACGAGAGCGCTACTGAATCCCCATTGGGCGGAGGAAAGGTTACGCTCATGGCGACGTTGGCACGAAGCGAGGACTGCGTAACCATGGCCGAAAACTCAGAAGACTCCGGAACCGGCGGCAACACGCCCAAGCCGCCCGCACCAGGGACCGTACCCAGCGCCAAGGACCAGAGCCGTGCCGCCAGCCGGCCGGTGGCGGCTTCGGCAGCGGGCAAGAGCGGCAAGGGTGGCAAGGGTGGCAATACCCCCAAGCCGGGTGGCAAGGCTGCTGCAGCCTCTGGTGGCCCGAAGACCTCCCGTCGTGGCATCTGGATCGCATGGGGTGCCGTGGGCCTGGTCGTGGTGATCATCGCCGTCCTGTTCATCGTCAAGGCGACCAGCACCGACACCGAGAACCTGACCTACACGCCGGTGGTCCCGGCTGCGGCGTCCGTTGTTCGTGACGTCACCACCATCCCCATGTCCACCTGGAACAAAGTGGGAGTCACCTCCACCTCTCCGGTGTCGAAGCCCATCGTGCTGACCGACCAGCCGCCGATGACCCTGGGTGGCAAGACCCCGGCGATGCTCTACTACGGCGCCGAGTACTGCCCCTACTGCGCAGCCGAGCGCTGGGCCATGACGGCTGCCCTGGCCCGCTTCGGGACCTGGTCGAACCTCCAGACCACGGCGTCATCCCACACCGACGTCGATGCCACCACCAGCACCTTCAGCTATCACGGTGCCACCCTGTCCAGCCCCTACATCACCTTCAGGGGCGTCGAGCAGTACACCAACGTGCCGGTCGCGGGTAATCCCAACCAGTACACGAACCTGGACGACCCCACCAAAGAAGAGAAGAAGAACCTGACCACCTACAGCTCGTCGAAGTACCTTCCCAACGGAAGCACCAGCGGCGGCATCTCTTTCCCGTTCGTCAACATCAACAACATGGCGCTGATCTCGGGTGCCAGCTACGACCCGCAGATTCTGGCTGGTCTCAGTCCGACCGACATCGCCAGCGGACTGTCGGACCCCACCAACCCGGTGACGCAGGCCATCTTGGCCACAGGCAACTACATGAGCGCCTCGATCTGCCAGGCCTCCAAGGGCCAGCCCGCCAGCGTGTGCACCAGCTCCGGGGTCCAAGATGCCGCCAAGGCACTCGGCATCACCTTCGGCTGAGTCGGGAGCCGTCCACCCCATGCCCACCATCCGGTGGCAGCCACTCGTCACCCTGCTCTTGAGCATCTACGGGCTAGGTGCGTCGATCTACCTGACGATCACTCATTTCGAACCCAAGGCGCTGGCCTGTGTGTCCAACGCCGCCTTCAACTGCGAGAAGGTGACCCAGAGCCCTCAGTCGGTGATCTTCGGGATCCCCGTCGCCATGCTGGGGCTGCTCTTCTTCGTCCCCATGCTTCTGCTCTGCCTACCGGCAGCGTGGCGTTCGGCTGACCGCAGGATCCACCTGGCTCGGCTGATCATGGTCGTCACTGGTGTGGCGATGATCATCTACCTAATCATCGCTGAGCTCTTCCTCATCAAGTCGATCTGTCTGTGGTGCACGAGCGTCCACGTGGTCACACTGGTCCTCTTTGTCATCATCGCCACCGCTTCTCCCATCGTCCTCGCTCCCGGTTACGGCATGCCGGACGACGAAGACGACGAAGACGGTACGGACGACGAAGACGACGAAGACG
>JBAXCY010000074.1:0-13382 GCA_037141235.1 Acidimicrobiales bacterium | reverse complement strand
GGATCGAGGCTTCGGGGTAGCTGACCGGCGGTCAGCAACAGCCCCGGCGGTCAGCAACAGCTCCGGCGGTCAGCAACAGCTCCGGCGGTCAGCTAGCAGGGGCGATGCCGAGCCCCGGAGTCGCACACGAGTCGACCGACCGGATGCCGGCGAACCGATCTTGGATCCACTGGTCGACGGTTGCGGCCGTCTGGCTCAGCAATTGGCTGTGCCCGGTACCGGGTTCCACTAGGTAGTCGACCGTGTCGTACTGGCTCCGGCACAGGCGCTGTTCCACGAACTGCGTTGTATCGGCATACGGCACCACTTCGTCCGCGGTGCCTTGGACCACCAGGATCGGAGCCGACGTGGGTGCTCGCCCAGGGCGGTTGGCCTGGTTGGCCGCCTGGATGGCCGGGGCTTGTCTCCATCCGGGGAGGAAGAACTGCGTAGGAGCGACGGCGTCGTACAGCGTTGCCACACTGTCCACGCACGACGAAGAGACTTGGGACAGTCCGGCCAGCCCGGCAGGGGTGAGCACCGAGGCAAGGTTGAAGCTCCGGTAGTGATGGGCCCATGCGTACAGGACCATGGCGGTGAAGGCCGACTGTCCTGACGGCGGGGGAAGGTCCCCGGTGGGTGCGAGCTCGAGTACCGATGTGACCGGTGCGATGGCGGCGATGCCAGCGACATAGAGCTCGGGGGCATAGGCCTGGGCCACCTCGCCGGCAAACAGCGCGGCCTGGCCACCTTGGGAGAACCCGAGCACAGCCACGGCATTCGAGGCAGTGGCACCAAGGAGCGACCGGGCGGCCCGTGCCGCGTCGAGCACATCTTCGCCTTCACTGGCGCCGACCAGGTAGGGGTGGAGGCCTGGCGCACCGAGTCCCCGGTAGTCGGCCGCCACCACGATGTTCCGGTTGCGGAGGAGGGTGGCCAGATGGGGTAGCGAGGCGGTTCCGTCCAGGGACGGCGCACACATCGATGCCACCCCGGTGGTCCCGTGGGCCCAACTGACGATGGGGAAGCCACCGGGGGGAGGGGTGCCACCGGGCACGACGACCACGCCGGACTCGGCCAGGTCACCACCGGTGGCCGAGGTGGTGTGGAACAGGACCCGGTAGGCCTTGGTGCCAGCAGGCAGTGCCGGACTGACGTCGAACTTGCGGGAGCGGATGATCGAGCCGGCCCGTGCATGCACGAGCGGGGATGGTGGCCGATAGAAGGAGGCCAGGACCCCGGTAATGGTGGATTGGGCCGCCTTGGGTACTGGAGCGGCACTGGCAGAAGTCGTCCCCACCCCCGGCGATATGGCGGAGCCAGCCAGGCACGCGACCGCGACAATCGAGACGGTGATCCAACCGATCCGTGAAGGCGGCCCGGCCCAGCGACTGCGTACGTGCCCCATGCAGTAGCAACAGTAGTTCCCGATGTGTACTCGGCGCCTTCCCCTAGGGTGGAACAGACATGGATGCGCTGCAACCAGTGGCCGATTGGCCTGTGGAATCGTCGGCTGTGGCCTACTGCGAGGTGACCTCGGAAGGATCTGGGCGAGCCCGGACGACCGGTGACCCCGATCGTGCCTATCCGTGGGCATCAGTGACCAAGCCAGCCACGGCACTGGCCATCCTGGTGGCCACAGAAGAGGGCACGCTGGACCTCGACGAGCCAGCCGGGCCATCCGGCTCCACGGTGCGCCACCTGCTGGCCCATGCATCAGGCCTGGGACCCGAGCCTGGACCACCCATCGAGGCCCCGGGAGCGAGGCGGATCTACTCCAACTACGGCTACGCCGTGCTGGCCGACCTACTCGAGGCCCGAGCGAGCATGCCGTTCGCCGAGTACCTCCAAGAAGCGGTGCTCGGGCCCTTGGGGATGTCCGGCACGACGCTCACTGGCGACGGTCCAGATCCGCACTCGGGGGCCGCATCGGGGCTCGTTGGGCCGTTGGTCGATCTGGTCGCCCTCGGGTGCGAATGGGCCGCCCCTACGTTGATCGCACCCACTACCGGCTACGAGGCCGTCTCGGTCCAGTATCCGGGCTTGGCTGGCGTGCTGCCCGGGTTCGGGGAGTACGACCCGTGCGAGTGGGGACTCGGAGTCGAGGTGCGGGGGACCAAGCGACCGCACTGGACGGGTCCAGCCAACTCGGAGGCCACCTTCGGCCACTTCGGGCAGTCGGGATCGTTCTTGTGGGTCGACCCGGTGGCCGGCGTGGTCTGTGCGGGTCTGGCGGATCGCCGGTTCGGGCCGTGGGCCGTTCGGGCCTGGCCACGCTTGGCCGATGACGTGCTGGCCGAGGTCGCCCGGACTAGGTGAGAGTCCGGAAAGCGGATGTCAGCCACGGGGCCTCTCGAATCCTCGGGGCTGCGCCGACCCGGTCTAGGCTGCGCCGCATGAAGGGTGTCCTCCTCGCCGGTGGTACCGGCTCACGTCTCCATCCGCTGACCCGGATCACCAACAAGCATCTGCTGCCGATCTACGACCGGCCGATGATCAACTGGGGAATCGAAGCCCTGGTGAACGCGGGGATCACCGAGATCATGCTGGTGACCGGTGGTACGCACGCGGGGGAGTTCCTGCGCCTGCTGGGCAACGGTCACGAGTTCGGCATCGACCGCCTGAGCTACGGCTACCAGGAGCGGCCGGGTGGGATCGCCGAGGCGCTCGGTCTGGCCGCTCGGTTCGTCGATGGGGACCCGGTGCTGGTGATGCTGGCCGACAACATCTGTGAGAACTCGATCAAGCCAATGGTCGATGCCTTCCGTGCCGACCCGAACGGGGCCAGGATTCTGCTCACCCCCTCCGATGACGATGAGCACCTCCGCCACCTCGGTGTGCCGTCGTTCGACGCCGACAACAAGATCACCGGGATCGTGGAGAAGCCAGAGCATCCGGCGTCCAACTTCGGCGTCACCGGCATCTACTGCTACGACGCTGACGTATTCGACGTGATCCCCACACTGGTTCCCTCCGGTCGGGGCGAGCTCGAGATCACCGACGTCAACAACCACTACATCTCCCAGGGGGCCATGGCCTTCGACGTGCTCGAAGGGTTCTGGGGCGACGCCGGCGAGTCGATCGACGCGTACTACACGGTCAACGACTTCGTCCGGAAGCACGGCGCCAACAAGGGCTGAGCGGCACCGAGGTCTCGTCGGCTCAGGGTGGCACCAACCCCTTCGACGCCAACCCCCTTTTTTTGGCCAGACTTTGGGCGATAAAATAATTGTGACGTCAGCACCGCTCGGAGAAGTCAAAAACCACCTGTCGGAGTATGTGACCGGTGTCGAACGGACCCACGACCGAGTGGTCATCACCCGGCATGGGGCGCCAGCGGCGGTTCTGATCTCGCCCGAGGATCTCGCCGCGTTGGAAGAGACGGTTGCCATTTTGGCGACGCCTGGTGCCCAAGATGCGATTGCTGAGGGCCTGAGCGATCTCGGTGCTGATCGCATTGCCGACAACGAGGCCTTGCTGGCACGGTTCGCTATTCGATGACGTCGAGGAACACGGTCCGGATCTCGGCGCGAGCCGGAAGAGACCTACTTCGGCTCCCCGAGAAGATCGGTGCAGCCTGTCTTGAGTTCATCTTTGGCCCGATGGTCGAAGATCCCATCCGAGTGGGTGGTCCCCTACGTGGTCAGTTGACCGGTCTCCGATCAGCTCGGCGCGGGAGTTACCGGGTGATCTACGCCTTCGATGAGGAACAGGGTGGGATCGACGTGATCCACATCGATCATCGAAACGACGTCTACCGCTGAGCAACGCACCCGACCTCGTCGAATCGAACTCTGACATCTGCGGGGCCGACTACTGGGAGTGCCTCGATGGCCAGCGCCCAGTCACGGCTCCGGGCTCCCTCAGCTCAACGGCACGCCCAGCCACTCGGGGGTCTCGGCCTTGTGGCGGGCGTAGTCGACCTTGCCCGAAGGGGACCGTCCGATGGTCTCGACGAAGCGCACCTGGCGGGGGGCCTTATAGCTCGACAGGCGGGACTTCACGTGCTCGATCACTGTGTCGGCCGCAACTGACCCCTCGGCCGTGCCGGGGGAGAGTTGCACGACAGCGATGATCTCTTCTCCAAAGCGCTCGTTGGGGATGCCGACCACCACTGAGTCCAGTACGCCCGGCACCGTCTTGATCACCTCTTCGACCTCTTCGGGGTAGACCTTCTCCCCTCCGGTGTTGATGCACACCGAACCGCGCCCCAACAGGTGGATGGAGCCGTCGGCTCGGATCTCGGCGTAGTCGCCGGGGACCGAGTACCGCACTCCGTCGATGACTTTGAAGGTGGCCGCCGACTTGGTCTCGTCCTTGTAGTAGCCGACGGGGATGCGGCCGCCGTGCGGCCCGAATCGCTGGCAATCCGGTCAACCTGCTCGAAGTTGCAATGGACGAACTAGCGATGCTGGTCCGTAGTGGGCAGGAACCGTGGCGGACGATCGTGGAGTGGGGACGAAAGGCGGCCCCTCAACTCCGCAGGCTCCTGCCGCTGAAGAACCGGGCGGAGTACGACCCCGTACCGATCGCTGGAGCCGAAGTCAGGGCCGCCGTCACGGCGTCGGCGCGCAGGGTGCGAATCGCCGAGCAGACCGTGAAACGGATCGAGCGCTGCATTCAGGGGCCGGTTCGTCTGAGGTCTGCTTCCACTCCTCCCATGCCCGCCGCCGGCCGGACGCGATCGCCAGGCATGAGAAGCAGGCAGCTCTGGTAAGGAAATGTGGCAACGATGCCTCAGCAGAATCGGCCGCCACCATTCACGAGATGTGGCTCCACCTAGGTGCGTAGGCCTGCCAGACTGGCAGCAGGCCCAGTCTTGAGGTGCGTTCAGGGGTTCAGGCCCGTGCAGTGCTTAGCGTAACGGTCTCTCGAACCTCAGTTCCGAGTGCATCGGCGACATCACACAGCCGAGCCAGGCTGGCTGCTGTGTACTCAGTGGCCTCGTAGCGTTGGATCTGCTGCACGGCGACGCCAAGTGCTTCTGCCAGCTGGAGCTGTGTCCACCCTTTGGCGATGCGTGCCTTTACGAGCGCACCGGCCAGCTCCGCTAACGACGATGCTTCGAACGTGGTCTGCCTGCCGGAACGGAGCATCTCGTACTCGTCGACCTCCGTCTCGAGGTCGGCGGCTTGTGAACGAAGTGCTCCCATTTCCAGCGCCCGGAGTCTTCCGGCACGCACTTCCTCGGTTGGTTCCTGTTCGAGGTTTGCGATTGCGTTTCGGAACTTTGACAGGTGGGCCTTTGTTGTCCGGTACTGCACTTCATTGGTGATCATTATTCGATCCTCCTTGGGTCGATCACGACGATGCCTTTGAATCCCGAATCTCGTTCATTTTGGAAGAACTCGGCAAATACCAATCCGCTCAACCGCTCCACGACATTCGGAAGGAGTTCTCCCCCGAACCGGTCTTTCAGCGCCCTGCGGCCGTCAGCGAAGTCGAAGAAGATCTCATCGAGTTGATCGAGGTCGACCCCGTCTGGTTCCCACACCACATCGAAGTCGCCCGGCTCCTCTTTGGCTGTGGCGAAACTTCCATTGATCCAGACTCGCGTGCATCCGGCGTTGGCGAGCAGCGCTAGTGCCTCAGCCATGCCGTCGATGAGCTGACGTCGGCGCTTGTTCCAGCCGAATCGGTCGACGACCTCTTCCCACTCGGCATGGTGCTCGCCAGCAGGAAGTCGACCTGTCAACGGGTCGAACGCGGGTAGCGGCACGTCACAACAATATCATTGTGTTGATGGTAACGGCCAGAGATCTGACTCATTGAAGGCTGTCGGCTTCAAACCGCCAGCGTTGTTCTGGCCGCCACAGTGATTCCATCCACCGTCAACTGGGAGGTTCCATCAAGGCCTGGCCTCATTCTGAGAACCCACTCACTGCGCAGTGTCAGCGGAGCCTTACTGCCACCCACGGCAGTCGCAGTCGCCGGAGCAACTGCAGGCTCAGGCATTCAGGACCAGACCAGCCCCTCGCTTATCGCGTTCGGGCGAAGACGGTAGCCACTCACCCCAAGAGATTTCTCCTGCCTTGGGTAACCGACGGAACCATGGCGGGCTGAGGGACATCGGCCTTGGTGTGAAGACTCCCCCTGCGAGTGGTCTGGATGTTCCAACTACCCGGTCAGGGGATCAAGCCAGCCCTAGTTCGCTTGGACGTACCGGCGGAGTGCCTCACGGATGGCCTCAGACACACTCACACCCTGGGCGGATGCCCGAAGCAGCGCGTCACGCTTGAGTTCAGGATCGAGTCGAACTGACTCCACGGTTGATAGCGAAGAACTCGAGGCTGGTCATCCACCTCGAAGACGTCGTAGTTCCTCGACGTCGTACACGCGCTCGGCCTCGTCGGCCATGGCCTCGATCATCTCATCGGTGATCGGAGTTCCATCGGCTCTGGTCCCATACGTGCTCTTCATCAGGTCGGTCCTCCAGGTAGGAGCCGGCGGTACTGCTCGGTCATGGTCATGGCGTGGATAATGGCGGGCCCTTGTGGTCGATCCAACACGATCAACGCGAGGAAGTTCGCCGATCTGTCTGGCCCCAGAATGAGGTACCGAGTTGGCAACGCCCCTGGACTCCCTCAGCTCAACGGCACACCCAGCCACTCGGCCGTCTCGGCCTTGTGGCGGGCGTAGTCGACCTTGCCCGAAGGGGACCGTCCGATGGTCTCGACGAAGCGCACCTGGCGGGGGGCCTTATAGCTCGACAGGCGGGACTTCACGTGCTCGATCACTGTGTCGGCCGCAACTGACCCCTCGGCCGTGCCGGGGGAGAGTTGCACGACAGCGATGATCTCTTCTCCAAAGCGCTCGTTGGGGATGCCGACCACCACTGAGTCCAGTACGCCCGGCACCGTCTTGATCACCTCTTCGACCTCTTCGGGGTAGACCTTCTCCCCTCCGGTGTTGATGCACACCGAACCGCGCCCCAGCAGGTGGATGGAGCCGTCGGCCCGGATCTCGGCGTAGTCGCCGGGGACCGAGTACCGCACTCCGTCGATGACCTTAAAGGTGGCCGCCGACTTGGTCTCGTCCTTGTAGTAGCCGACGGGTATGCGCCCCCCGAGGGCGAGCACCCCGATCTGGCCGGATCCGGGCTCGATGTCGTTGCCGTCAGGATCGACCACGCGGACCTCGGGGCCAAGAGTGAACTGTGCCGTCTTGGCCTCCGCCCCGGCCGCCGATACCGAACTGCCCATGCCCAAGGCCTCTGACGACGAGAAGGCATCGATCAGCAGCATGCCCGCATGATGGCGGAGCAGGCCTTGCTTGGACTCCTCACTCCACATCACCCCGGACGAGACGATCGACACCAGGCTGGACAGGTCCCATCGGCCCGGGTGGGCATCGAGGGCGGCCAGGATGGGCTTGGCGAAGGCGTCGCCCACGATGACTAGGCCGTTCACCTTCTCGGACTCGACGGTGTCGAGGAGTTCGATCGGATCGAACTGGCGAGAGCTGAGGAGCACCACATGTCCGCCCTCGCTCAGACACTCCATGGCCGTGAACGCCCCGGTGCCGTGCATCAGGGGGCACGCCGGCAGGATGGTCATGCCCGGGCCGCTTTTGATCAGCTCGGCATGCACGCCGTCGATACCGCCCTCGAGCGGATACCGCCGGGCGCCGCTGCCATTGAGCCGCGAGAAGAGGTCATCTTGGCGCCACATGACGCCCTTGGGCATCCCGGTCGTCCCCCCGGTGTAGAGCATGTGGAGGTCGTCAGGCCCGCGGCCCCACGGGGCTCGCACCCGCTCGTGTCCAGCGGCGCCGAGGACGCCGGTGGTTTCGGCGGCCTCTTCGTAGGGGACGGCCCACGGGGGACACGTGGCGGAGCCGTCATCGACCCAGAGCCAACTGCGGATTCCGGGGACCCGGTCGCGGATGCCCTCAATCCGCTCTACGAATACGCCGTGGAATACCACGGCGACGGTATCGGCGTTCTCCCACAGGTAGACCAGCTCGTCGTCGGCGTAGCGGTAGTTGGTGTTGATCGGGACCAGGCCGATCTTGTAAGCGGCGTAGCTGGCCTCCAAGTAGTCGGCGCAGTTGTAGAGGTAGAGGGCGAGCTTGTCCTGTTCGGCCACTCCGGCACCGAGCAGCCACCGGCCTACGTTGTTAGCCCGCTGATCGAACTCGCGCCAGGTCCGGGTGTGTGACCCCTGAATCAGCGCAGGCGCATCGGGCAGTTCGTCGGCCACGGCCTCCCACACATCAGCGAAGTTCCACTTGCTCACGTATATCTCCTTGTTCCCCCGGGCCGACTGGGGCACGACCGTGCCCACCGACTCATTCGTTCCGACTCCCACCTTGACCGGCGCCACAGATTCCCTGGACACCAAGAGCCCCCAAGGTGTAGCCGTGGGGATCGGTGCAGCCTACGCTGGCCCACGTGGACACCGCACTGCCGCCCGATGACGACCCACGCCGCATCGAGCTGCGGGCCTGGTTCGCCGACAACCCGTCACCGACCGGTCGCCAACTGGCCGAGCGCGGCCTGGTGGCCCCCCACTGGCCCGCACCGTGGGGGCTCGGCGCCGACCCGACGTTTCAGCTGCTGGTGGACGAGGAGCTGAAGCGCTCTGGCGCGCGTCGGCCCGACAACACCATCGGCATCGGGTGGGCCGGACCAACACTTCTGCATGCCGGCACTCAGGAACAGAAGGACCGCTACCTGTTCCCCCTACTGGCCGCCGATGAGATCTGGTGCCAGCTGTTCAGCGAGCCAGGTGCCGGCTCCGACTTGGCGTCGATCACCACCCGGGCCGAGCTCGACGGCGATGAGTGGGTGGTCCAGGGCCAAAAGGTGTGGACGAGCTACGCACACCGGGCCAAGTACGGGATCCTGCTGGCCCGCACCGAGCCCGATGCCCCGATGCATCAGGGCATCTCGTACTTCATCTGCCCGATGGACGCCCCGGGCATGACCATCCGACCGCTGGTGGACATGACCGGTAATCACACGTTCAACGAGGTCTTCCTCGACGAGGTGCGCCTGCCCAAGGAGAATTTGGTGGGAGACCGGGGCCAAGGCTGGTCACTTGGCAAGGTGACCCTGGCCAACGAGCGGGTGTCGCTGTCGGGGGCAGGGGCGCTGTGGGGGATGGGCCCGACGGCTGATGACCTGATCGACGCGGTGCGCTCGGCCGGTGGGACGACCGACCCGTTGATGCGACAGCGGCTGGCTGGATTGTGGATGGAAGGCGAGATCCTCCGTCTGCTGCGGCTGCGCACGGTGTCGGCCGCGGTGGCCGGGGCACCCCCTGGCCCCGAAGCGTCGGTGCGCAAGGCGCTGGCCGACGAACACGGGAAGAACATCATGGCGCTGGCCCGTGATCTGGCCGGAGCGTCGGGGATGCTGTCCAACAGCGGACCCATCCCTGGGAGCCCTGATAGTGGGGCATGGCCTGATGTGATGTATTCGTTCGGGTTCCTGTTCTCGCCGGCCCTGACCATCGGTGGGGGGACCTCGGAGGTCCAGCGCAACATCATTGCTGAGCGGACCCTCGGGCTGCCCCACGACCCGCAGGCCTGAGGCGGCTCGGACCATGCGGCTCGGCCGGGCGGCTCGGCTCGGCGGCCAGCGAACCGCTTAACCGACGATGGGTCCGGCGTCCTCGTAGCCCTGGCGCACGCCCTTGCCAGCGTTTCGGGTCAACTGCTCGGGCTCGTACAGCATCCAATAGGCGTTGCGGGCGTGCTTGCGGGCCCGGTTCACACAGACGACGGCCAGTTTGGCCGGGTCCTCCTCCTCGTTCTCCCACACGAACACCTCGAGGATGTGGGTGGAGGTCATCAGCTGGGCCAGCATGATCCCTTGGGCGGCCTCGTGGGCGCACTGCTGGTCGATGGGGGCCTTGCCCGGCATCCCGAGGGCCACCACGATGGCGCAGCCCTCTTGTTCGATGAGGCGCTTGCACGCCACCCCTAGGTCCTTAAACCCCGGCACCGTCCGATGGACCACCTCGAAGGTGGTGCCGAATCCGGGGCAGTCGGCCAACTCATCGAGGGCCTCGGCCCCCATGTCGTAGCGGGCGAACATGGTGTCGACGACGCCGATGCGATCCATCGGGCCACTCTACCGGGGGCACCATCTGAGGGAGTTCCCCGACTCCATCGACGGTTGCGGTTCGCCCATCGCCCAGCGGTGGGCAAGACTCGTCCCCGATGAGCGCCGACACCCCTCCCGTGGCCGCCGCCGACCCCTGGTTGGACAGGGACGTCGCCGTGGTGTGGCACGGGTTCACCCAGATGGCGGCCTACGCCGGCAACTCCCCGATCACCGTGGAGCGGGCCGAGGGCCGCGAGCTCATCGACGTGCACGGCCACCGGTACTTCGACGCCATCTCGTCGTTGTGGGTGACCACGCTCGGCCACCGGATCCCCGAGCTCGATGCCGCCATCATCGACCAGCTGGGCCGGGTGGCCCACGCCACGCTCCTGGGCAACGGCAGCCGGTCCGTGGTCGAGTTCGCCGAGGCGCTGGCGGCCGTGGTCCCGGTCGACGACGCCTACATCGCCTTCGCCTCTGACGGTGCGGTGGCAGTCGAGCAGGCCCTCAAGATGGCCTTCCAGTACTGGGTCAACCGCGGCGAGCCCGGACACACCGGATTCCTCGCCCTGGGCGACGCTTATCACGGGGACACGATCGGGGCGCTGTCAGTCGGCGACGGCGGATTCGGCACCAGCGTGTTCGATCCGCTGCGGTTCCCAGTGGTGCGCACCCCCGGATACGCCACACCTGGCTGGGCCGACCAAGCGGTGGCCGCCATCGCCACCAATGCCGACACATTGGCGGCCATGATCATCGAGCCGCTGGTCCAGGGGGCCTCGGGCATCTTGGTAGCCGACCCGGGCGATCTGGCCAGGGTGGGCCGAGCCTGTCGGGAGCACGGCGTGCTGCTGATCTGCGACGAGGTGGCCACCGGCTTCGGGCGCACCGGGAAGCTGTTCGCCTCTGAGTGGGCCGGCCCCGACTTCCGGCCCGACATCATCTGCCTGGGCAAGGGGATCAGCGGCGGCTACCTCCCGTTGTCGGCCACGGTGGCGTCCCGACAGGTCTACGAAGGGTTCCTGGGCGAGGACCTCGGGACGGCCACCTTCTACCACGGGCACTCCTATGGGGGGAACGGCCTGGCCTGCGCCGTGGCCCACCGTCACCTGCAGCTGTTGGACGAGTGGAACATCCTCGATCACGTGAACACAGTGGCCGAGCACCTGGGCACCCGGCTGGCTGCCTCCATTGCCGGACTTGACGGGGTGGCCGAGGTACGCCAGCAAGGCCTGATGGTCGGTGTGGATCTGGCCCCGCCCGAGGGCGGCGTGCGGTGGGGGAGGCGGGTGTGTGCCGAAGCGGTCGCCCGGGGTGTGCTGCTGCGGCCCCTCGGTGATGTCGTAGTGCTCATGCCCCCGCTGACCAGCACGGCCGCCGAACTCGACCGGGTCGTCGACGTGCTGGCCAAGTCCATCGCCGTGGTGTGGGCCGAGGACACCCGGTGACCGAAGCCTCCTCGATTGCCAGTTCGACGGCATCATCGACAGTGTGGTCGGCGTGGGTCGATGCGGCCTGCGACGAGGTGGCTGCGGCTGGTCGGTGGCGAGCGCCTCGGCAGTTCGATGCTCGAGGCCACGACGGTCTACTCACTCCTGACCCGAGCCGAGCAGACTCCCAGCCGGTGGTCTCGTTCGCCTCCAACGACTATCTCGGCCTGGCCACCCATCCAGCCGTGGTGGCTGCTGCCCACGCCGCGCTCGATCAATGGGGAGCAGGATCTGGCGCCTCGCGGCTGGTGACAGGATCCCGGCCGGTGCACCACGAACTCGAGGCGGCCCTGGCCGAGTGGAAAGGCACTGATGCTGCAATCGTCTTCCCCACCGGGTTTGCCGCCAATCTCTCTGCCTTGTCGGTGTTCGCGGCCGGCGGAGTGGCTGTGCACTCCGACGAGCTGAACCATGCCTCCATCATCGACGGGTGCCGACTGGCCCGGGCCGACATCCGCATCTACCCCCACGCAGACCTGGAGGCGCTCGATGCTGCGCTGAGTGCCGAGGCCTCGACGGGCAGGCGCTCCATCGTGGTGTCGGACACCGTGTTCTCCATGGACGGAGATGCAGTCGACCTCGAGGGCTTGGTGGCGGTGGCGGCCCGGCATGGTGCCCTACTGGTGCTCGACGAGGCCCACGCCGTACTCGGCCCCGACCTAGTTACTGGGACAGGGGTCACAGGAGGAGCCGACGTGCTCCAGGTAGGGACGCTGTCCAAGACGCTCGGCTCGCTAGGTGGGTTCGTGGCCGGGCCGAGGATGTTCATCGATCTCCTGGTCAACCGGGCCCGTCCGTACATATTCACTACCGCCCCCACTCCGGCCGATGCGGCTGCCGCATTGGCTGCCATCGGTGTGGTCCGTTCAACGGAGGGCGACGAACTGCGAACTCGGCTGTCCGGGCTGGTGGCTCGCCTGGCCGGAGCCATCGGACTGGCCGACCATCCGTCTCCGATCTTGCCTTTGGTGATCGGGGCCGAAGACGCAGCAGTAGCTGCCTCGTCGGCCCTATTGCAGCAGGGGCTGTGGGTGCCGGCCATCCGGCCCCCGACGGTGGCACCGGGTACGTCGAGGCTGCGGATCACGCTGTCGGCCACCCACACTGACCAACAGGTCGACCGGCTGATAGCAGGGTTGGCTGGCCTGGCTGGCCAGGCAGGGCTCGATACAGATGAGTGTGCAGGGGCAGACAGTGCGTCCTGACCGAGTAGTGCTGGTGTGCGGGACCGGGACCGAGGTGGGCAAGACCTGGGTGGCGGCCCGGCTCCTGGCCAAACTGCGCACGGGCGGACTCACTGTGGCCGCTCGCAAGCCCGCGCAGTCGTTCGACATCGACGGTCGTGGTGATGTGCTCGGCGGGGCCACCGATGCCGAGGTGCTGGGGGTGGCATCGGGGGAGCATCCCGATGTGATCTGTCGTCCCTCGCGTTCGTATCACCGGGCCATGGCCCCGCCCATTGCCGCTGCGGCCCTGGGGCTTGCGTCGTTCACGGTGGCCGACCTGGTGGGCGAGCTGCAGTGGCCCGATGCCGGTGCTGACGTAGGCCTGGTCGAGATGGCCGGCGGGGTGCGCTCCCCCCAGGCCGACGATGGTGACGTGTGCGACTTCGTGCACCTGCTCCGGCCTGATCTGGTGATCCTGGTGGCCGACGCCGGGCTCGGGACCATCAACAGCATCCGGCTGTGTATGGATGCACTGGCCGGATCGACAGTCGAGTCCGAGGACGTGTCGACAGTGGTCGTGCTCAATCGATATGACGGCGACCATGAGATCCACCGGCGCAACCGTGACTGGCTGGCTGAACGGTGCCTCTATTCGATAGTGACTCTCCCTGGCGAGGAGCGTCTGTTGGCCGACCT
>JBAXCY010000073.1:0-13447 GCA_037141235.1 Acidimicrobiales bacterium | reverse complement strand
CCTCCAGCGGGCCAAGCAGTCAGGCAGCCAGTCAGGCAGCCAGTCAGGCAGCCAGGCATTCAGGAAGCCAGGCGGTCAGGCCCAAGGGATCTTTGGCACCACTTCCCAGTTGCACCCGGCTTGCGCCGAAAGCCTCTGGAAGGTGTTTTCTACTCGACCCCCTGGGCCCTCCTCCACCTCTCACAGCATCCCCCCTGTGGAGCAATCGATGGCCGAAGCAACCGGGTGCGCACCTCAAGGTGACTGGGACTTTGCGCACCCTACGTCACTCGGCCGGTACCCCGTCAAGTGAGAGTGGCAGCCCCTGAACAGGGAGTATCCGGAACGTCCCTGCTCAGGGAGTTGCAGGAATAATTGAAGAAACCGAGGAATTCCTCCGCTGCTCGGCACGGCGCTCGGCTTCGAGCCGTTCGAGGTCCTCGGCGCCGTAGTCCACGTGGGACATGGCCTCAGCCAAGAGGCGGTGCCCGGCCTTGTCGGCAATCTGGCGGTGCATCTCCTGGGCCACCCACCGGTAACTGGCATGTCCCTGTGGGCCGGAGCGCAACTCCACCAAGTGCATGGCTTCGCGGGCGTTCATCTGCATGGAGTAGCGGATACGGAAGGCGAGGGCAACGGCGTACGACGCCTGGTCCGGGAACGTCGGTAGCAGAGCCTCGTACAGCTCTCGAGAACGCTCCATCGACTCCACGTAGCGATCGGTCAGCCCGGACTCGTCCACCACCTCGGGGATGTCATATCCAAGCGCTCCACCCAGCGGCTGCCACTCGATGGTCAGGATCCGGTGGCGCTGCATGTCGCGGAAGGCGCCGTAGTCGGTAACCACGTCGAAGCGGTAGTCGGTCCGCTCGAACGCCCGCCCCGGACGGTGGCGCCGGTTGCTCCGGTCGCCGACGTAGGCGGCCAGGATCGAACGCTTCTCCTCGGCTCCCAGCAGTCGGACCCGCTCCAGCACCTCAGACTCAGGCCGGGACGTGCGGGGTGCGCAGATGGCGGCGATGACCTTGTCCTCGCCGTCGGGATCGAAGTCCAGCAGGTCGACCGTCGGTTGACCCGAGGGTCCAGCCACCGGATCGTCGTCCGGGCTGACCAGGTCCGGGAAGAGCTCGGCCACCACTCGAGCGGTATCGGTGCGGGTGGCGGTCAGGTACTCGCCCCACACCCCGCCCCGATCGGGCCGATCCACCCGCTGCAGGAACGACGGGATGACCTTGCGGAGTTCCTCGAGCATCATGTCGGCGTACCCACGGGCCTCGGGCAGCGGGTGGGACCGCATGCGCAGCAACAGCATCTCGTAGGACTGTCCGGTGCCGTAGATGCCGACATTGGACAGGGATCCGGCGGGCAGCAGCCCCCGGAGTGCGTCGAGTCCCTTGGCCTTGACCGCTTGGCGGTGCACGAAGTCGGAGTCGCCCTCTTGGCGAGGATGCCGAGCCGCCAGCCAGGACTGGGCCTCGACCAGGAGTTCGCCGTACGTGTCGAACATCCGGTCCATGTCGCCCACGTACCGGGCACCCAAGGGCGAGTCCAATAGAACCGGGTCACGGAAGTACCGGTAGTGGCCTGAGGCCATCCGGTCGTTGTAGGCGATATAGCGGGTGGACTGCTCCAAGTAGGCCATCAGGCGCCCCCACTCGAGCACCTTGGTCAGTACGTTGGACGCCTGCTCGCAGGCCAGATGGACGCCGCCAAGCTGGGCCACTGAGTCGTCGCCGTACTCGAAGAAGACCTTTTCGTAGAGCTTCTCGGCCCGCTCGAGGCCGACGGTGGCATCCACGCTGACGTCGCCGCTGATGTCGAGCTCACCGAGGAACTCGTCGAGGAACAGGCGGCGCAAGCTCTTGTGAGACCGGGAGTATCGGGCGAACAGGGCACCCTTGACCACCTCGGGCAGATTGACGAGCGCGAAGACAGGCTCGTCGAGGTTGGTGAAGTACCGCCGAAGAACATCTGACTCTTCGGCACTGAACGATTCCACGGCGTAGGGAAACATGCCTTGTAGACATTAGGACCCAGACGGGTCCTCAGGCGCGGACCCCAGTGCTGCCGGGTCATCCGCCCCGACCACGCCCCTACGCAGCAGGGCGGCCGCCAGATCGGCCGAGTCCCTCGTAGCTGGATCCTTCGCCACCTGACCGATCTGTCGCACCAGGTCGACCACCTGGCGTACGTTGCGCACGAAGTCACCCGGAGCCACCTCGGCATCGCGCAGCACAGTGGCCAGCGTCCCTCCGCTGGCCCACGCCACCACGGCCCGAGCCAGTCCCCCATCGGGTCGGCGCGTGCGTCGGAGTCCGGCCCGGCGCTCGTCGGCCCGCAACCCGTCAGCCAGTACCTCGATGGCAGCCAGCCGCTCGACCACCCGCGACTGGCGGGGAACGGGAGGATCGTCTCCGGCTCGACGGGCCTCGAAGGTCAGCGCCGACGCCACCCCGGCCAGGTGTGCGGGCTCCAGTCCGTCGAGCACGCCGGTGCGCAAGACCTCGGCCACCAAGAGATCCGACTCGTGATAGATCGCCGACAGCGCCAAACCGTCTTCGGTGAGCCCCCATCCATCCAGGAAGCCCCGATCCCCCAGAATCGCCAGACGCCGGTCCAGGAGGTCCACCAGTGACTCGGACCCCTCGGGGGCCTGCCACTGCCCGTAGGAGGACTCCAGGAGGCTGTAGGCCTCTTCCTGGGTCCACCGCCGGACCAAGTTGACCGCCAGGTTGTAGGTGGGGTGGAACGAGGACACCAGGTCCGGTGGCGGGGCCACCGCCGTCCGGGCCACCAAACCGAACGTGGTGGCCTGGTTCCACAATACGAAGGCATGGCCCACGGTGTCGATGCCGCGCCGACCGGCCCGACCGGTCAGTTGCTGGTACTCGCCCGAGGTGAGGGCCGAGGTATCCGAACCCCGGAACTTGGCGAACCGCTCCACCACCACGGTGCGGGCCGGCATGTTGATGCCGAGCGCCAGTGTTTCGGTGGCGAACACGACTTTCAGCAGACCTTCCGAGAAGCACCGCTCCACCGCTTGGCGGAACGCCGGTACCAAACCGGCGTGATGAGGAGCCACCCCGGCCTCCAAGGCGGCGGACCACGACCCGTAGCCAAGCGTGCGCAGGTCATCATCGGACAGCCGCTCGACCGACTCCTCAATGAGTACCCGGATGCGCGCCCGTTCGTCCTCGGTGGTGAGTCGGACCCCGTCTTGGAGGCACTGGCGGGTGGCATCGTCGCAGGCCGCCCGGGAGAAGATGAAGTTGATGGCCGGAAGCATGCCCGCCGCCTCCAAGTAGGCCACCACCTCGGTGCGGCGGGGTACTCGCAGGCGTTGGTGGTTGTGGCGCTTTCGTCGATCGTCCAATCGCAGGCCGTCCGGGTTGGCGGCACCGCTGCGCAGCAGGGGTAACACCGTCACCCCATCCCGGCCACGCTCAGCCACGGCGTAGTGATGATGGAGGGTCACCGGACGATGCGTCTCGACCACCACCCGGGTTGGCCCTCGCACCGAGGTGAGCCACTCTCCAAAGTCCTCGGCGTTGTTGACCGTGGCCGACAAGCCGACGAACATCACCCCTCGAGGCGTCAGTACCAGCACTTCTTCCCACACCGAGCCCCGGTAGGGATCCTGGAGGTAGTGCACCTCGTCGAGGATCACGCACAGGACGCCGGTCAACAGAGGTGACCGGGCGAAGATCATGTTGCGAAGTACTTCGGTGGTCATCACCACGATCGGCGCTCGGGGCTGATGGGAGACGTCGCCGGTCAGCAGCCCCACCCGATCAGCGCCGTAGCGAGCCGACAACTCGGCCAACTTCTGGTTAGAAAGCGCCTTGATCGGCGTGGTGTAGAACGCCTTGCCGCCGCCGGCCAGCGCTCTGGCCACGGCATAGTCCGCCACCAGGGTCTTACCCGAGCCGGTGGGTGCACTGACCAGAACGGACTCGCCGTTGTCTATGGCGTCCATGGCTTGATGCTGGAAGGGATCGAGGCGGAATCCGAGTCCTTGCTCGAACCGCTCCCTCGGCCCCGTACCCAGATGATCCGGAGCGGGAGCCCCGGCCTTCATCGACGAAGGATCCGACCGATGACGATCGAAATCTCGTAGAAGATGTACAGCGGAATAGCCATGGCCATCATGGAGAACGGATCCGAGCTCGGAGTGATGACTCCGGCCAGCGTTACGATCCCAATGATGGCCCACCGTCTCCACGACGAGAGTTGCTGGGGCGTCAGCACCCCGGCGATCTCGAGTGAGACCAGGAGTACCGGGAACTCGAAGGCGATGCCGAAGGCCACCATGAGCAGGATGATCAAGCTCAGGTACTTGTTGGGATCGAGAATCTGAGTGAGGGTCGGCCCGCCGATAGAGTCCAACCACTTCAGCGCATGGGGGAACATGAAGTAGGCCACGGCGGCCCCCAGCGTGAACAAGGTAATGGTGGCCACCACGAAGGGGATGGCGTACCGCTTCTCTTTCGGGTTGAGCCCGGGGGTGATGAACCGCCACAGCTCCCACAGCCAGATGGGCGAAGCCAGGAACAGGCCTCCGTAGGCGGCGATCTTGATGCGCAGGGCGAGCCCGTCCAACGGTCCGCTCACGTAGAACCCGCAGTGCGTAGGCGCCACCTCGCAGTAGGGGTGCTTGAGAAGGGCCAGGATCCAGTTGTAGGCGAGGAACGCCACGGTGGCCATCACCACGAACGCGATGACCGAGACGATGACCCGGCGACGCAACTCGGTCAGGTGTTCGACCAGCGTCATGGCGTCCGGGACCGGCTTTTCGGTCTTGCGTCTGAGCGACAGGGCCATGGCTATGCCCGTCCCGTCCATACGACCGCCTCTTGGGGCGTCATCGTGGTCAATTCATTGACGGGTCGTCCGGGCGGCCCGACCCTGCGGACCCGGAAGTCCCGTCGGACCGGACCCGGTGGACGGTGCCCTGGGGATCGCTGATGGAGATGCCGGGGATCGAGGACTCTTCGTCGGCGCGAACCACTCCCGACGGTCGGTTGGACCCGCCTGAGGGCACGACGCCATCGCCTACCGGGTCGGGCGGCCGATAATCGGCAGGAGCCGGTGGCGTGGCCTCGTTATCGGCCTCGTGCGAGTCGGCCAACGAGTCGAGGAAGGTGATGGGCGATCGCACGGCCTGGGTGATCTTTTCGGTGGACGGCAAGTCGGGGAAGTTACCCCGGACATCTGTCTCCCACCGCTGTCGGAGGCGTCGGAAATCACCCCACAAGGATCCGACCTGGCGCGCCACCTTGGGCAGCTTGTCGGGTCCGAGCACGACGATGGCGATGATCAGGACCACCAAGATCTTCGCCGGACTGATTAACGACACCCGCACACTCTACCGGTGGGCAGGGCACCAAGACAGGCCGGGTGCCCCGGTCAGGCCGCAGTCATGCCGCGGTCAGGCCGCAGTGTGGCGTCGAGCGGGTGCTCAGACTCCCTTGGCGTGGGCCAGGGGCCACACCACGGCTACCGCACGGCCCACGATCAGCGTCTTCGAAATCGGGCCGAAATAGCGACTGTCCTCGGAGTTGGTCCGGTTGTCGCCCATCACGAAGTACATGCCAGCAGGAACAGTGACCGGTCCCGGCATGTTGAACTGAGGGTGCTGGTCTCCGGGGAGCGGACCGGTAAAGCTGTTCGGACCCGGCGCCAGCCAGGGTTCGTCGAGGATCTTGCCGTTGATGTAGATGTGGCCGTCCTTGGACGAGACCTGCTCCCCCGGCAGTCCGATCACCCGCTTGACCAGGTCAGGAAAGTTCTGTAACTCCAGCGGCGGCCGTTTGAACACGACCACATCCCCTCGGTTGACGGAGTGGAAGTCGTAGCTCAACTTGTTGACCATGATCCGGTCCCCTACGTCGAGCGTGGGAACCATCGACGGGGAAGGGATGTAGAACGACTGCACGACGTAGGACCGCAAGAGCACGGTGCACAGCAGCACCGCCATCAAGATGATCACCCATTCGATCACCCACCGGTAGCTTCCGCCCTTCGACGGGCCTCCGGTCAGGCCCTCGTCATCGTCACTACCATTCGGATCGGCTTCGAATGGAGACGGCGATCCAGACTCGGACGAATAGACAGGGGGGTAGTAGGACACGGTGAGGAGACGCTACCCCACCGACACCGTCAGTCCTGCCCAACCGAGCCAGTAGTTACAAGCCCGCGATCAACTTCTCCACCCGCTCGTCCTTCGACTTGAAGGGGTCCTTGAGCAGAACGGTCCGCTGGGCCTGGTCGTTGAGCTTGAGGTGCACCCAGTCCACCGTGAAGTCCCGGCGCTTCTCCTTGGCCCGCTTGACGAACTCGCCTCGCAGTTTGGCCCGGGTGGTCTGGGGCGGCGTGGTCATGGCCTCGGTGATGTCGACGTCGCGGCAGATCCGGTCGATCTGATCGTGGCGCTGCAGTCGGTAGTAGAGGCCACGGTTGCGATCGATGTCGTGGTACTGCAGGTCCAACAGGGCCACCTGCGAACTGTGGAGCGGCAGCGAGTGGCGGTCCATGTACCCCTCGATCAGTCGGTGCTTGGCCACCCAGTCGCACTCGCGGTGCAGCGACAGTGGATCGGCCTCCAGGCCCTTGAGGCAGTGCTCCCACATATCGAGGGCACGATCCTCCTGGGGGGAGAGCCCGTGGCGGTCGCGGAACTTCAAAGCCCGCTGGAGGTACTCGCTCTGGATGTCGAGGGCGCTCATCTCTCGTCCGTTGGCCAGGCGGACCAGGCGCCGACAGGTGCTGTCGTGGCTGATCTCGCGGATGGCTCGGATCGGGTTTTCGAGGGTCAGGTCGCGCAGCACGGTGGCCGGGTCCTCCAGCATCCGCAGCACGATGCTGGTCGCCCCGATCTTGAGGAACGTGGCGTACTCGCTCATGTTGGAATCGCCCACGATCACGTGCAGTCGTCGATACTTTTCGGCATCGGCGTGGGGCTCGTCGCGGGTGTTGATGATCGGGCGGCTGCGAGTGGTGGCCGACGACACGCCCTCCCATATGTGTTCGGCCCGCTGGCTCAGGCAGAACACGGCACCTCGGGCCGTCTGGAGCACCTTGCCAGCCCCGGCATAGACCTGGCGGCTCACCAGGAACGGGATCAGCACCTCGGTGTAGTGGGTGAAGTCATCGCGCCGGCTGGTCAGATAGTTCTCGTGGCACCCGTAGGAGTTCCCGGCCGAGTCGGTGTTGTTCTTGAACAGGTAGATATCTCCGCGAATGCCTTCTTCACGCATCCTGGTCTCGGCCCCGTCGACCAGCGACGACAGGATCCACTCCCCCGCCTTGTCGTGCGCCACCAGTTCGGCGATGTCATCACACTCAGGCGTGGCGTACTCGGGATGGCTCCCAACATCGAGGTACAGGCGGGCACCGTTCTCCAAGAACACGTTGGAGGACCGGCCCCAACTCACCACCCGGCGGAACAGGTAGCGAGCCACTTCGTCGGGGCTGAGCCGACGCTGGCCGCGCAGGGTGCACGTGACGCCGTACTCGTTCTCCAAGCCGTAGATCCGCTTGTCCATGACCTGCACGGTACCGTGACCGCCGTCGAGCGACGAGCCAACTGCGTCGGCGGCCCTTCAGGCCGTCAGCGAACCGTCAGCGAACCGTCAGTCGAGCAGGGTGGCGAGTTCCTCGTCGACCAGACGCCGGAACGCTCGTCGACCGTTGCCCTCGGCCAGTACGGCCACCTCGAGGTCACCAGCGGTCAGCGTGCGGTCGGGACCAGCCAGCGCCGTCACCGCCGCCTTGAGGGCCTCCGACAGCGACCAGGTGGCCGTCCACGCTTCGTCGAGGGCAGCGGCCACGGCCTCGGTCTCCCCGCCCAGAACGGCAAACCGATCCTCATCGGTGATCGTTCCCTCGTAGGCGATGTGGTACAGCTGCGGCGGGCGCAGCTCGTTGCCCAACTCCGCCACCAGGATCTCCACTTCGAGCGGCTTCATCTCGTGGGTGAACACCTGACCCAGGTATTGGGCATACAGGTTGGCCAACGACCGGGCCTCGACATCTTCGCGGCTGTAGGCGAATCCCTTGGTATCGGCGTGGCGGATGCCCGACACCCGCAGCTGATCGAACTCGTTGTACTTGCCGACGCCAGCAAAGGCGATCCGGTCGTAGATCTCGCTGATCTTGTGGAGCGACCGGGACGGGTTGTCGGCCACGATCACGATTCCCTCGTCGAAGGTGGTAGCCACCAGCGAACGACCACGGGCGATGCCCTTTTGGGCGTACTCGGCCCGGTCTTTCATGACCTGCTCGGGTGCGACGTAGTAAGGCATGGTCATGGCTGGCGACCCTCCGTCCGGCGACGCTCGATGAGGGCGGCAAACCGGTCCGACACTTCGTCGTCCGGCACGGCGGCAAATCCTTCAGCCGACACGGTGGCCACCAGCGGATAGATCCCCCGGATCAGGTCAGGACCACCGGTGGCCGAGTCCTCGTCGGCCGCCTCGTACAGGGCCTGGACGGCCAACTCCAGCGCCTCGTCACGCGCCATGCCGTCGCGGTAGCCGAGCTTGATGGTGGTGCGGGCGTCGCGCCCACCCGAGCCGGTGGCGTTGTACTCGCTCTCCTCGTAGTGGCCACCCGTCACGTCGTAGGTGAAGATGCGGCCAGTGTGGCGGGCGAGGTCGTATCCGGCGAACAACGGCACCACGGCCAGTCCCTGCATGGCCATCGGCAGGTGCTCACGCACCATCTGACCAAGTTGGTTGGCCTTGCCGACCAGGCTCAGGACCGCGCCCTCCACCTTCTCGTAGTGCTCGAGCTGGGTCTGGAACAGGCGCACCATCTCGATGGCCGGACCAGCAGCGCCGGCGATGGCCACCGCCGAGTACCGGTCGGCCGGAAAGACCTTCTCCATGGAGCGATGAGCGATGGAGTGTCCTTCGGTTGCCCGACGGTCACCGGCCATCACCACACCATCCGCATAGCGGAGCGCCACCACGGTCGTACCGTGGCGGAACTCGGTAGGTGCAGACGCAGCGTTGGCGGCCATGAGAGGGAGGGTGGGGACCTTGAGGCGCCGCATGAGGCCGGCGAAGTCAGGACCGGGATCCTCGGTCGTGGTGAAGATAGGCAGGGTCACCGGCTCACTCGCCGCCCTTTTGCACGTAGTTGCGCACAAACTCTTCGGCGTTGTCCTCCAAGACTTCATCGATCTCGTCGAGGAGGTCGTCAAGTTCGGCCTTCAACTTGTCGCCCGTGGCGGACGTAGCCGGGACCTCATCGACCACCTCGGCGGTCCGCTCGGTCGCCTGCTTCTTCTTCAGCTCTCGCTCTGCCATCGCTCCACTCCTCAACTAACCGTTCACTCGTCTGTCGTCTGTCGTCTGTCGTCGACCCACCGGGCACCATCAGACCGCCTGGCACGCACCCGATGTGAATCAGGTGCACCCCGTTCAGCTGCTTAGGCGCTCCAACAGGTCGGCCGGACCGCTACAGCTGTCCAACAGTGCTTCGACATGTTCCGCCGTTCCCTTCAGTGGATCCATCATAGGTACGCGCCGCAGCGGGTCAGATCCGAGGTCGAACACCAGGGAGTCCCAGTTGGCGGCGGCGACCGATTCGGGCCACCGCTTCAGGCACTCGCCACGGAACCAGGCTCGGGTGTCCCGTGGCGGATCGGTCACCGCAGCCTCCACCGAGTCCACGTCGACCATGCGTTCGGTGTCCATCCGAGCAAACAAGGAGCGTGACGGGCGCAGATCGTGGTACTGCAGATCGATGGCAGTCATCCGGGGATCGCCCCAACCGCACCCGTGCCGGTCGCTATAGGCCTCGAGCAGCTGCAGCTTGGCTACCCAGTCGACCTGACGGGCCAGGCTCATCGGGTCTGTCTCGAGCCCGTTCAGCACGTACTCCCACCGGTCGAGCACCGAAGTGCCGATGGCCTCGACCCCTAGACATTCGAGGCCGCGGTCGTCGGCGTACTTGCGAGCCAATGAGTAGAGCTCCCACTGAATGGCGAGCGCCGTGGCGGTGGACCCGTCGGCCATCAGCAGCGGCTGCGTGAAGGTCCGGTCGACAGCGACGGCGTGGATGGCCCGGACGGGGTCGGCCAGGGCCAGGCTCCGGCTACCCGACACATCGTCCTCGATCATGGCCAGTACCAACGATGTAGTGCCCAACTTCAAGAACGTGGCCACTTCGGCCATGTTGGCGTCTCCCACGATCACATGCAGCCTCCGGTAGCGGCTGGGATCGGCGTGGGGCTCGTCGCGGGTGTTGACGATGGGGCGCTTCAACGTCGTCTCCAGGCCGACTTCCTCCTCGAAGAACTCAGCACGCTGGGACAGCTGGAATTCGACCGAACGGGGCTCGTGGAAGGCCGTCTCTGATCCGACCTTGCCGGCCCCGCAGTACAGCTGGCGGGTCACAAAGTGAGGGGTAATGCCGTGGATCACCCGACTGAACGGGGTCTCTCGGTCCATGAGGTAGTTCTCATGGCAGCCGTACGAGTTGCCCTTGCCGTCCGAGTTGTTCTTATAGACGACCAGGTGCGATCCGTCGTGGACGGCCAGATCGGCTGCTTCCATCGACCGGATGACGATCTCCTCGCCGGCGCGGTCGTACCGCACGGCCTCGAGGGCATCGCGGCACTCCGGTGAGGAGTACTCGGGGTGGGCGTGGTCGACGTAGAACCTCGCACCATTGGTAAGCACGGTGTTTACCAGGTGGGTCTCGATCATCGGAGGCATCGAGCCCTCGCGGCTCTGGCCGCGGGCATCGTTCCCCGGTGACTCGTCCTCGAAGTCCCAGGCCACCCGTTGGCGGGCCACGTCCTGGGCGTAGGCGTTGATCAGCACCGACGATGCCGCTATGGGATTCGGGTCCCCGTTGACCACCTGGATGCCGTATTCGGTCTCGATGCCACAGACCTTGGGTATGGCCATATCGGCGACCCTACCCTCGCACCAAGCCAGATGGTGCCGGACGCCCGTCAGCAGCCGATCAGAGGTACTGCCCGGTTCCGACCCGTTCGATGGATCGTCCACCAGTTGTCTCTTCCCGATCGCTGATCAGGGTGCGGATGTAGACGATCCGCTCGCCCTTCTTGCCCGAGATCTTGGCCCAGTCGTCCGGGTTAGTGGTATTGGGGAGGTCCTCGTTCTCCTTGTACTCCTGACGGATCGAATCAAGGAGGTCCTGGGTGCGAATCCCGCGGCCCTTCTCGGCGATGACACGCTTGATGGCCAACTTCTTGGCCCGACGCACGATGTTCTCGATCATGGCTCCCGAGCTGAAGTCCCGGTAGTAGAGGATTTCTTTGTCGCCGTTTTGATAGGTCACCTCGAGGAACTGGTTCTCCTCGTCGTTGCGGTACATCTCGGCGACCGTGGTCTCGATCATGGCTGCTGTGGCCTTGGCCGGGTCTCCCCCGCCAAGATCACGTACCTCGTCGGCATCGAGCGGCAAGTCCGGGGTCAGATAGCGGCCGAAGATCTGGGCCGCCGCTACTTCATTGGGTCGCTCGATCCGGATCTTCACATCGAGGCGGCCCGGTCGCAGAATGGCTGGGTCGATCAGATCTTCGCGGTTGGAAGCCCCGATGACGATGACGTCCTTGAGCGTCTCCACGCCATCGATTTCGGCCAGCAGCTGGGGCACGATGGTCGACTCCATGTCGGAGCTGATGCCGGTCCCTCGGGTGCGGAACAGCGAGTCCATCTCGTCGAAGAACACGATGACAGGGACGCCCTCCTCTGACTTCTCGCGGGCCCGTTGGAACACAAGGCGGATCTGGCGCTCTGTCTCCCCGACATACTTATTGAGAAGCTCGGGGCCTTTCACGTTGATGAAATAACTGCGGGTGTTCGTGTTCCCGGTGACCTCAGCCACTTTCTTGGCCAGCGAGTTGGCCACGGCCTTGGCGATCAGCGTCTTGCCGCATCCGGGCGGCCCGTAGAGGAGGATGCCCTTGGGGGCCGGCAGCTTGTGCTCGGCGTAGAGCTCCCGATAGAGATACGGCAGTTCGACGGCATCGGTAATGGCTTCGATCTGATCGTCGAGCCCGCCCACATCGGCATAGGTGACGTCGGGGACCTCCTCCAAGACGAGCTCCTCCACTTCGGGTCGCTCGAGCTTCTCGATGAGCAGTCCGGTGCGCGACTCCATCAGCACGGTGTCGCCCGCTCGCAGCTTTACGCCGATCAGGGCATCGGACAGCTCAGCCACCCGCTCCTCGTCGGCTCGGCCGCAGACCAGGGCGCGGGTGCCGCCCTCCATCAGCTCTTTCAAGACGACCACTTCGCCTTGGCCCTCCCCCTCTCGGGACAAGATGACATTGAGCGATTCGTTGAGTACAACCTCGTTGCCGCGATGGAGGTCCTCGGTGGTGATGTCGGGATGGAGCGACACGCGCATCTTGCGGCCGCCGGAGAACACGTCGACGGTCCCATCGTCGTTAGCCCCGAGGTAGGTCCCGTACGCCGAGGGAGGCTGGGTCAGCTTCTCCACCTCGTCACGCAGGTTGGCCACATGCTCCTTGGCCGTCTGGAGGGTGAACGTCAGCTTCTCGTTCTGAGACACGGCCTGGGCCAACTGGCCCTTGGTCTCGAGCAGCTTCTCCTCGAGCGTCTGCACTCGGCGCGGACTCTCTTGGAGGCGCCGGCGCAGTGCAGTCACCTCTTCTTCGGCCGTAAGGGCTCGCGCCCGCAGGGTCTCAAGATCATCCTCGTCCGCCGTCCGGCCTTGGCCTTCGGCATCGTCAAAATCAACCGTCGCAATCACCTCGTTCACGCATTTGGGACTCGCCTTCGACCCTACACCGGGCCGGTGGCGGAACAAGCCCTTGGTGAGGAGGGCTTTCTCTGGCTTCATGCCGGTGGGCGATGGGTGTCGTCGACCGGTCCATTGCGTCGTGAGGGAGGGCCACCTCGTCAAGAAGTCGCCCGAGTTGGCTGCGGCACCCCTGGGTGCGGATAACATGCGTCAAGCAGCGGACCGGTCATGCCGATGCATGCATGATCGGAAGCACCCGCCGGCCCCTGGTTGCCGTAGTCATGGGGTCCGCGCCTACAAGTCGAGAAACAGGCAGGAGAGACACAACTGATGAAGGTCTGGATCGACCAAGATCTCTGCACGGGAGACGGGCTCTGCGAAGAGATCGCCCCTGCGGTCTTCACCCTGCTCGACGACGGGCTCGCCTACGTCAAGGACGGGGCCGACGTGAAGGACGAGCCCGGCGGCTCAGCTGGCATGGCTGCTGTGCCTGGAGACCTCGAGGACGCCGTCGTGGAAGCCTCGGAAGAGTGCCCCGGCGAGTGCATCTTCATCGAACAAGGCTGACCTGACGCCGGCCATCGCTGTCGCCCTGGTCATCCTCCGGGAGTGATCCATCGAAGCGGAGTCTCCCAAGTCTTGACAGCGCCACGTTCACCATGACCCCGTTCACCATGACCCCGTTCACCATGACCCCGTTCACCATGACCCCGTTCACCAT
>JBAXCY010000072.1:0-13470 GCA_037141235.1 Acidimicrobiales bacterium | reverse complement strand
GGCACTGCGGCACTGCGGCACTGCGGCACTGCGGCACTGGCCGGATACCCCAGTGGGGACGAAAAGGCAGAACCACGCAGCAGTCGCCCCCTGGCGGGGGCGACTGTCTAGGACGTGGACGGGATGCGGTCGCTCAGATGAGAGGCAAGTGGTTGCATCCGGTTCGGAGGTCAGGTGTGCATGTGTCTTTCCGGGTAGATCTATCTCACCAGGATGGCAAACTTAGACAGCCCGGCGGCCCCGCGACCGCACAGTCGTCTTGTGGTTCAAGAAGTCGACCAGGACGTAGTCGCCGAGCTCACCTGGCGTAGTGGCGAAGGTGCGGCCCTTGTTGATCTTGGACAGCTGATCGACGAAACCCCACAGACCCCGGTCGGGGTCGAGGAGGAAGGTGTTGATGGTGATGTTGGCCTTGGTGCACCGCATCACCTCGGCCAGGGTCAGCTCGAGCGTCTCTTGTACCGGCGGGTAGCTGAAGAAGGGCTCGAACCCCAGCCCGCTGCGGTCCGGGACCAGGTGGGCCGTCGGCTCACCGTCCGTCACCAAGATGATCTGCTTGGTCCCCTGCTGATGGGCCAGCAACTTACGGCCCAGAATCAGGGCGTGCTGCAGGTTGGTGCCGTAGATGTAGTCCCAGCTGACCGTAGGCAGGTCCTCGGGCTCTATCTCCCGGGCCACCTCGCCGAAGCCGACCAGGCCGAGATAGTCACGAGGGAACCGGGTGGTGATCAACGAGTGCAGCGCCATGGCCATCTTCTTGGCCGGCACGAAGTTGCCCCGCATCGGCATCGACATCGACAGGTCGAGCAGGAGCACAGTGGCCGATCGAGTCAGGGCCTCGGTTTCGATGACCTCGAAGTCGTCGGGGTGGAGCTGCACCGGCACGCCGCTGCCAGCCCGGCGCACGGCGTTGTGCACGGTGCGGGACAGGTCGAGGTTGAACGGGTCCCCGTACTCGTAGGGCTTGGTCGTTTCCTCGCGGTCATGGCCAGAGCCGGTCCAGGTGGTGGCGTGGTTGCCCACCCGGTCCTTGGACAGTTGGGAGAACAGGTCGGACAGGGCTTGTTGGCCGATCCGGCGCATCCCCTTGGCCGTGAGCTCGAAGCGGCCCTCGCTCTGGTCGATGAGTCCAGCCTCTTCGAGTTGCTTGGCCAGCTTGGCCAGCCGGTCGAGCGACTTGGCGGCGTCTTCACCCATACTGCGGGCCACCTTGTCCAGGTCGACCTCGGACAGGGCAGCGGGTGAGGAGGCCGACCGCAGGAAGTCCTCGAGCTCGTCGAGGTCGCGCAACTTGCCGGCGGCATCGGTGGCCTGGCCCATGCCCATCGGGTCGTCGCCCCGGAACCCGTAGCTCTCTTCCCACCCAGCGTCGGGAAATGCCTTCTGCAGGTTGCCAGCCAGCCGGTCGATCTGCCACCGCAGGTCCATGTCTTCGAGCAGCGACTCGGCCAGGCCCTGCAGCTGCGAGCGCTGCTCGGGGGACATCGAGTTCCACATGGCCTGGGCCGCGGCCATTCGGGCCGCCAACTGCTCTAGTAGAGCGTCGAGATCTTTCGGATTGCCAGGAAAGAGATCGCCGAACTGCTCCATGAACGACTCGAAGGTCGGATCGATGGGCTCGCCTGCTTCGCGTTGTTCGACCATCCGGTTGAGCGCATCGAAGGCCTGGCGCATGTGCTCGAGCTGGGCCGGGTCGGGGTTGGACAGCGCCTCGGACATCTGGTCGAAGTAGGTCTTCGTCACCTCTTCGCGCAAGCGCTCCATCAACTCCTCGAAGTGCTCGCGGGCCTCGGAGGAGACGAACTCGTAGTGCTGCAGCCCCCGCACCTGGCCAGCGAGGTCGTTGGGGAGGAGGTCGAGCTGCATCCGGCGCTCGGTGGCCACCTGGTCAGTGACCTCTTGGCGACGCTGGTCGGCAGAGTCGCGGGCATCACCCTCGAGGCGTTCGATCCCCAATCGCTCCTCGCGGAGCACGTCTTGGAGCTCGGCGGCAATCTCGGAGTAGGCACCCCCGAGGTCGCCTTGTTCGAGCAGGTCCTCACGTTCCATCCGCAGCTGTTCGTACAGCTCGCGCAGACCCTGGATGCGCTCGCCGTCGGGGGTTTCCCACCCCCGGTTGAGCATGCGCTGGAGCGCCTCGTGCAGGTCACCGTTGGCCAGTAGGTCCTCGGTCAGCTCCTTCAAGATGGCGTCGGCGTCGTCGGCGAGCGACTCCTGGGAGCCGTCCCACTTGCGATAGTCGAACCGCCAGGTCATCCCCGGCCCCGATACGTCGCCCGGGGTCCGGCGGCCTCCTTGTTCAGCCGCTTGGTCAGGTGGAGCCCCTCCAGGATGAACTCGGTGGCACTGGCCACCATGGCCGGGTCCTCGGACCCACCGGTGAGCGCCAGCACGGGGGCCGACAGCGCCGGCACCTGCGCAAGGGTTTCAGCGTAGGCCGCCGAGGGCAGATCGTCACCGGCGTGGACGATGGTCTCCTCGGTAAAGGCGCCGACCACCACCTGTGGCTCGGCCATGTGCACTCGTCGTCGGAATACCAGCAGTACCGCGGCGTTGATCAGTTGGCCCAGGATGACCGACTCACGGCCCTCCTCGAGTGACTCGATCTCTACCTTCCCCTGGGTCGAGGAGATCAGGGACTGCAGGTCCGAGACGCGGGGCACGGCTTCGGACTCGCCATTGCGCAGCGCCCGCCGGGTGGCGTTGGCCACCAAGGTCTCGTAGTTGGCGATGGTGAGGCGCACCGAGACACCGGAGCGCTGGTTGAGGTGGGGGCTCTGGCGGGCCAGTTGGCTGAGCTCGGCCACCACCTCGGCCATAAACTCCGGCACCTCGACTCGGGGGGCGCCCACGCTGCCGGCTCCATCGTCCCCGGTGCGACCAGGCAGGTCGGCCTCGAGTTCGGCGATGCGGAGTTCGATCTCGGCGTTGGGCGGGTAGTGGGTGCGGATCTGCGAGCCGAACCGGTCCTTCAGGGGGGTGATGATACGGCCGCGATTGGTGTAGTCCTCGGGGTTGGCCGTGGCTACCAGCACGATGTCGAGCGGGAGCCGGACCCGATGGCCCCGGATCTGGACGTCGCGCTCCTCGAGCACGTTGAGCAGGCCGACCTGGATGCGCTCGGCCAGGTCCGGAAGTTCGTTGACGGCGAAGATGCCGCGGTTGAGCCGGGGAACGAGTCCGTAGTGGATGGTCAACTCGTCGGACAGGTAACGCCCCTCGGCCACTCGGATGGGGTCGACCTCGCCGATCAGGTCGGCGATGGAGGTGTCGGGGGTGGCCAGCTTCTCTCCGTAACGCTCACTGCGGTGCACCCAGGAGACCGGCAGGTCCTCACCGGCTTCGGCCAGCAGGTCCTTGGCGAACCGGGAGATGGGGTGGAACGGGTCGTCGTTGATCTCGGAGTGGGCCACGATCGGAAGCCACTCGTCGAGCAGGCCCACCATGGATCGAATGATCCGGGTCTTGGCCTGGCCGCGCTCACCCAGCAAGATGATGTCGTGTCCGGCCAGCACAGCGTTCTCCATCTGCGGGAGCACGGTGTCCTCGAATCCGAGCACGCCAGTCACCAGGGGCTGGCCGGCGGCGATACGGGCCGAGGCATTGCGGCGGATCTCGTCGGCCACTGACAACGGCGTCCATCCGGCCTGGCGCAGTGCGGCCAGGGTGGTGATGTCCGGCGGAGGGGTCAGGCGGACGGCGAGGTCGACGGGCGCGTCGACGACAGCGGGGCGGCGGGATGGCTCCGAGGTGGTCATGGCGACGAGCCTACGCGGGGTGTAGGCGGCGTGGTACGGCCACTCGGCTGTGGGCATTTCATGGTCCAGTCAGGGGGCTTCTGAGAGCCCCCAGAGGTGCCCCTGCGTTGCGAGGTTTCGCACCACAGCCCCAGGAATGGAAAGATAACCGTCTGTGACGTCGCCGGCTCCTTGGGCCTGCGTGCGTCGGGGCACCATCCGTCCCACGAACGATGGTCGGAGACGACCGAATAACTTGGCCTACACGGCCTGATGAGGGAGAAGAGCATTGACGACGTTGGAGGACGCATCAGTTACCCCGGCAAGTTCGCCGGCAGTAACCCCGGTCGTACTCGGTGGGGCCCGCGGCGGCCCCGACGTGGCCACACTCCGGACTGACCGCTACTGGGTCCAGCCCGTGGTGACCTTCGTGGTCCTGACCTCGTTCGTGGCCTACGCCAGTTGGGCCGCCTTCGTGAACCAGAACTACTTCGTCGGCGAATCCATGCACCGCACGCTGATCTCGCCGTTCTACTCGCCGTGCCTGGCAGCCAGTTGTGTGCCGGGCAGCCACCCGTCCACGGTCATCTCGTGGTGGACGATCTCGCCCGCCCTGTTGATCCTGATCTTCCCGTTGGGCTTCCGGATGACCTGCTACTACTACCGCAAGGCGTACTACCGGGCCTTCTGGTTGGCCCCGCCAGCGTGTGCGGTGTCCGACGGCCACGGGTCCTACTCGGGTGAGTCCCGGTTCCCCCTGCTCCTCCAGAACGCCCACCGCTACTTCTTCTACTTCGGTCTGGTGTTCAACGTCATCTTGACCATCGACGCCATCTACGCGTTCCGTCAGCCTGGCTTCGGACTCGGCATCAGCGTCGGTACTGCCGTGCTCATCATCAACGCCACCCTGCTTTGGCTCTACTCATTGAGCTGCCACGCCTGTCGCCACCTGTGCGGCGGCGGGGTCAAGCAGTTCTCCAAGGCGCCCATCCGCCACAAGATCTGGAAGGTGCTCACCCCGCTGAACGGCAGGCACATGCTGTTCGCCTGGCTCAGCCTGGTCTTCGTGGCCTTCACCGACTTCTACGTGCGGATGGTAGCCAGCGGCGCCATCCAAGACTACGGCTTCCACTTCTAAAGGGACCTGAACATGACTGAATACGAAAGCTACGAGTTCGACGTCGTCATCATCGGTGCTGGTGGCGCCGGTCTGAGGGCCGCCGTCGAAGCCCAGGCCATGGGCCTGAAGACCGCGGTGGTGTGCAAGTCGCTGCTCGGCAAGGCCCACACCGTCATGGCCGAAGGCGGTATCGCCGCGGCCATGGGCAACGTGTACGCAGAGGACAACTGGAAGGTTCACTTTCGCGACACCATGCGCGGCGGCAAGATGCTGAACAACTACCGCATGGCCGAGTTGCATGCCAAGGAAGCCCCCGAGAGAGTCCAAGAGCTCGAGGCGTGGGGGGCGCTGTTCGACCGCACCAAGGACGGCCTCATCTTGCAGCGCGACTTCGGCGGCCACCGCTACGCTCGCCTTGCCCACGTCGGCGACCGCACCGGGCTCGAGCTCATCCGCACCATGCAGCAAAAGGCCGTGTCCGATGGCATGGAGGTCTTCATGGAGCTGAAGGTGCTCCGCCTCTTGCACGATGCCGACGGCACCGTCTCCGGACTGGTCGGCTACTGGCGTCCCACCGGCAAGTTCGTGGTCATCAAGGCCAAGGCCGTGGTCATGGCCACCGGTGGCGTCGGCAAGAGCTGGATGTACACCTCCAACTCGTGGGAGGGGACCGGTGACGGTCATGCCATGGCCCTGTGGGCCGGTGCCGACCTCATCGACATGGAGTGCGTTCAGTTCCACCCGACCGGGATGGTCTGGCCACTGTCGGTCCGGGGCATCCTGGTGACCGAGGGCGTCCGAGGCGACGGCGGCGTGCTGCGCAACTCGGAAGGAACCCGGTTCATGTTCGACTACGTGCCCGACATGTTCCGGGACGAGACGGCCGACTCCGAGGATGAGGCGGACAAGTGGTACGACGACCACACCGCAGGCCGCCGGCCCCCGGAACTGCTTCCTCGCGATGAAGTCGCCCGATCGATCAACTCCGAAGTGAAGGCCGGCCGGGGCAGCCCCCACGGCGGCGTCTTCCTCGATATCGCCACGCGGCGTTCCGCCGAGGACATTCGCCGGCGCCTTCCCTCCATGTACCACCAGTTCAAGGAGTTGGCCGGCGTGGACATCACCGCTGAAGCCATGGAAGTCGGTCCGACTTGCCACTACATCATGGGTGGCGTCCGGGTCGAAGCTGACTCAACGGCCGCTACGGTCCCGGGGCTCTTTGCTGCCGGCGAGGTGGCTGGTGGCATGCACGGCGCCAACCGCCTCGGTGGCAACTCGCTCTCCGACCTTCTGGTGTTCGGCCGCCGGGCCGGCATCGGGGCGGCCGAGTTCGCCTCGACTCGCTCAGGAGAGATCACCCTCGATGAAGCCCAAATCCAGGCCACCATCGACGCCGCTGTCGCTCCGTTCGAGCGCGAGGACGGCGAGAATCCGTACGAAATCCATCAGGACCTGCAGGAGACCATGCAGAGCCTGGTGGGCATCATCCGCACTGGTACCGAACTCGAAGAGGCACTCGTCAAGCTCGATGCGCTCGAAGAGCGGGCGTCCAACATCGCCCTGACGGGCGGAGTCAAGTACAACCCGGGATGGAACCTCACCACGGACCTACCAGCCATGCTGACCGTATCTCGGTGCACCACCATGGGAGCGCTCAATCGCAAGGAGAGCCGCGGCGGCCAGACTCGGGACGACTTCCCGAAAGCCGACCCAGAGATGGGCAAGGTCAACTTCATCGAGCGCATCACGGATCCGTCGAACGCCCCCTTGGGTGTCGGCGGCACCCCGTCACTGCGCTCGATCACCAGCCAGCCTGAGGCCGTACCGGTCATGCCGGACGATCTGCGGGCCCTACTTGAGGAGGCGCTCTGATGGCCGGCGAGATCATTCGACACAACCAGAGTGGTGAGGTCACCATGCGCCTGTGGCGCGGGGACGAGACAGGCGGCGAGTTCGTCGACTACGTCATGCCCGCCCAGGAGAACGAGGTTGTCCTCGACGTCATCCACCGGGTGCAGGCCACCCAGGCACCTGACCTGGCGTGCCGCTGGAACTGCAAGGCCGGCAAGTGCGGGTCGTGCTCGGCCGAAATCAACGGCCGGCCGTCCCTGATGTGCATGACCCGCATGGACACGCTCCCCGAAGGCGAGGCGGTCACCGTCGCCCCCATGCGGGCGTTCCCCATCTTGCGCGACCTGGTCACCGACGTCTCCTACAACTACGAGGTGGCCAAGCGGATCCCGCCGCTCAGTCCCCGACCCATGACAGCCGACGAGAAAGCAAACGGCGGCTACCGCATGGCTCAGATCGATGTCGAGCGGAGCCAGGAGTTCCGCAAGTGCATCGAGTGCTTCCTGTGCCAAGACGTGTGCCACGTGGTGCGCGACCACGAGGAGAACAAGACGGCCTATGCCGGTCCTCGGTTCTTCATCCGTTCCGCCGAGCTCGAAATGCACCCGCTCGACACCAACGACCGTCGCCAGCTCCTCCAAGAGGAGCAGGGTCTCAGCAAGTGCAACATCACCAAGTGCTGCACCGAGGTCTGCCCCGAGCACATCAAGATCACCGACAACGCCATCATCCCGCTGAAAGAGCGGGTAGTCGACGCCAAGTACGACCCGGTGGCCTGGCTCGGACGCAAGATCCGGAACCGGTCCAAGCGCACGGCCGAAGAGGCAGCCGCCGAGGCTCCGTCCTCGGGGCCAGCCGCCATCCTGCCCCCGAGTGGCGTCCATGGCATCCCCCAGCCCCGACCCGAGGGTGAGCCCGTGCTGGCCACCGCATCGGTCGGAGCCGGACAGAGCGATGCATACAGCGACGCGCAGGGCGAGCCGACGACCGAAGCGGGCACGGACGGTCTCTCGTCCGACGACACCACGGCGTGATCCTGCCGGTGGGGAGCCGCACGTGCCCCGCTTCTTGACCCCCGAGTGGGTCGCGTCGTTCAACGCCGCGCTACACGGTGTGGTGCTGCCTGGCCCGGGTGCTGACGCCGGGCTGGCCGCGGCTGACGGGAACTTCTCGGTGGCCCAAGAGGTCCGTGGTGGCCCCGAGGGCAATTTGCGGCTGGTGCTGTCCGTGGCCGATGGCCACCTGGTACTCGATCTCGGCCCTCTCGGCGACCCTGACACATCGGACGAGCCGGTCGGGCGCCCTGCCGACGTCACCATCGCCCTCGGGTACGACGATGCGGTCGCCCTGGCGACCGGCGTGCTCTCCTCCGCCGAAGCGCTCAACGCAGGCCGCATCCGGGTGCGCGGCGACCTCTCGGTGCTGGCCGCCGGACAGGAACAACTGCGGGCCGCCCGCCAGCACACGGCGGCACTCGACGCCGACACGACCTACTAGGTCGCCCCCACCCGCCTCCACTCGCCGCACACCTCGGCGCACGCCTCAGCACGGCATGGCCGATGCCTCAGGTGTAGACAAGGGTCATCGCTCGAACGGAGGTACACCGTGGACATCCTCAGCAGCCGGACCCTCCTCCACCCGGCCGACCTGGACCGGACCCTCGCCTTCTACCGTGACGGCCTGGGCCTAGCCATCGCTCGCGAGTTCGGCGAGGGTCAACACCGGGGTGTCGTCTTCTTTGCCGGTGGCGGCCTGGTCGAGGTGGTCGGTAGCGGGCCAGCATCGAAGCGCCCCGGGGTGGGGCTGTGGCTGCAGGTCCGCTCGATGTCCGATGCCATCGCCGAGTTGGCGGACCGAGGGGTGGCACTCGTCCGCCAGGCCGTACTTGAGCCGTGGGGACTGCTCGAGGCATGGGTGGAGGATCCGGACGGTGTGCGCATCCACTTGGTCGAGGTCCCGGTCGACCATCCGCTCCGTCGCGATACCCGGGGCGCACCTAGATTGCCGAAGTAGGTTCGCACTCGTGACCAACTCCTACTGGGTGGAACGTATCGACCACGTGCAGCTGGCCATGCCGCCGGGTGGCGAGGAGCAGGGCGTCGCCTTCTACGAGGGCCTCCTCGGTATCCCTCAGGTCCCCAAACCGCCAGAGCTGGCCACACGGGGCGGGTGCTGGTTCGAACACCCGGGTCTGCGGATCCACCTCGGTGCCGAAGAAGGGTTCCAACCGGCCCGCAAGGCCCACCCGGCCCTCGTCGTCACCGGGATCGAGCCACTGTGCACCGCCCTAGAGGCGGCAGGCCATCCGGTGCAACGCCGGACAGACGTGCCGGAGATGCCCCAGTGGTTCGTGCACGACCCTTTCGGCAACCGCATCGAGCTGGTCCCTTCGACAGACTGAGCGCCGGCTTGGGGCCGCTCGGCTATCCCACAAGGCTCGGTGCGGCACCCTAGGACAGGTAGGATTCCCACTATGCGATCCGCAAGCCACAGCGATCTGATTTCTGCGGCGGACTGAATCACAGCCCGTGCGCCCGACTCGACCCACTGGTCGCCTGGCCACCATCACCTCTGTGTTTCGGACGGCATTCGCCAACCATGATCTCCGGGGCACCCTGCTGGGCTACGGCGCATTCATCGCCATGGAGTTCGGCGTATGGATCGTGTTCCTCGTCTACGGCTTCGACCACGGTGGGGCTACCGGGGGAATGACCATCGCACTGGTGCAGCTCGTGCCGGCTATTGCTCTGGCCCCGTTGCTCGGGGCCCTGGCCGATCGGGGTCATCCCGGACGCTTCTTGTTCATTGGAAACGGTGTTCAGGTCGCCTCCATCGCCGGAGCCGCAGTGGCTGTGGGTACAGACGCTCCACTGGCCGTGGTCTACCTCTTGGCCGCCATGACCTCGGTTGCGCTCACCGCCACTCGCCCCACCCAGTCCGCCATCCTTCCCTCACTGGTGCGGACGGCCGAGGAGCTCACGGCATCGCGGGTCATGGCCGGGTGGTCTGAGGGTGCAGCCAGCCTGCTGGGTCCGGCCCTGGCCGGCCTGGTGATGGCCTGGCACGGGCTGGGTGCAGCACTCGGGGTGCTGGCCACGATGGGGGCGGTATCAATGCTGTTCGGGGCTCGGCTGCTCCGTGTGGAGTTCGGTGTTTCCACGACGACGATGGTCGTGGAACCCGAGGCCCAGCAAGCCGAGTCGCAGCCAGGTCTATCCGTCTGGGCTGATATCAGAGCGAGCATCAGGGGCACACTGTTCGACCGTCGGATTCGGGTCCTACTGGTGCTGACGACATTCTTCTACGTCCTGGTCGGAGCGTTCGACCTTCTCTATGTCGTGCTCGCCATCGGACTCCTCCACATGGGTCAGTCCGGAGCGGGCTACCTCAACTCTGCATTCGGGGCAGGCTGGCTCATGGCCGGCTTCTTCACGGCGTTTCTGGTCGGACGTCATCCGCTGGCCCGGACCCTCGGACTCGCCCTCTTGGCGTGTGTTGCCGCCCTAGCCCTCATCGATGCTGTGCCCTACGTCGTGCCAGCCATTGTCCTCCTGGCCGCCTGCGGTCTGGCTGGAGCCGTGTTCGATACGACGGCCAAGACACTCCTGCAGCGGGCCGCTCCACCCGATGCACTGGCGGGGGCGTTCGCCGTTCTGGAGTCGCTACAGAGCTTGGGACTGGCCATTGGGGCCGTCCTGACCTGGGCTGGCGTCCGTGTTGCGGGCGTGCAGGGGGCGCTCCTGGCGCCCGGGATCGTGGCTGTCGTCCTCTTGATCGTGCTGTGGCGCCGCCTGCGCCAGGTCGATGACGCGGCGACTATTCCACAGGTGGAGATCCGACTGCTCCGCTCCATCTCGATCTTCGCCGCCCTTCCGGCCCCGGCGATAGAAGCGGTCGCCCGAGAGCTGGTGCAGTCATCTGTGGCCGCGGGAGCCATAGTCATCCACGAAGGGGACCCCGGCGACCGGTACTACGCCGTTGCCGACGGGGAGCTCGAGGTCGTCCAAAGGGGGACGGTACTCCGCCGGATCGGCCGCGGCGACGGATTCGGCGAGATCGCCCTCATCCGTCGGATCCCACGCACGGCCACCGTGCGGGCTACGTCCGACTGCCTGTTGTACAGCCTGGACGGCGACCTGTTCGTGGAGACAGTGACCGGGAACCCGTCAGCCACCCGGGTGGCGGGTTCTGTGGTCGACGGTCATCTGGGCGGACGGACCGACGGCACCGGGGCTGCCTGACCCTCGAGCCGACGCTCCAACTGAAGCGGCCATCAGCGTTGGGATCAGCCTTCAGCACCGACCCGCTCAGCAACCGCCAGCCCCGACAGGAACGCCCCTTCCACCCGGGGTCCACCGAATGCGTCACCGGCCAGATAGAGCCCGGGGGCGACCTCGCAGAACCGCTCCGGGTATGGTTCGACCGGGGTCGCATACAGCCACCGGTGGAGGCGCGCATCGAGCACCGCAGCACCGCCGGTCCACGGGACGGCCAGAGCCACCAACTCGGCCATGAGCTGTTCATCGTCGTCGTCCCAGTGGGCCGAGGCGAACTCAGCCGTGGTGTGCAGGGTCAGCGCAGGGAGCGACGACGTCCCTTTGGCCACGTTGTCGCCTACCCACGACCACACCGGGTCGCCACTGAGCTGCACGCCGCCAGGGGCAGGTACCGACGCCGGTGCCGAGAGCGCCAGCGTCAACGAGATGGTGGCGTCGTAGGTGAGGTCGGGAACCGCGGCTATTCCATCGAAGAGGGCCGCGGCCTGAGGTACGGGGGTGGTGACCACCACGGCATCGGCGCCCAGAGCGCCTGCTGGGTTTCCGTGGGCCTCGGGCCACGTCAACTGCCACCCCTGCCCGATCGGGCGCACCGCGGCCACATGTACCGCCTGGCGTACGTCGAGCCCTTCGGTCAGATGCTCCATGAGGCGAGCCATGCCGCCCGACGTCGCATACCGAGGATGACCGTCAGAGCGGGTAAATCCCGAACACCATTGGTGCACAAGTCCGACATCCGTCCAGCGTCCTACCGCCTCGGTCATCTCGGGGCTGCGGGCGGTGAAGAACTGTGCACCCTTGTCGGCCCGGGCTCCCCCGACCATCTCCGTGGTGGCCATCCGACCGCCCGGGAGACGTCCCTTGTCCACCACCACCACGGAGTGTCCGTGCTCAGACAGCGTCCGAGCCGCCGTCAGACCAGCCATGCCCGAGCCGACGATAGCGATGCGCATCGAACGTCCCCTCAGGAGGCGTCTCGTTCCAACTCGTCTCTCATGGCAGCCAGCGTGGCTTCCATCCCCTTGCGGTTGGTCTTGCCCCGGGCCCAGCCGAGCAGGGCCCAGTAGATCTTCATGGCCGCGGAGTCGGCCAGGTGGAACGACTCGGTGACGTCGGATCCACCGTCGGCCGGCTCGATCCGATAGGCCCAGGTGTTCATGGTCTTGTCACCCTGGACCACATCGAAGCCGAACTCGGCGCCGGGTACGCAGGTAGTCACTACGCAGTTGGACCAGTAGGTCGGGCCCTTGCCGTTGCGCTTGACGTGGCCCCGGAACTTTGCCCCCACGGCCGGTCCACTAGCGCCTTCGAGCCACTCGGCCTCGAAGGTCTCGGGGCTGTAGGCCCCGATGCGGGTCACATCACTCACCAGCGCCCAGACCTGGTCGGGGGAGGCATTCATATGAAGCGTTACGGAGTCGTGCATGGGGCCAGCCTAGGGGCTTCGGCCAGGGGGCCGAGGCAACGGGGCTGCCGCGTCAGTCGAGCCGATCCATCCACGAGCTGATCAGGGCAGCAGGCCAGCTACGTCGTTGCGCTCGCCCTCGAGCTCCTCGGTGGTGATCCGGATCCGATCGGCGGCGAACTCGTCGCGGGTGAGGCCCTCCACCACGGTCCAGCCACCGGAGCCGTTGGTGCGAACCGGGAACCCGAACTGCAGGCCCTGAGGCACGCCGTACTCGCCGTTGGAGACGACGGCCAGGGAGGTCCAGTCATCGCCCACGGTGCCGTTGTGGACGGCAGCCACCGAGTCGATGGCAGCGTTGGCAGCCGATGCCGCCGAGGACAGGCCGCGGGCCTCGATGATGGCCGCGCCACGCTTCTGGACGGTCGAGATGAAGTCACCCTGCAGCCACTCCTGGTCAGCGATGACCTCGGTGGCCGGCCGTCCGTCGATGCGGGCGTTGGCGAAGTCGGGGAACTGCGTGGCCGAGTGGTTGCCCCAGATGGCCAGGTTGGTGACCGAGGCCACCGGGACGCCAGCTTTTTGGGCCAGCTGGCTCTTGGCCCGGTTCTCATCGAGGCGGGTCATGGCGAACCAGCGGTCAGCTGGGACCTCGGGGGCGTTCGAACGGGCGATCAGGCAGTTGGTGTTGCACGGGTTGCCCACCACCAGCACGCGGACGTCCGAGGCGGCGTTGTTGGCGATGGCCTGGCCCTGGGGGCCGAAGATGCCGCCGTTGACCGTGAGCAGGTCGCCCCGCTCCATACCGGCCTTGCGGGGGATGGAGCCCACCAGGAGGGCCCAGGAGGTGCCGTCGAAGGCGGTGTCGAGGTTGGTGGTGGTCACGATGTCGCTGACCAGTGGGAAGGCGCAGTCGTCGAGCTCCATGACCACGCCCTCGAGCGCCTTCATGCCGGGCTCGATCTCGAGGAGGCGGAGCACCACCGGCTGGTCGGGTCCGAAGAGGGCGCCCGAAGCGATGCGGAAGAGGAGGGCGTAGCCGATCTGGCCGGCGGCGCCCGTGACGGTGACGTGGATGGG
>JBAXCY010000071.1:0-13532 GCA_037141235.1 Acidimicrobiales bacterium | reverse complement strand
GGACTTCGGGTGGTTGGGCCCGGCGGCCGGCGTAGACGCGCAACCTCTACACCCCTGGTGCCACTTCGGTCTTGGGGCCCCTCACCTCACCAAGTGCAGTCATTTTGTAGTCAGAGCCGATAAGGCCCAATACAAAACGTGCCGCTGACCTGGTGGGGCAGGTGGGGATCGAACCCACGACCGAGGGATTATGAGTCCCGTGCTCTAACCACTGAGCTACTGCCCCATGGGTACGTAGATCTGGACGATGTCCTCAGGTGCACCCTGGGCTGCGAGCGTACCTCTCCCGTGCCCCAGACTCCGCTCTCCTTGGACTCACATTCGACCGGTGCCGCATGACCGCTCGATCGTCATCCTCTTGACCGGAACAACCTCACCGTCCCGATTACTCGGTGGCGATGGCCGCCAGCACATCGAGCCGCGCCGCACGCCGGGCCGGCCAGCTGGCTGCCGCCAGGCCAAGAATGCCGGACAGCACCAGGAACACCCCCAGGGTGGACACCGGCACCACGATGTCAACGATCCCCTGCTCCTTGAGCGATGCCGCCAATGCCACACCCAGTCCGGTGCCCACCAGTACGCCGATGATCGCCCCGAACAGCGCCAGGATGACCGCCTCGGAGCGGATCATCGACCGCACCTGGCGTCGGCGCATCCCCACCGCCCGCAGCAGGCCGATCTCATGGGTGCGCTCGAACACCGACAGCATCAATGTGTTGACGATGCCGATCATGGCGATCACGATGGCTAGGGCCAGGAGCACGTAGATCAGGCCGAGCAGCTGGTTGACCTGAGCTTGCTGGCTCTCTTCGAACGCCGCCCGGGTCTGGATCTTCAGGTTCGGATAGGCATGGATGGCCCGAGTCAGTGCAGCATCAGTGCCCGCCGCTCCCGATGTACGCACCAGCACCGCCACGGGCAACGGGTTGGCGAAGTGCTGGAGGAAAAACGTGCCACCCGCCAGGTAGCTTCCCAACAGGGCATTGGGCTTGAAGACCCCGCCCACCCGCATGGTCGACCGACCGGTCAGAGCAAACGTCACCGGGACGATCGAGCCGACCCCCAGCTTGCGGCTATTGGCCGTCGTGGTGTCGATCAGCAGTTGGCCTGAATTGAGCGCCGAGGACCCAGCTCCAGCATCCATCCGGAGGATGGTCGTCTTGGTCAAGTCCTTGGCCGAAATCGCCGTCATCGAGGAGACGGCGCCCTTGGCCACGAACCTTCCGGTGTAGACGGTCGAGACCGAAGTGACACCGGGCACCTTGGCCACTGTCGGTCCCACCGCGGCGCTAAATCCGAACGCTCCCAAGGTGGAGGGGGTGATGATGTAGTCGGCGCTGATGGCATTGTCCACACTGCTGGTGGCCGACTTCGACACCGATGCGCCGAACACGGCGATCGTCGACACCAGCGCTAGTCCAACCATCAAGGCCGAGGACGTCTGAGCTGTCCGCTTCGGACTGCGCATCGAGTTCTCCCGGCCCAACCTTCCGGCGATCCCGAACAGCGCAGCCAGCGGACGCCCCAGCACGCTCGACATCGGACGGGCCACCACAGGTGCCAACATGCCGATCCCCAGAAAGACTGCCACTGCTCCGACGCCGACCAACTGGATGGCCGGCTTGGTCAGGCCGAGCACCAGTGTGGCGAGGCCGAGCACGCCGACAACTGAGCCGATGGTGATCCGCCGCCGGAGAGACTCCACCTGATCAGACTGATGGTCGCCCAATGCCGCCACCGGAGGAATGCGCACGGCGCGACGAGCTGGACTGATGGCCGACACCACCGTGACTCCGACACCGACCACCAATGCGGCGATCACCGTGCGTCCCTGGAACACCAGCGGTCCGGTGGGCAAGGTGATGCCAAACGCCTGGAGCAGGGCCTCGAGGCCGATAGCGGCCACTACGCCGAGGCCCAGCCCGATCAACGAAGCGACCAGACCCACCAGCGTCGCCTCCAAGAGGACCGACCGGAATACCTGGCGTCGACTGGCACCCACGATCCGCAGCAGCGCTAACTCGCGGGTGCGTTGGCCCACGATGATCGAGAACGTGTTGAAGATAGTGAATCCGCCTACGAACAGCGCGATGAAGGCGAAGACCAGCAGTGCGGTCGAGAAGAAGCCGAGTGCCTGGTTGATAGCGCTCGACTGTTCGTCGGCCACGGTCTGGCCGGTCACGACTTCCGTTCCACTTGGCAGCACCCGAGCGATGTCGTGGCGCACGGCGGCCTTGTCGGCCCCAGGCGAGGCCACCACATCGACGGCATCGAGCTTCCCGTCCATGCCGAATGCGTGCTGGGCCGCGGGCAGGGCGAATGCGGCCAGCGTGGCTCCAGCCAGGTTGTCGGCGGTGCCGAAGCGGACGATACCGGAAATGGTGAACGTCTCCGGTGGGCCGATCAGGAGGATCTTGACCCGATCGCCGACCGCGAAGTGGTACTTGGTCGCCGTCCCCCGGTCCATGGCCACGTCACCGGGCAAGGTCGGCGCCCTACCAGCACTCAGCCGCAGCGCCGCTAGCTGCGGGTGGGTGTTGTAGGAGACCCCGATGGTGGGTGCCCCTCCAGTGGTGACGGCCTTGCCGTCGGGAGCCACGAACTGCGCGTAGCCTGTGACGGTGCCCTCAGCGATCGACACGCCGGGCACTTGGCGCACCTGGGCGAGGACTGAATCAGGAACGGCTTTTCGAACCGATCCGATACCGGAGCTGTCAGTGAAGGCCGCCTTGCCCCGGACTTCGAAGTCGACGTTCTGGTAGATGTGCCCGAACAGCGAAGTGAACGTGCTGTGCAACGTGTCGGTCAGCACCAGGGTGCCGGAGATGAACGTGACACCCAGCACGATGGCCACCGCCGTCAGCGCCAAGCGGAGCTTGTGCGCCAGGAGTCCGGAGACTGTGACCTTCCACATATCAGCCGCCCAAGTTCTTCATCTGCTCCAGGACCGAGTCTGCGGTCGGGGCGATGAGCTCGTCCACCATCTTCCCATCGGCCAGGAAGACCACCCGGTCGGCATAGGCCGCGCCGCGCGCGTCATGGGTGACCATCACGATCGACTGGCCGAACTCGGTGACCGATCGCCTCAGGAAGGCCAGCATCTCCCCCGAGGAGTTGGAGTCGAGGTTGCCGGTCGGCTCGTCGGCGAAGATCAGATCAGGCCGTCCGATCAGGGCGCGGGCACAGGCCGCCCGCTGCTGCTGTCCACCGGACAGCTCACTGGGTCGGTGGCTGAGGCGGTCGGCGATTCCGAGCTGCTCGACCAGGAAGTCGAACCACTCTTTGTCCACCGGCTTTCCGGCCAAGTTGGCGGGCAGGGTGATGTTTTCCGCCGCCGTCAATGTGGGGACCAGGTTGAACGACTGGAAGACGAATCCGATCCGGTCGCGTCGTAGCTGGGTCAGGCCGGCGTCGTCGAGCTTCCCGATCTCCTGGTCGCCGACGAAGGTCTGTCCTGACGTCGGGACGTCGAGGCCGGCCATGCAGTGCATCAATGTCGACTTGCCCGACCCCGAGGGCCCCATGACGGCGGTAAATCGGCCCCGTTCGAACTCGACGCTGATGCCGTCGAGGGCGCGCACAATGGCGTCGCCTTTGCCGTAGGTCTTCACCAGGTCGATGGAGCGTGCGGCAGGAAGCGGGGTCGGATCAGTTGGGCCGGTCGTCTGCTGCTCGATGGTCATCATTTACGGTCCTCCTCGATGGGCCTGACTCAATGCCGCGGACGTCTGACCGGAAGGGAGGACCCCATCGACCTTGACCGGACCGCCGCAAGTTCGGGGCTCTTGCTCCTAGATGTTACTTGGAGGGATCTCCGGTTCGGCCTCAGATGGACGACACGGACGACCGATGGTGTCCTACCGCCCGTGCGCTCGCGCTAGCCGGGAAACCACCGCCCGTCGGGCCACCTCGATGGCGAACCGCTCGGCTGATCCTGCGGCCGTGGCTAGGAAGAATGCTGGCTCAGCCATCTCGACCTCCAACACCGCTTCGGACCCATCGTCCAGCGTGACCACATCGACCCGGGCATACAGCAGCGGCTCGTCCACCGCCAAGCGAGTTGCCATCAGCCCGCTGACGGCAGTGGCAGCGGCCAGGACCACCTGACTCCGAGCCGAGGTCAGGACTTCGAGTTCTAGGTGCTCGGCGTAGGTCCCACCCACCAGCCCACCTCCCAATGCCAGCAGTGGGCCCTTGCGGACCGAGTGGGAGATGACCCCACCAAAGAGGAGGGTACTGACCTCGCCTTGGGTGGCCACCGAGCCGATGGCGGGCTGGACGAGTACCGCCAAGCCGGTGGCGAGGATACGACGGGCCAGCGCACCTGCATCGGGACTGCTGTGGGCAAACCGTCCGGTCAGCTTGCTGCCCGCCGACACCACCGGCTTCACCACTACCTCACCAGGACAGGCTGTCAATGCTGCCGCCACTGCTTCGGCTGTCTCACAGAACGCAGTAGGGACAACGGGCACGCCGGCGTCAGCCAGGTCGCCCAGGTAGCGCTTGTCCAAGTTCCACAGGATCACCGGTGCGGGGTTGCACAGAGTCCCTAGCCCTCCCATCCGACCGATCCAGGCCCGATAGGCATCGAGATGGTCGAGGTAGTCCCAGGTCGATCGCACGACCACGAGGTCATAGTCATCCCACACCACCCGGGGGTCGGACCAGACCTGGTAGTCGAGGTCGAGCCCTATGGCTGCGCATGCCGACTCGTGCAGCGGTCGATCGGTGTCGTCGTTCCCGAGGAAATCCGCGGGGGCAGTAGCAAAGGCGATCCGCTCCGTCATGAACGTTCCACCATCAGGGCTGCCTCAATTGTGGTGCGGCGGACGCTCGCGTTGCTGGCGCTCGGCCCAGCACCGATCACAGTCCTCGCACGACGAACGCCCCCCGGCACTTCCCCGGTGGATTCCAGGATGGCCGCACGATGGGCAGGCTTGCGACTCTCCCATCAGCCGTGGCCGCTTTCGGTACCGCTTCCGTCCGCCGGTGGTGTCGGCGTAAGGGCCAGGCAACGGGCCAAGAAGTCAGCCATGCGGGCGGTGTCCCGGGTGATCGATAGGCCACCGCCCGCTTCCCTTGAGATGTCGAGCGACGGGCAGAAGGCATCGGCGTCACCGCAGAAGTAGTGCGGCGAGCCCACTACACCGCGACTCTGGCCGTCGTCCCAATCGGCCAGCACTGCCGCACGATCGTCATCATCAGGCATCGGGACTCCCAGTTGGCTGGCGATCCCCTCCAGGACGGCGAGGTCCGAAACATCCTGTCCGGACTCGAAGAGCGCATGGCGGAGATCGAAGCTCGCCCGCTCCCCTGATGCCGGATCGATCCGATAGGCCCGTTCGACCAGAGCCAGCGCCTCCAGGGTCGAGGCGGGAAAATGGTCGACATCGAAGTGCTGAAAGAGTGAGGGGGCCACCTGCTCCCGCAACTCGGCCGCGTGCTCGACTGTGGTGACAGGATCCTGCGGGTGGCCGTTGATCAACTCGAGCGGCCAAGCCCGAACCCGCACGACCACGTCGGTCCTGCCTGATTCCTCGATCTGTGCTCGCAGCTCGTGCAGTCCGGCATGGGCGAACGGGCACCAGATGTCGGCAAAGACCTCGATCACCAGTCCAGATCCGGTTGGCATACCTATCCCTTTCGATGAAGTGAGCCGCTCTCACGATTCCCTTCGAGGGTGGCCCACCGGCTGCCCACTCGGGCCGGTCGCCGGCAAGACCGTGGGTGCAACTGTTGGATCGATGGCTCCGGGGGAGAGACTCGAACTCTCAACCCTCTGATTAACAGTCAGATGCTCTGCCGATTGAGCTACCCCGGAAACATCCCGCCACACCCGTTCCGATCCTGGGACCGTCCGGAGCTTGCCTGTGGAGATTAGCCGTTCACGGCCTCCCCGGAATCCCATATGCACGGAATCGAAAACCAGGGCACAATGGCGACCGTGAGGTTCCGCATCGCCACTGCCACCGCCTTCGTGCTCGGCTTCGTGCTCGGCTCGCTCCGGTCACGTAGGACCAGGCTCCGCATCGTCACCGAAGACGGCTCCACCACTCGGATCCGCACGACGGCTGGGGCCGCCCGCCGTCCTCGGTCCAAGATCCGGTCCGTGGCCGTGCTCGGCACCGTCCGAGTCCGCGACGCACTCGGAGTGCGTCTGGGTTGGCGTGATGGCGAGGACGCCGCAGACGCCTTGGTCATCGAGATGACGAGTGATCTGGCCACGGCCCTCAATAGCCGCACTACGCTCGCCGGCTGATCGAGGCCGCCCCCTCCCCTGCCTCTGCTGCGAACGACGTCGCTGACATCGGGCGCATCCTGGCCATCGCTGGCTGTGTGGCAGCCGACGAGGAGGCCGCCGAACTGGTGTCAGCCGCCTCGGACCGCCACCACCTCGAAGGGATGGTGGCCCGTCGGATGACCGGCGAACCTCTGGCCTGGATCACCGGGAGTACCCAGTTCTGTGGGCTCGAAGTGACGGTCCGTCCCGGCGTCTACGTCCCTCGCTGGCAGTCCGAGACCTTGGCACGCACTGCTGCCAACCTTTTGCCCTCCGATGGGGTCGCCGTCGACCTGTGCACCGGATCGGGCGCTGTCGCCCTGCTGCTCCAGACCACGCGTCCTGAGGCCCAAGTCGTGGCCACTGACCTCGATCCGCCCTCCGTCGCCTGTGCCCGTGAGAACGGCGTAGATGCACTCCTCGGTGACCTCGGCGATGCCCTGCCACCGTCGCTGGCCGGGCAGGTGGACGTAATGACCGGAGTCCTCCCCTATGTGCCCACAGACGGCCTGCACCACCTCCCCCGGGACATCGTCGACTTCGAGCCCCGGGGTGCCTTAGACGGCGGATCCGACGGACTCGACCTGATCAGGAGGGCGATCGCCAGCAGTGTCCGATGGATCAGGCCGGGCGGGTGGCTCCTCCTCGAGGTCGGGGGTGATCAGTTCGAGGCGGTGGAGCAGCTGTTCGGTGCAGCTGGCTTCGAGGCCATCGAGGTCCTGTCCGACGGCGATGGCGATCCCCGAGCCGTCAGCGGACGGCTGGGTACAGCACCCGCAGGTGTCGCCAGTACTTAGGCTTCTTCGAGGTAGTCGCGCAGGAGTTGAGCCGACTCGGGCCTGCGCAACTTGGCCAGTGTCTTGGCCTCGATCTGGCGTATCCGCTCCCGGGTGACACCGAAGGCCTGACCCACCTCCTCGAGCGTGCGGATCGTGCCGTCTTCCAGGCCGAACCGAAGGCGGACGACATCCTGCTCACGTGGGCTCAGGTGAGCGAGCGCATCGTGCAGTGCGGTATCGAGCATGCGGCGGGTAGCAGCATCGCCAGGTACCACCGCGTCGCGGTCCTCGATGATGTCGGACAGGTTGAAGTCCTCTTCGTCACCGATGGGCTGCTCCAAAGAAATGGTGTCCTGGTTGATCCGGAGGATGTCCCGCACCCGCTCCACCGACATGTCGACCTGAGATGCCAGCTCCTCGATACTGGGCTCCCGGCCGGTCTCCTGGTGGAACTGGCGCTGAGCCCAGACCACCTTGTGGATGGTCTCCACCATGTGCACCGGGATGCGGATGGTACGAGCCTGGTCGGCGATGGCGCGCGTGATGGCCTGGCGGATCCACCACGTGGCATAGGTCGAGAACTTGAAGCCCTTGGTGTGGTCGAACTTGTCAACGGCCCGCATCAGGCCCAGGTTGCCCTCCTGGATCAGATCGAGGAAGGCCATGCCCCGGTTGCGGTAGCGCTTGGCGATCGAGACCACCAGCCGGAGGTTCGCCTCGATGAGTTGGTCCTTGGCATCGTGGCCCTTGTGGGCGAGCAGCTGATCCGCTCTCCGTCCCGCCCGGGTGGTGGTGCCAGTGATGTCGTCTTCCGCCAACCGCATGGACGCCGCCATGCCAGCCAGGATGCGCTCAGCCAACTCGACCTCGAGCGCACCGTCCAGCAGCTTCACTTTGCCGATCTCTTTCAGATACATGTGCACCGGATCAGCGGCAGAACCACTGAAGTTCTCCCCGGGGGACGATCCGTTGGAGGTCGCTGGTCTGGCGGCCCGGGACTTCCTCGTGGCTGGCTTCTTCTCCTCGACAGGCACTCGACCGTCGGTGCTGATCGCCACGACCTTGATCTTGGGCTCGGGGATGACGGCGGCCACCGGGGGCCGGGTCAGAGGGACGATGGTCGTCTCCCCCGTGTCGTAGGTGAACTCGATGCCAGCGGCCCGGATGCGCTCGACCACACCGGTGATCAGATCGGGGCTGAGCTCGACCGACCGGAGCACCGAGACGACATCGTCCTGCGTGAGGCCGTCGTTGAGCCGGCCGAGTGCGAGCAGTGTCTCGAACGCATCGGACGACAGGGTGTCCGCTACTGGGGACACAACCTCACTGGCCGTCACCTCACTGGCTGTCACCTCGCTGGCCGTCACCTCACTGGCCGTCACCTCGCCGGCTGTCACCTCACCGGCCGTCACCTCGCCGTCATCGATGCCAGCGCGCAAAGGAACGACCTTCTTCATCGTCATCCGTCCGCCTCGGATTCACTCTGCGATTCCCTCACCACCAGCCACGCTACCAACTGTCGCGTCGCTTCTGCTGAGAGATCTCCTGCGTCCAGTTCCTGCAGCCAGCCCGCCACTTGGGCTGCCTCCGCCATGGCTTGGGACGACGTCCGAGCCTCCACCGCCAGCAAGGGAAGCTCGCGCCGAACCGAGTCACGGACGAGCTGCCTCACAACCTCGTCGGGCTCGGCCCGGGGCTCTTCCACGGTGAGTCGGACCAACAGGGCCTGCACTCGGTGCGGGGCAGCATCAATGGCATCCCCCAAGTCATCGGCCTCCATCAGCGCCACCAAGGCGGCGCGCTGGAGCGGGTCGCTGAACAGTGCCGTCTCGAGCCGATCCCCCACGGCTTCGGGGCGGTGGATGGCCAGCCGGAGGGCTTCGAGGCCGGGCCGGAACTCAGGGGACGTCGACCCTCGTCCGTTACCGCCCGATCCGGGGCCGTCGTCCCAGGCATCCCACTCTGGCTCCGGCCCGTCGGGAGGTCCGTCGTAACCACGGGGATCCCGGTCGTCCGACGATGCCGGCGCCCGGGTGGGTGTGCGCTCGGGTTTCGGAGGTGTGCGGGGCCCCTCGCGGCGGATGCGCTCGAGGCGATCACGCAACGCAGTCGGGTCCAGGCGGCACCGTTCCGCCACCTGCATCACGTACTGATCTCGAACCAGGTCGTCTGGGTGTTCCGCCACAGCCCCGAGGGCGTTGTCGGCAGCCCGAGCCCGGCCCTCCGGCGAAGACAGGTCGGCGGCGTCCAAGATGCGCTCGATACGGAACTGCAGGAACGGCTTGGCCCCTTCTACCGCGGCTCGCAGGGCGGCCGGATCGCGCTTGGCCAGGTCGGCCGGGTCTGAGCCCGGGGGCAGGGCCGCCACCGCCACATCGATCTCCAACTTGCGCTCCCACTCGTAGAACCGGCCAGCCGCCGTCTGGCCGGCACCATCAGCATCGAAGGCCAGCACGATCCTGGTGGCGAAGTTCTTGAGCAGCCGGACGTGCTCCTCGGCCAGGGCGGTTCCACACGTGGCCACCGCCCGTGGGACACCCGCTTCGAAAAACCCGATCACGTCGGTGTACCCCTCGCACACCACCACCTCACCGGACTTGATCACGTCCTGCTTGGCCCAGTTGAGGGCATACAGGGTGCGACGCTTGGAGTACACGGGTGTCTCGGTGGAGTTCTTGTACTTGGCCGGGTCGTCGCTCCCCGGAAGGATCCGGCCACCGAGGGCCACCGGATTGCCCGACGGGTCGCAGATCGGGAACAAGACCCGGGCCCGGAAAGCATCTTGGATCTTGCCCCGGCGATTGACGAATCCGAGACCGGCCCCGACGGCGATGTCCTCGCTCAGCTTCAGCGCCGTGCACAGGGTGTCCCAGCCGTCGGGAGCCCACCCCAGGCGGAACCGTCGGACCACCTCGCCGTCGTAGCCCCGGCTGCGCAGATAGTCCCGGGCCTGGCCGCCATCGGGTCCGGTCAGGAGGCGCTGGTGGTACCACTCAGTGGCGCGCTCCATGGCGTCGAGGAACACCTTGCGCTTCTGGTTGTCCTGGCCGGCGTTGCCGTCCTCTCGAATGGTGATGCCGGACTTGTCAGCCAGTCGGCGGACGGCATCGACGAAGTCGAGGTGTTCCATCTCGCGGACGAAGGTGATGGCATCGCCACTGGCCTGGCACCCGAAGCAGTGGTAGAAGCCGGCTTCGGCATTGACGCTGAAGGACGGCGACTTTTCGGTGTGGAACGGGCACAGGCCGACCCAGCGCGTGCCTACCCGTTTTAGGGCGGCGTGCTCGCCCACCAGCGCGACGAGGTCGGTGGCTGTCCGAACTCGGGCCACGTCCTCGTCTGGGATGCCCATGGCAATGACGGTACCGCGTCCCGGCGGTGGGCCGTCCCGCGTTGGCGCTGAACCGCTCGGACACTGCCGAGCAGCTCAGCGATCAACGATGTCAGCGCTTGGCGGCAGCCTTCTTGGCCGGGGCCTTCTTGGTCGGAGCCTTCTTAGCGACTGCCTTGGTGGCCGGGGCCTTCTTGGCGGCAGCCTTCTTGGCCGGGGCCTTCTTGGTCGCAGCAGCCCGGCTCTTGCCCCGTGCTGCGGTGTGGCCAGCCAGGACGGCCTGAGCAGCAGCCAGCCGGGCGATCGGCACCCGGAAGGGTGAACAGCTCACGTAGTCGAGTCCTGCGGCCGCAAACGTAGCGATCGACTCGGGATCGCCACCGTGCTCACCGCACACGCCGACCTTCAGGTCCGGTCGGGTGGCCCGGCCCCGCTGCGTGCCGAGGCGGACCAGTTCGCCCACCCCGTCGGCGTCCACCACGTCGAACGGATTGCGGGTGAGGAGCCCCTCTTCGAGGTAGGCCGACATCATCCGCCCCTCGACGTCATCCCGGCTGAACCCGAAGGTCATCTGAGTCAGGTCGTTGGTACCGAAGGAGAAGAAGTCCGCCTTCTCGGCGATCTCGCCAGCCAGCAGTGCGGCCCGGGGTGTCTCGATCATGGTGCCGATGAGCACCTCTAGCGACCCCTTGGTGCCCTTGGTTGCCTTCTTGGCCTTGGCTGCCGCGGTCCGCACTCCGGTCACCGCTGACTCGACCCAGGAGCGGGCCAGTGCCAGCTCTTCACGGGACACGGTCAGAGGGATCATGATCTCCACGATGGGATGGCCACCCGCGTCCACCCGGTCGACGGCGGCCTCCATGAGGGCACGGACCTGCATGGCATACAGCCCGGGCTTGATCACACCGAGGCGCACGCCCCGGGTGCCGAGCATGGGATTGAACTCGTGCCACAGCTTGGCCGCTTCGAACAGGCGGGTCTCCTCGTCGGTGAGGCCGACCGTGGCCTCCTTAATAGCCAGCTCCATGGTGTCGGGAAGGAACTCGTGCAGTGGCGGATCGAGGAGGCGGATGGTGACGGGCAGTCCGTCCATGGCCTCGAGGATCTCGTAGAAGTCGGCCTTCTGGGCCACGCGCAGCGCCTCGAGGGCACGCTCCTCCTCGGCTGGGGTGTCGGCCAGGATCATGCGGCGCACGACCGGGAGCCGGTCTTCGGCCAGGAACATGTGCTCGGTCCGGCACAGACCGATGCCCTCGGCCCCGTGCTTGCGGGCATTGGTGGCATCGGGCCCGTTGTCGGCGTTGGCCCGGACACCGAGGTGGCCGGCACGGACAGCATCGGCCCAGCTCAAGATGGTGTCGAACTCGGGGGGCGTCTCGCCCTCGATGACGTCGACCTGCCCCAGCACGACGGTTCCGTTGGTGCCGTCGACGGAGATCCAGTCCCCCTCGGATACGACCACGTCACCCACGCTGAACGACTTCGCTCCGATGCGCAGGGCTTCGGCGCCGACTACGGCCGGCTTGCCCCAGCCTCGGGCCACGACCGCGGCGTGGCTCACCAGTCCACCTCGAGCGGTCAGGATGCCCTCGGCGGCCAGCATGCCGTGGACGTCCTCAGGGGACGTCTCGGAGCGGACCAGCACCACGGCCTCGCCCCGCTCGGCGGCAGCCTTGGCATCATCGGCGGTCATGTAGACCCGACCCACGGCAGCCCCAGGCGAGGCGCCCAACCCCTTGACCAGGGCCTTGTGTCCGTGGGAGGCGAACTGGGGGTGGAGGACCTGCTCGAGGTGCTCACCGGTGATGCGACCCAGGGCCTCCTCGCGAGTCAACTTGATGGCCCGCTCGGACACCATGTCGACGGCCATGCGCAACGCGGCCCGGCCGGTGCGCTTGCCCACCCGGGTCTGGAGCATCCACAGCTTGCCCTGGTCGATGGTGAACTCGGTGTCGCACATGTCCCGGTAGTGGCGCTCGAGACGGGCGAAGATTCCCAGGAGCTCCTTGTGGATCTTCGGGAATGCGTCAGCCAGCGCCGACAGGGGCTCGGTGTTGCGGATGCCGGCCACGACATCCTCGCCCTGGGCGTTGATCAGGAAGTCGCCGTACTCGCCGACGGCTCCGGTGGACGGGTCACGGGTGAAGCCCACGCCGGTACCCGAGTTGTCGTCGCGGTTGCCGAACACCATGGCCTGGACGTTCACGGCGGTGCCGAGGTCATGGGCGATGCGCTCACGGACCCGATAGGCGATGGCCCGGTCACCGTTCCACGAGGCGAACACGGCTTCGATGGCGCCGCGCAGTTGATCATCGGGATCCTGGGGGAACGGCTTGCCGGTGTGGCGCTCCACGATCTGCTGGTAGGCCTCGACCAGGTAGCGCAGCAGCTCGATGGGGATGCCTGCGTCAGAAGTCGTGCCGGCCAGCTCCTTGGCTGCATCGAGCAGCGAGTCGAACTCCTCGCCGGGCACGCCCATGACGATGCGGCCATACATGGCGATGAAGCGACGGTAGGAGTCGAAGGCGAACCGCTCGTCGTTGGTCTGACGGGCCAGTCCCTCCACCGACTTGTCGTTGAGTCCCAGGTTAAGGACGGTGTCCATCATTCCGGGCATGGAGAACTTGGCTCCGGACCGGACCGACACCAGCAGCGGGTCATCGGCGTCGCCGACCCGCTTGCCCATGGTCTTCTCCAGCCGGGTGCGAGCCCGGGCGATCTCGGCCGTCAGGCCTTCGGGCCAGCCGCCCTCCATGTAGGACCGGCATGCCGTGGTGGCGATGGTGAAGCCCGGGGGAACCGGAAGGGCCAGTACCGACGTCATCTCGGCCAGGTTGGCACCCTTGCCGCCGAGGAGGTCCTTCATCTCCATCGGGGGCTTGCGGTGAGAGTGGTCGAAGTCAAAGACGAACGGCATCAGGAAGGGTCTCCTAGGTGGATCCGGGGCGGGGAACGATCAGCGCACGGCCTGCACGCCGACATGCAACCCTAGCCCCGCACCATCCCGGCACATGATCTCTTCCCATACGCCATTCAGGCGGCCTGAACTGCGTTGCCCCCGGCTCGGTCTCCGCTACGGGAGCGGAGCGCCCTCGTCATCTACGGGAGCGGAGCGCCCTCGTCATCTACGGGAGCGGAGCGC
>JBAXCY010000070.1:0-13581 GCA_037141235.1 Acidimicrobiales bacterium | reverse complement strand
CCCGGCGAACTGTCGCCCTACTTGCGCCAGCACATCGACAATCCAGTCGACTGGTACACCTGGAGTGACGACGCCTTCGCTCGGGCCACCGAACTCGATCGGCCGATCTTTCTCTCGGTCGGGTACTCGGCATGCCACTGGTGCCATGTCATGGCCCACGAGTCGTTCGAAGATCCAGTGGTGGCCGCCCGACTCAACGTCGCTTTCGTCAGCATCAAGGTCGACCGCGAAGAGCGGCCCGATGTAGACGCCGTCTACATGGAGGCCGTGCAGTCGATCACCGGGTCGGGCGGATGGCCCATGAGCGTGTTCCTCACCCCGGACGGCCGTCCCTTCTACGGCGGCACCTACTTCCCACCCCACGATCTCCAGGGCCGGCCATCGTTCACCACCGTCCTCGGCGCCCTCGTCGACATCTGGGACAACCGACGAGGCGAAGTGGAGGAGCAGGCCGACGAGTTGGCCGCAGCCATCGCCTCGCGCTCGCTGATCGAAACTGGACCGGACGCCACGTCGCCACTGGCCGGCATCGGAGGCACCGTCCCTGATCTACTCTCGCCCACCGTGGCGGAGCTGTCTCGGCGCTTCGATGCCTCGTGGGGTGGCTTCGGCGCAGCGCCCAAGTTCCCCCAGCCCACCCTGGTCGACGTGGCCCTGCGTCAGGCGCTGCGACTCGGGGACACGCCCACCGGCGCTGACGCATTGGCGATGGCCACCCGCACCCTCGACGCCATGGCCGCCGGTGGCATACATGACCACCTCGGGGGCGGCTTCGCCCGGTACGCCACCGACCACGAGTGGCTGGTCCCCCACTTCGAAAAGATGCTCTACGACCAGGCCGGACTGCTGCGGGCCTATCTGCACGGCTGGCAGGTCACCGGCAACCCGGACTACCTGGCCGTCGTGGAAGGGATCGTCTCTTACGTCACCCGGGACCTGACGGCGGCGGCAGGCGGCATCTACTCGGCCGAAGATGCCGACTCAGAAGGCGTGGAAGGCAAGTTCTACGTCTGGACGCCCGAACAGGTGGCCCAAGCCATGGAGACCGGTCCTGACGCTGCTCGCACCGCGGCTGCCGTCGGGACCTGGTTCGACGTCACCCCGAGCGGTAACTTCGAGGGTGCCACCATCCTGCGCCGCCCAGTAGGTGCGGCCCTCAGCGACCCCGGACTCGTCGAGTCGGGCCGGGCGCGGCTGCTGGCCGTCCGATCGTTGCGGGTGCGTCCTGGCCTCGACGACAAGGTCCTGACCGAGTGGAACGCCATGTACGCCTCCGCATTGGCCGAGGCCGCCGCAGCCACCGGAAACGAAGCATGGGCAGCGTCAGCGATCGCCATCGGCGAGTTCCTGTGCGCCAACATGATCGATGCCGGCGGACGCTGGCTGCGCAGTTGGCAGCCCGAGTCCGGGGCCCGACACCTGGCCTACGCCGCCGACCATGCATGGCTGGTCGACTGCTTCACCCGCCTGGGCGAGCTGACCGGAAAGGCCGTGTGGATGACTCGGGCCACTACGGCTGGCGATGCACTGATCGACCGGTTCGCCGACACTGAAGGTGGGGGCTTCTTCACCACCGCCGACGACGCCGAGCGGCTTATCGTGCGGACCAAGGACGTGTTCGACGGGGCCACCCCGTCGGCCAACGCTGTGGCCGCCTACGCCCTCGCCCGGCTCGGTGCGCTCACCGGTGAGCGGCGGTACACCGACCAGGCCCGACGGGCGATCGACCTGATCGGTGCGCTCCTCACCCGCCATCCCACTGCCTTTGCCCACTCCGTGCTGACGGCTGACCTGCTGGCCCGAGGCGGCACCGAGATCGTCATCACCGGCGACCGGCCCGATCTGCTGGTCGAGGTGCGCCGGCAGTGGCGGCCCGATGCGGTACTGGCCTGGGGTGAGCCGACCGACTCGCCACTGTGGGAGGGCCGGGACGTCGACCGGGCCTACGTGTGCCGTGACTATGCCTGTCGGATGCCAGCCGACGCGGTAGCAACCCTGGCTGGCCAGTTAGCCGATACCACCTGATAGACAAGACGACGTGATGGCTGCGCGCTCCTCTCGCACCCCGCGCAGCGGAACTGCCCGTGCCGTGGCCCGGTCGGTCAAGCACCGCGACCAGATCTCTGTCGAGGGCGGATCGGCACTCACCCTTTTGGTGCTGGCCTCCCACCTCGAGGACACCACTGGTGTGGACCTGGCATCCGGGGCCTTGGTCCGGGTCCGGGTCGACTGGCCCGTCGAACACGGTCCTGATCTGTCCCCGTTCGACGTGGTCGAGACCCATCTGGCCGACGAACCCGAACGCGACGACTTGGCCCAACCCGAGGCAGTGACGGCCAGCGGACTCCCCCGCCACCTGGGCACCCTGCACGGACGTTCGGTGCGCCAACTCCTCAATCATTTGGCTGCTCCGATCGAAGACCATGTACTCGGCTTTCCGGGGGCATCGGCTCCCTACTGGGAGTTCAAGGGGTTCCGGCCGTCGCTGGCCCTCATCGAACCCACCAAGGGGCCGGTCCTGTTCCGCCGGATCGGCGACCGGACGGCGTGGGTCCGCTTCGGGTGGGGTCGCAGCGATAACTGGCTGCCGGTCGAGGACCCCCAGTTGGAGCGGGCACTCGACGTGGCTCGACGGGATCGGCTGCAAGGAAAAGATCTCTCCTCCGCCCTCGGCTTCAAACCCCACTATCTGGTGGCCGCCCTGAGCACGCCCCGCGACGGTCACTGCTACAAGACCGTCAGGGCATTGCTGCCTCGCAGTTGACGCCGCCCCACGCCCCACGCCCCAACGGAAAACGGTCGGCACCTCCTCGCGCCTACAGTCGGTAGCGATGATCGTGCCCAAATCCACTACCGATGCTCCCTTGGTCGTGCCGGTGCTCCCTGACTACCAAAGCGGCTGTATCGCCAACGTGGTGCCGAGACTGCTCGGCGGAGTGGCTGGACCCGAGGACGGTATCGACTGGCTCCCCGAAGCAGCCGAGCGCGCCCGACAAGTCGTGCTCCTGGTCATCGATGGCCTGGGCTGGAACCAGCTTCGCCAGCGGTCCTCGTTGACGCCGAACCTCAGTGCTGGCGCTGGCATCGACCGTCCCATCACTTCGGTGGCGCCCACCACCACGGCAGCCGCCCTGACCTCCATCACCACCGGTCGACCTCCGTCGGACCACGGAATCCTTGGCTATCGCTTGGCCGAGGGCGACCAGATCTTGAACATGCTCCGATGGAGCCTCGACAGCCGGTCGGACCTCGATGCCCGCCAGACCATTCCTGTACGCAACTTCCAGCCGCTCGAACCGTTTCCTGGGGCGGTCGGTCCGGTTCCCGTGATATCCAAGGTCGACTTCGGTGGCACCGGGTTCACCGCCGCCCATCTCGGCGACTCCCCGCTGCACGACTACCGCGTGGCCTCTTCGCTGGTTGTCGAAGTGGACCGACGCCTGCGCAGCGGCGATCCGTTCGTCTACGCCTACTACGACGGCGTCGACAAGATCGCCCACGCCGAAGGATTCGGCGACCACTACGACGCCGAGCTCGAGACGGTCGACCGGATCGTGGGGGATCTCGTGGCGCGACTCCCCCCGGGTGCCGTCTTGGTGGTCACCGCCGACCACGGACAGATCGAGGTCGGCTCCCGGGTGGAAGTGCTCGGATCCGAGGCGATGGCCATGACCCGCTTCTTCTCGGGGGAAGGACGGTTCCGCTGGCTCCATGCCCGCCCGGGGGCCACCGGGGACCTCACCGCCCTCCTGACTGAGCAGTACGGCGCCACCTCGTGGGTGCGAACCCGCCAGCAGCTGATCGAGGACGGCTGGTTCGGAGGACCGCTCAGCGACCGGTTCGCCGCCCGCCTCGGCGACGTGGCCCTCATCCCCTTCGAACCGATCGCCTTCATGGACCCGGCCGACACCGGGGAGAACCGACTGGCGTGTCGCCATGGCTCGCTGACCAGCGACGAGATGCTCGTGCCCCTGGTGGCGCTAGGAGGAGCAGAGCTATGACCACAGAGCCAAACCAGGACCAGTCGCTTACCTCGACCTCGGCGGCCCAGACCGAGGCGCTCCGGCCCGAAGTCTTGGACACCGGCACCTTCTCCACCGGCCCGACCGATTCGGGTCCCTCGGCTGACGGGGACGATGAGAACGACACTGAGTCGATCACACAGCCAGCCAAGCTGCTGCGGATCGGGTCCATGGTCAAGCAGCTCCTCGAAGAGGTCCGCCAGGCCCCGTTGGACGAGGCCAGCCGCGGCCGCCTCCGCGAGATCTATGAGCAGTCCATCCGTGAACTGGCCGACGGCCTCTCTGCGGACCTGGCTGGCGAACTCGACCGGATCGCCATCCCCTTCGACTCTCCCAACCCATCCGAGTCCGAACTCCGGATCGCCCACGCCCAGTTAGTCGGATGGCTCGAGGGGCTCTTCCATGGCATTCAGGCCACCTTGGTGGCCCAGCAGGTGGCCGCCCGAGCCCAGCTCGACGAGATGCGCCAGCAGTCGATCACCGACGGAGACGACTCCCCCGTAGGGAGACCCGGCACCTACCTGTAGGGCGCCGTTCTTTCGACCTCTCGGCACCGCCTGGCCCAGTGGTGAGGCGCTGTCCCAGGTCACGGGCGCACCCGTCAGCCCCGTGTGCATCGCGCTATCGTCAGAATCACAACGCTGTAACTCGTCCGCAGCCCGTCGACCGCCTCCTCAGGCACCTTCGACCAGCACGGGCGACCAAATCGAGGAAGGCGCACCAGGACGTTGGCAGCACGGTCGTTCACTCATCTCCACACCCACACCGAGTTCTCGATGCTGGACGGAGCGGCGCGGGTGAACGACCTGGTGGAAGCAGCCGTGGCCGACGGCCAACCCGCGCTCGGCATTACTGACCACGGCAACATGTACGGGGTCCTCGACTTCTACGCCGCCTGCCGCAAGGCCGGTATCAACCCCATCATCGGCACCGAGGCTTACATGGCCGCCGAGTCCCGCCATGAGCGACCGGTCCGCCGCGGCAAGATCGACGACACCGGCGGCGACACCGGCGGCGGCGAAAAGCTCTACTACCACCTCACCCTGCTGGCAGAGTCGAACGAGGGCTACCGCAACCTGCTGAAGCTCTCCTCGGCCGCCTACCTCGAGGGCTACTACTACAAGCCGCGTCTCGACTGGGAGTTGCTCGAACGCCACGCCAAGGGACTCATCGCCACTACCGGCTGCCTGGGCGGTGTCGTCCTCCAGGCCCTCTTGGCCGACGACCAGGCCAAGGCCGAGATGCTGGCCAGCCGCCTCCAGGACATCTTCGGCAAGGGCAACCTCTTCGTCGAGGTCCAAGACCATGGCCTCCCCGAACAGCACAAGACCAACCCGGCCCTCATCGAGATCGCCAAGCGCATCGGCGCCCCGCTGCTGGCTACCAACGACAGCCACTACACCCACCGCGAGGACAGCGTCGCCCACGACGCCCTCCTGTGCGTGCAGACCGGCGCCCTCATCGCTGACCCCAAGCGGTTCAAGTTCCACGGCGAGGAGCACTACCTGAAGTCGGCCGCCGAGATGCGCCACCTCTTTTCCGAGCTGCCCGACGCCTGCGACAACACCCTGCTCATCGCCGAGCGGGCTTCGGTGGAGATCGAGTTCGGCACGCCCAGCCTCCCCCAGTTCCCGGTGCCCGACGAGTTCAAGGGCGCCACCTATGAGGTCGGGGCCGCCGCCTACCTCCGCCACCTCAGCATCGAGGGGGCCAAGGAGCGTTACGGCATGCCCATCCCGCCCGAGGTGATGGAGCGGCTCGACTACGAGCTCCGAGTCATCGGCGACATGGGGTTCTCGGCCTACTTCTTGGTCGTGTGGGACTTGATCCGCTACGCCCGCTCCCACCGGATCCGAGTGGGCCCGGGCCGTGGCTCGGCTGCTGGCTGCTGCGTCGCCTACTGCTTGCAGATCGTCGATCTCGACCCCATTAAGTACGACCTCCTCTTCGAGCGATTCCTCAATCCGGGCCGCATCCAGATGCCCGACATCGACATGGACTTCGACGAGCGCTACCGCGGCGACATGATCAAGTACGCCGCCGAGCGCTACGGCTCCGACCACGTGGCCCAGATCGTCACCTTCTCCACCATCAAGGCCCGGGCTGCCGTCCGCGACGCATCGCGGGTGCTCGGGCTCCCCTACATCGTCGGCGACAAGATTGCCAAGGCCATGCCCCCGCTGATGATGGGCCGGGACACCCCGCTGGCCGCCTGTCTGGCCAAGACCGAGGGATTCGAGGACGGCTTTGCCGCCGCCGCCGAACTGCGCACCATGTACGAGACCGATCCCGAGGCCAAGCGCGTCATCGACGTGGCCAGGGGCCTCGAGGGGCTCCGCCGGGGAGACGGGATCCATGCCGCCGCGGTGGTCATCACCGACCTGCCCCTCACCGAGTACGTCCCCATCCAGCGCAAGCCCGACAACAACAATCCGGGCGATGCTCCCATCGTCACGCAGTACGAGATGCACGGCGTCGAAGCCCTCGGACTGCTCAAGATGGACTTCCTCGGGCTCCGCAACCTCTCGGTCATCGAGCGGGCCCTCGACCTGATCGAAATCTCCACCCAGCTCCGGCCCGACATCGACAATATCCCCCTCGACGACGAGCCCACCTTCGTCATGCTGCGCAAGGGCGACTCCATGGGCGTGTTCCAGCTCGAAGGTGGGCCGATGCGCTCGCTCATGCGCTCGCTCGCCCCCACCACGTTCGATGACATCGCCGCCCTGGTCGCCCTGTACCGCCCCGGCCCCATGGCGGCCAACATGCACCGCGATTACGCCGACCGCAAGAACGGCCGCCAGGCGGTCACCTACGAGCACCCGGACCTCGCCGACATCTTGGCCGACACCTATGGGCTGATGATCTATCAAGAGTCGGTCATGCGGGTGGCCCAGAAGTTCGCCGGGTACACGCTCGCCGAAGCCGACAACCTGCGCAAAGCGTGCGGCAAGAAGGACCGGGGCCTCATTGCCAAGGAGCGCATCAAGTTCGTCGAAGGATGTGCGGCCACCGGATACGGCGAGTCGCTCGGCACCACCCTCTTCGACATCATCGAACCCTTCGCCGACTACGCCTTCAACAAGTCCCACTCCTATGGTTACGGGTTCATCGCCTACCAGACCGCCTGGCTGAAGGCCCACTACCCGGTCGAGTACCTGGCCAGCCTGCTCACCTCGGTCAAGGACAACAAGGACAAGACCGCCATCTACCTCGGCGAGTGCCGAACCCTCGGCATCGAGGTCCAGGTACCCGACGTCAACCGCTCACTGGCCGAGTTCACCCCGGACTTCACCGCTGGCGAGGGCGCCATCGGCACCGGGGGCGACAGTGCGGGGGCCATCACCTTCGGACTGGCCGCCGTGCGCAATGTGGGCGAGGCCCTGGTCGCTCTCATCGTGGCCGAACGGGAGGCGGGTGGCCCCTTTATCGACTTCTACGACTTCTGTCAGCGGGTCGACCCCCAGGTCCTCAACAAGCGGACCCTGGAGTCCCTCATCAAGGCCGGCGCCTTCGACTCGATGGGCCACGCCCGCCAGGGCCTGTTCCTCGCCTACGAAGAGATTATTGATCGCACCCTCGAGCGCCGCCGCGAGCACGATGCCGGGGTCATGTCGCTCTTCGCCTCCCTGGAGGAGCAGACCGAGGGCCAGACCACCGGGTTTGCCGATACCCGCCTCCCGATCACCGACGCCGAGTTCGACAAGGCACTCCGGCTGGCCTTCGAAAAAGAGATGCTCGGCCTCTACATCAGCGATCACCCCCTCATGGGCCTCGAAGGCTCGCTGTCGCGGCTCACCGACTGCACCCTGGCCGAGTTGCGCGACCACGACCCCGAGGCCATGGCCGCATCCGGCTACGACGGCGGCGGCATCAAAGTGGTCGGCGGAGTCATCACCGAGCTCCAGCGCCGATATACCAAGAAGGGCGACCTCATGGCTACGTTCGTCCTCGAAGACCTGAACGCCTCGATCGAGACCTTCGTCTTCCCGAAGACCATGGCCGACTATGGAGCCCTGCTCGACGACGACGCCATCGTGGTGGTCAAGGCCCGGCTCGACATGCGCGATGAACGCCTCAAGTTGGTCTGCATGGAGGTGTCCCGGCCCGAACTGCAATCCGACGGGCTCCGCGACCTCCACATCTCCCTTCCGCTCGGGACCCTGACCGACCGCTCCGTCGACGACCTGAAACGGCTGCTGTCCGAGCACCCCGGACACTCCCCCGTCTTGGTCCATATAGGAGACAAAGTCTTCCGCCTGCAGTCGGAATTCAACGTCGACAGCAGCCGGGGTCTGGTCGGCGAACTGCGGGTCCTCCTCGGGCCCAACGCCATCTTGTCCTGACGACCCGTCGGGTCGCTCGGACGGCACCGGAAACCTCATGCCTCGGGCTGAATGGTTCCGTCCCTGGTCAGAGCGTCGCGACCGGTTCCGACGGGGTCGATACGACAGACGCCTCGAAATCCCGTAAAATAGAGGGCATGCTCCTGGCGTGGGAGATCCGAGATGGTGCCCCTCCCCTGCGGTGGCACGTTCCGGACTCCACGGTCAGCTAGGTGCGGGGGATGGAGACGCAGGGAGATCGAGGAGTACGGAACGGCATATGTCCATCCAGGTGGAGACCAAGGATTGCACGTCGATCAGTGACGCAGAGTTGGCCGAGATGGCCGACCTGTGCGCCGAACGAGAGCCCCGCTTCGACATCGGGTTCTTGTCCAAACAGCGCGAGGAGTGGGTGCTCGTCACCCGAGCACGCGAAGGCAACAAGCTCCGTGGCTACTCCTTCTCGACACTCGAGCGCATCGGGGGCACCCCGTCGCTGCTGATCGGACTGGGCACAGTGGATCGGACCTCTCGGGCCGACACGGTGCTGCGGTCCATGATGGGTGACAAGTACCGTCGTGCCCTGCTCGCCTTCCCCGATGAAGACGTCCTGGTGGGGACCCGTCTGCTCGGTCCCGACGGATTCAAGGCCTTCGCTGGCCTGACCGACGTGGTGCCTGCCCCTGAAGCCAAGCCCTCGGGCGAGGATCGTGCCTGGGGACGCCGACTGGCCAAGCGGTTCGGCGCCGAGGGACGCATCGATGACCGCTCCTTCGTGGTGTCCAGCGACGGCTACGAGGCAGGAGGATTCGACTTCGCCAGCCCCAAGTCCGATCCCGCCCCCCACTACATCGCCTTCTTCACCAGTGTCGATGCCGAGGGTGGTGGCCGCTTGGTCACCTTCGGATGGGCCATGGCCGAGGACCTCGCCGCTGGCAAGCTCGGCGGACGCTGATCACCGGTCCCGTCTGGGCCTCCACCACCGGCTGCCCTGCCTGTCGGGGACCCGTGGGGCCCACGGGCGCCGATGTCTCCCCGGTGCCGAATCCAAGCAATACCATGGGCTCGTGAAGGTATCGACACGGGGCGACTACGCCAGCCGGGCACTCTTGTCGCTGGCCCTGCACGCCTCCTCCGGGGGTGACCCCAGTTGCCCCACGGCCGTGCGCGACATCGCCGAGCGCACCGGGCTCCCCCAGCCTTACCTCGAGCAGATCCTGCTGGCCCTGAAGGGTGCGGGACTGGTCCGCTCCAAGCGTGGCGTAGGGGGCGGGTACGTACTGGCCCGGTCCCCTGAAGAGATCACCCTGTCTCAGATCGTCTCGGCCGTGGACGGACCCATCGTGGCCGGCGACTTCGGCCTTCCTCATGAGAACGGTGCCTGTGACCACGAAGGCCAGTGTGTCCTCTTGGACGTCTGGGCCGACGTGGGCCAGCACATGCGTACCCACCTCGACTCGTTCACCCTGGCCGACATGGTCACTCGTGCGCAGGGGCGGGTCTCCGCGTCGGGCGACGCCACAGCCTGATCTGTGTCTGCCCTGTCCAGTCGGGCCATAGGTAGATCCTGGCCTAGGTATTCCAGTGTTCGATCACTGGCTGCTCGCGCTCGAATCCGAGCACACTGATCGACGCCGGCCCCAGCGCCAGGTAGCGAGCCGCCACCGGATCGACGCCCAGCCAACGGGCGGCCAAGACCCGCAGCAGGTGGGCGTGGGCGACGCAGACCACATCACCGCGGCCTGATCGGATCCTGGCGATGATCCGATCTACCCGGATGGCCACCTGGTGAATGGTCTCCCCTCCCGGCGCGCCGTCTCCAAAGATCTCCCATCCCGGCCGGTGCTCCCGGATGGTCTGGGTGGTCAGTCCTTCGTACTCTCCGTAGTCCCACTCGAGTAGATCAGGAGTGCCCTCGGCGCCCTCCAGCCCCGCTAGATGGGCGGTCCGTGCGGCACGGGCCAGAGGGCTCGTCCACACCTGAGCGAACTTTCGGCCCGCCAGTCGTGGTGCTAAGGCGGTGGCCTGTACCTCTCCCTCGGGCGTCAGCGGAATGTCCGTCCGGCCGGTATGGCGCCGGTCACGGCTCCAGACCGTCTCACCGTGGCGGATCAGGACTGCTCGGGGCATATCTTGCGTCATCCATGCAGCCCATCACTCCGAATACAACTTACGCAAGGTGTCGGCATCCGGTCACCATCGGAAGCGGGCAGGAATGTATGCGGAGGTTGTGGTGTTGGATCAGAAAATGGATCAAGGACTGACCACGAGGAGAGGGATGAAGGCGAGCAATACGGCACCCGATGCGAAGACCGCTGCGGCGTCAAGTTCAGCGGCGACGGCACCTGCTCAAAATTCCTCCACCCCAGTATCCAAGGCCGCTGCCAATCGCAGCCGAGGATTAGAAGCCGACAGCATGGGGCTGTTCCTTCGTGACCTCGATCACCACCCGTTGCCCGACCACGATGCCCAGACCGAGTTGGCCAAGCGAGTCGCCGTCGGCGACGATGTGGCCCGTCGGGAGATGGTGGCGGCCAACCTCCGCCTCGTGGTCCACTGGGCACGACGCTACCAAGACCGTGGCGTCGACCTCCCCGACCTCATCCAAGAGGGCACCTTCGGCTTGATGCGTGCCGTCGACAAGTTCGATTGGGAGCGCGGCTTCCGGTTCTCCACCTACGCCACCTGGTGGATCCGTCAAGCCCTCCAGCGGGCCGTCCAGCAGCACGGGCGCACCATTCGCCTCCCCATGGAGGTCGCCGAGCGCAACCAGCAGGTAGATGCCGCCACTTGGGAGCTCACCCACCAGTTCCAGCGCCCACCTACCGCTGCCGAGTTGGACGACGCCACCAACACCACGGCCACCATGCGCACCGACATGTCCAGGGCCGCACGAGTGGTGGCCAGCCTCGATCAGCCGGCCGGTACCGATTCCACCGCAACCCTGGGCGACCTGGTCTCGACCGACCAGAGCGACTTCGAAGACGAGGTGGCCGTCGAGATGACCCTCGACCTCGTCCGCCAGGCCGTCGACCGTCTTAGCGATTTGCAGCGCGAAGTCATCCGCCACCGGTTCGGCTTCGACGGTACCGATCCGGCATCGCTACAGACGACGGCAGAGCGGATGGGTATCGGCGTGCGTAAGGTACGCCAGGCCGAAGCCGAGGCACTAGAGATCCTCTCGGTCAGCGACGCACTCGAGGCCGCCCACGAGGCTGCCTGACCGCTTTGGGCTCAATCCGGTCGGTTGGCTACTCGCTGAGGCCAGCGAGTTGGCTGGTCAGATCCTCAGGCATCTCCGAGGTCCAAGACACCCGTTCTCCCGTCCTGGGGTGATCGATGGCCAAGGCATAGGCGTGCAGGAACGGACGGGCAACCGTCGATCCGGGCAACGACCGCCCCTGGCTGTAAGGGTCGTCCCCTACGACCGGGTGACCGATGGCCGACAGGTGGACCCGGATCTGATGGGTCCGCCCCGTCTCGAGTGACGCCCGCAGCAGGGTCGCTGGCGCCGGCTCGCTGAACCGCTGCTCGACCCGGTACCGGGTGCGCGCCTCCTTCCCCTTCCTGGAGATGGCCATCCGGGTCGGCGAGCTGACTGACCGGCCGATGGGAGCATCCACCAGACCGGATTCGCCCTCGACCGTCCCGAGCACGAGTGCCCGATACGTGCGCGATACCTGGCGCGAGGACAGCTGGGCCACCAGGGAGTGATACGCGTCTGGCGTCCGGGCCACCACCATCAGGCCGGACGTGCCACGGTCGAGGCGGTGGACGATACCGGGGCGATCAGTTTCGGATCCGACCTGACCAGGCAGTGCCGACAGCTCCGGAAACCGACTGACCAACCCATGGACGAGCGTGCCCGAACGATGGCCGGCTCCCGGATGGACCACGAGGCCTGCCGGCTTGTCCACCACGATGACGTCATCGTCGACGAATACCACCTCGAACTCGACCGAGGGGTCCCCCTCGGGGCCGGTTGGCTCGACTTCCTCGGGTCGATCTACGTCGAGCGTCTGGCCCTGGCGCAGGCGGGTGCTCCGGCTGTTGAGCACCCGGCCGTCGACCGTGACCCTGCCGTCGGTCACCAGGAGGTCGACCGAGGAGCGGGAGACGTCTGCCAACAGGGCCACCGCTCGGTCTACACGTACACCGTCGAGGGATGCGGGGACGACCACGGAGAGCGTGCTCATGGTGTCGGCCTCCCCCGCAGTACCGATACGGCCAACAGTATGCAGCCCACCGTGATACAGGCATCGGCGACGTTGAAGGTGGGCCAGAAATGGAAGTCGATGAAGTCGACCACCGCCCCGTGTCCACCTCGGAAGAACCGGTCGCACAGATTGGCGAGGGCACCGCCGAGGATCAGGCCCAAGATGGCAGCCCGACCCAAGGTGGCCGAGCGCCATACCATGACCAATAGGACCGCCACCAGTGCGACGGCGATCACCACGATGAGGAAGGTGGCTCCTCGAAACAAGCTGAATGCCGATCCGGTGTTGAGCGACAACTCCATATCGAGGCGCCAAACCACGTGGACCGGTCCTGACGACAGCCGGTCAACGGCCCACCACTTAGTCAACTGGTCGGCGAGCACGACCACGGCTACCACGCCCGCCGCAACGGCCAGACCGGCCGCTCCGGTGGACGACGTCCCGTGGCTCCGACCCTCGGTCACCACGGCCGTCTCATCGGTCAGCGCCGGGACAGGCCACCGCTCTTGCACGCCACGCACTCTCGGGCGAAGGGCAGCGCTTCCAGGCGTTCCTTGGGAATCGGCTCGAAGCACTTCTCACAACTTCCGTAGGTGGTGCGATCCAGTCTTTTGACTGCATCGTCGATCTCTTCCACATAGGCGATCGCCTGCCCGGAAAGTGCCAGTTTCGCTTCGCGCTCGACCGCGGCGGTGCCGCCCTCTCCCGACTCCTCGTCGAACTGCATGTCACCAGGCTCACGCTCGAGGGCCAGTGAGTCGGCCTCAGCTCGCAGATAGACGGCTTGGTCAGCGTAGGTTTCACGCTCGATCATCAGCAGTACCCGTTGGGCGGCTAGGAACTTGGCATCCTTGGCATAGGGGCCGACCGTGGGGCGCTTGGGAGGCTCAGGGGCCACCTTCTTGACCACCGGAGCCTTGGCCGGTGCCACCTTATCCAGCGGCGCAGACGCAACCCCGGAGGCGGCTTTCTTGGCCGGTGCCTTGGTGGCTACAGCGGCTTTCTTGGCCGGTGCCT
>JBAXCY010000069.1:0-13688 GCA_037141235.1 Acidimicrobiales bacterium | reverse complement strand
GCCTTGGTTGCCTTGGTTGCCTTGGCCGTCTTCACTACCTTCGTGACCTTCGCTGCCTTAGTGGCCTTGGTGGCCTTGGCGACCTTCGTAGCCACCGGGCGCACTCGGGTGGCCCTAGGGACCCCGGATCCGGGCACCACGTCGAGCAGCGGCGCCAGCACTTGGCCGGTGTAGCTGGCTTCCACTGATGCCACCTCTTCGGGCGTCCCTTCGGCCACCACCATGCCACCCCGGTCCCCGCCCTCGGGACCCATGTCGATGATCCAGTCGGCACTCTTGATGACGTCGAGGTTGTGCTCGATCACAATGACTGTGTTGCCTTGGTCGACCAACCGGTTGAGAACGTCGAGCAACTTGCGCACGTCGTCGAAGTGGAGCCCGGTGGTCGGCTCGTCGAGCACGTACAGCGTCGTACCGGTCGACCGCCGGCTCAACTCCGAGGCCAGCTTGACCCGTTGGGCCTCTCCCCCCGACAGGGTGGGCGCCGACTGCCCCAGGCGGATGTAGCCCAGTCCGACGTCGACCAGGGTCTGGAGATGGCGGGCGATGGGCGGCTGGGCGGCAAAGAACCCCAGGGCCTCCTCACACGAAAGATCGAGCACGTCGGCGATGGTCTTCCCCCGGAAGGTGACCTCCAGGGTGTCCCGGTTGTACCGGGCCCCGTGGCACACCTCGCACGGCACGTAAATATCGGGCAGGAAGTGCATCTCGATGCGGAGCGTGCCGTCGCCCGAGCACGATTCGCACCGGCCGCCCTTGACGTTGAAGGAAAACCGGCCGGGCAGATAGCCGCGCACCTTGGCTTCGTTGGTCTGGCTGAACAACTTGCGAATGTGATCGAACACGCCGGTGTACGTAGCCGGGTTCGACCGCGGCGTGCGTCCGATGGGCGCCTGGTCGACGTCGACCACCTTGTCGACCAACTCCACCCCGGTGATGGTCCGATGTAGCCCGGGCAGGCTCTTGGCCCGATGGACCTGCTTGGCCAGTGAACGCAGAAGGATGTCGTTGACCAGCGTCGACTTGCCTGATCCGGATACCCCGGTCACGGCCACGAACTGGCCAAGGGGGAACTCGACGGTTACGTCCTTGAGGTTGTGCTCCCGCGCTCCCAGCACCACCAGGTGCTCGCCGCTGCCGGGACGGCGCATCTGTGGCACCGGGATCGACTTGACCCCCGACAGGTACTGCCCGGTGATCGACTCGGTATTGGCCAGGATGCCGTCCTTGCCGAACACCGGGCCCGAATGGACGATGCGTCCGCCGTGCTCCCCCGCCCCCGGGCCCACGTCGACCACGTGGTCGGCGATCTTGATGGTTTCCTCATCGTGCTCCACCACGATGACCGTGTTGCCGAGATCACGGAGCCGCACCAGGGTCCCGATCAGGCGTTGGTTGTCGCGCTGGTGCAGGCCGATGGAGGGCTCGTCCAACACGTAAAGCACGCCCACCAGCCCGCTACCGATCTGGCTGGCCAACCGGATCCGCTGAGCCTCGCCCCCCGACAGGGTGGCGGCCGAACGAGCCAGGGTCAGATAGTCGAGCCCCACGTCGAGCAGGAACTGCATCCGCTCGCTGACCTCGCGGAAGACCCGGTCGGCGATCATGTGGTCTCGGTCGGACAGGTCTAACGACCCGACGACCTCGACGGCCCGGCCAATGGGCAGCGAGCACAGAGCATGGATGCTGTGGCCGCCCACTGTGACAGCCAACGACTCGGGCTTGAGCCGCGACCCGGCGCACTCAGGGCACGGCACCTCGCGTAGGTAGTTCTCCAGGTTGTCGCGCAAGAAGTCCGAGTCGGCCTCGGAGTGGCGGCGCTCCAGCCAGCTGACAATCCCCTCGTAGGACGAGTGGAACGAACGCTGACGCCCGTAGCGGTTGCGGTACTTGAGGTGGACCTGGTCGCCCCCGGTTCCGTACAGCACCAAGGTCTGATCGTCCTTGGACAGGTCCTCCCACGCAGTGTCGACCGAGAACCCGCCCAGGTCGGCCACCGCGCCCTGCATCCGTTCGAAGTACTGACTGCGAGCGCCTGACCACGGGGCCAGCGCCCCCTCCGACAGCGACTTGGTCACATCGGGTACCACGAGCTCGGGGTCGACCTCGTACTTGGTGCCGAGCCCGGTGCACGCCGGACAGGCACCGTAGGGAGAGTTGAACGAGAAGTTGCGGGGCGACGGGTCCTCGAAACTGATGCCGCAGTGCGTACAAGCCAGATGCTGACTGAAGGTGATGGCTTCCTCTTCGGTGCCGTCGGCATCGACGACCACGATCTCGGCCACGCCCTCGGCCAGCGACAGCGCCGTCTCCAAGGACTCCGTCAGCCGGCGCCGGATGTCGTCTCGACGGATCAGACGGTCAACCACCACCTCGATGGTGTGGTTCTCGTAGCGGGCTAGTTCCAAGTCGCCCCGGTCGGACAACTCGATGGTGGCACCGTCCACCCGGACTCGGGCGAATCCCTGCTTGGCCAGATCGTCCAACAGGGCGCTGTACTCGCCCTTGCGTCCCCGCACCACGGGCGCCAGCACCAGGAAACGGGTGCCGTCGGCCATGGCCAGGATGCGGTCCACGATCTGTTGGGGGCTCTGGCGAGCCACCGGACGGCCGCACACCGGACAGTGGGGCTTGCCGATGCGGGCATACAGGAGGCGCAGGTAGTCGTAGACCTCCGTTACGGTGCCAACCGTGGACCGCGGGTTGCGGGATGCTGACTTCTGGTCGATGGAGATGGCCGGCGACAGCCCTTCGATGAAGTCGACGTCGGGCTTGTCCATCTGCCCCAGGAACTGGCGGGCATAGGCGCTGAGCGACTCGACATACCGGCGCTGGCCCTCGGCGTAAATGGTGTCGAAAGCGAGCGACGACTTGCCCGAGCCGGACAGGCCGGTGAAGACGATCAGGCGATCCCGGGGCAGGTCCAAGGAGACATCCTGGAGGTTGTGCTCGCGCGCGCCGCGCACCACAAGACGATCGGCCATGGCGTGGAGGATACCGGTCCCGAGGAGGGACCTGACCGAAGCGGCTGCTGGCTCACTTCCATCGGCTGGTCCGCAAGCAGGCCACCCCACCGACGGGACGGCTCAGCCGCCGGCTGGCACCTCGACGTCAGCGGTGGTCCCAGGTAGGACGGCGCTCCCGTCCACCGGATCTCGGGCCAGCAGGGCCCGCAACTCGGCCAACTCATCGCGGATCAAGGCGGCCTCTTCGAATCGGAGAGCCTCGGCCGCCTTCACCATCTCGGCATCGAGCCGGTGGATCAGACTGGACAGTTCGTCGGCATCAGCCCCAAGTGCATGGGCCATCTCGGCGGCGATGGCCCGGGGGTCGACGTTGGTGCGCTGGCCGCCCTTGCCTTTACCGGCACGGGATCCCCGCATGGTGGTGAGGCCGCCCATCGCTCCCCCGGTGGCGAACCCATCACCTCGGACCCGCTCCAAGATGTCGGTGACCGCCTTGGTGATCGACTGCGGGTCGATTCCGTGCTCGGTGTTGTAAGCGATCTGGCGGGCCCGGCGGCGCTGGGTCTCCCCGATGGCAGCCGTCATGGAGTCGGTGACCCGGTCGGCGTACATGACGACCCTGCCGTTGACGTTCCGTGCCGCCCGGCCCATGGTCTGGATCAGCGAGGAGGTGGAGCGCAGGAATCCTTCCTTGTCGGCGTCCAAGATGGCCACCAGAGCCACCTCGGGCAGGTCGAGGCCCTCGCGTAGCAAGTTGATGCCGACCAGGACGTCGAAGACGCCGAGGCGGAGTTCACGCAGCAGTTCGATGCGGGCCATGGTGTCGACGTCAGAGTGGAGGTACTGGACGCGCACGCCCTGTTCGGACAGGTAGTCGGTCAGGTCCTCGGACATCTTCTTGGTCAGTGTGGTCACCAGGACCCGGTTGCCAGCGGCCACGGTGGCATCGATCCGCTCCCGCAGGTCGTCGATCTGACCGGTGGTGGGCATGATGTCCACCTCGGGATCGATCAGCCCGGTGGGCCGGATGACCTGCTCGACGATATTGGTGCTGTGCTCGAGCTCCCAGGGGCCCGGGGTGGCCGACAGCAGGACGACCTGGCCGGTGCGCTCCAGGAACTCTTCGAAGCGCAGGGGCCGGTTGTCCATGGCGGACGGGAGGCGAAATCCGTGGTCGACCAGGGTCTCCTTGCGGGACCGGTCACCGGCGTACTGGCCGCGGATCTGCGGCAGGGCCACGTGGCTCTCGTCCAGGACGACCAGGTAGTCCTTGGGGAAGAAGTCCATCAAGGTGAAGGGCGCTACGCCTGGGGCCCGGCCGTCGAGGTGGCGGCTGTAGTTCTCCACCCCGCTGCACACGCCGGTCTCGGCCAGCATCTCGAGGTCGTACTCGGTGCGCATCCGGAGCCGTTGGGCCTCGAGCAACTTGCCGGCCTCGTTCAGCTCGGTGAGCCGTGCCCGTAGCTCGTCCTCGATACTGATGACGGCTCGGCGCATCCGCTCGTCGCCGGTGCCGTAGTGGGTATTGGCGAAGACGACCAGCTCCTCGAGGTCGTTGCCGATCTCGCCGGTCATGACGTCGAACGGGCGGATCCGCTCGACGGTGTCGCCAAAGAACTCGATCCGAACCGCTCTCGACTCATAGGCCGGGTGGATCTCCACGGTATCCCCGTGGACCCGGAACTGCCCTCGGTTGAGGGTCACGTCGTTGCGCGAGTACTGCAGCTCCACCAGGCGCTTGAGCAGCGCCCGCTGCTCGTGATCCTGGCCTGGTTGCAGGGCCACGATGCGGTCGCGGTACTCGTCGGGCGATCCGAGGCCGTAAATGCACGACACCGAGGCCACCACGATGGTGTCGGGCCGGAGCAGCAGCGACGATGTCGAGGCGTGGCGGAGCCGGTCGATCTCGTCGTTGATGGACGAGTCCTTCTCGATGTAGGTGTCCGAGCTGGGCACGTACGCCTCGGGCTGGTAGTAGTCGTAGTACGACACGAAGTACTCGACCCGGTTCTTGGGGAAGAACTCCTTGAGCTCGGCGGCCAGCTGGGCGGCCAGGGACTTGTTGGGCTCGATGATCAGGGTCGGCCGCTGCACCGCCTCGATGGTCCAAGCGATGGTGGCCGTCTTGCCGGAGCCGGTGATGCCGAGCAATGTCTGATAGCGGTCGCCGCGCTCCAGGCCCTCCACCAGCCCGGCGATGGCTTGGGGCTGGTCGCCGGCGGGCCGGAAGGGCGAGACGACCTCGAAGAGCGGCACGCCATGGATGGTACCGGCCGGGTCGCCCCTAGGTTTCGCCATCCTCGGATGTACTCGTGTGCTCGGGCAGAACCGCTGGGGGTGCTGGCTGGGGCAGGCGCGCCAACTCCGCCCACACCCGGTCGACCTCACGGGCCAGATGATCCGCGTCATCCGAGTTGTCGACGACGTACTCCGCCCCTTCCAGACGCTCGGCCCGGGTGGGCTGGGCCGCCTGGCGGGCCCGGGCATCCTCCTCGGACATTCCCCGTAACGTCGTGATCCGCTCCAGGGCCAGTTCCGGAGGAATGTCGACCACGATGACGGCATCCAGCGAAAGCATGTCCCGGTGGAACACCTTGAGCAGGGGGATGTCCATGACCACGATGCGATCGGTGCCCTGATAGGCGTCCTTGCCCTGGATCATGGCGATCCCGATGGCCGGGTGGATGATGTCGTTGAGGGCGGTCAACTCGTCAGGATTACCGAAGGCCACGGCGGCCAGAGCCGGCCGGTCGATACGGCCCTCGGCGTCCAGGATGCCAGTGCCGAACCGGTCGATGAGCGGTTGATAGGCCACGGCTCCCGGCTCGACCACCTCCCTGGCCACTCTGTCGGCATCGACCAGGGCCGCTCCGTGGGCCACGAGTAGTTGGGCCACGGTCGACTTACCTGCGCCGATGTTTCCGGTCAGCCCAATGGTCAGCACCTTCGCCTCCCGTTCAAACAGTCCGGCGCGGCCGCGAGGCCGTGGCGAACAGCACCATCGTGGTTGCGTCGAGGTCGTCGGTGACGAAGAAGTCATCTGCCGTGATCCCCGTCGACCCTCCGGCATCCCCTCGGGCGATGAGCCGGTAGGCCTTGGGCAGCACCCAGGCGTAGAACCCGACGTACCAAGCGCGCGGGATCTTGTGACGCAGGTCGAGGAAGTCCAGGCGCAGCACCTTCTCGGCCTTGACCCGCCGTGCCGTGAAGTCGGCCTTGACGTGGGGCACAGCATCGAGCCCTTGGATGGTCACGTCGTGGAAGTACTTGGTCAACAGGGAGCGCAGCTCTGGCGGCTCGAACAGATGGATGTGGAACGGATTTTCGAAGTCGGCCGGCGCGTTCGGCGTGAGGAAGAAGACCGTCCCGTCGTCGGCCACTACCCGGGCCAACTCGGCGACGTGCCCCTCGGGCTCGTCGAAGTGCTCGATCAGGTGCGACGAGCACGCCCAATCGAAGCCCCCTTGGTCGAACCCGAGGGCCAGGGCATTCATCTGGGCCACTTCGAGCCCGGCGTCGCCGTAGTTGCTCCGCGCCAGATCGACCGCCTCGGCGCTGTAGTCCACCCCGACCACCCGCCGATCAGGCCCGAGGAAACGGGCGGACTCGAAACCTTGACCGCAGCCAACGTCGAGGACCGAACCCTGCCCCAGTCGTTCGATGACCGTTCGATAGCCCGCGGCGTGGAGCGCCAACAGCGAGTCTGGAGTGACTCCCTCTTGCGGCCGCTCACCGGTGAGCTGGCGGCCCTTGCGGTCGGCCGGCGCATGGGTCGCAGGTGCTGCCCCCGGCGTATTCGGGCTGTCGTTCATCGGGCCGCCGCCACCGGGCGTCCTCGTCGCATCTTCTGGTGTGCCGACCGGCTCGTCTGGCTCATCTGACTTCCCCATCCTGGTCCCGGGGGCAGGTGCTGCCGTCCCGACGCTGCGGTTGTTTACACTACCGATCACTCGTGCCCGCAACCGAACTCACCCCTGATGCAACGACCGACCGGAGTTCCGGCCGCCATGGCTCCCTGATGGCCCGACTCCGGTCGCCCGGTGCGCTGCGGACATGGATCGACTATCTGGGCCTGGCCGTCATTGCCTTCATCCCGATGCTGGCCTCCCAGCCCGGGGTGGTCACCGACGACACCAAGACTTACCTCTACCTCGATCCCGGCCGCTACATCCGCCAGGCCGTCTCGCTGTGGGACCCCCACGTCGGACTGGGCACCGTCACCCACCAGAATATCGGCTACCTGCTGCCCATGGGTCCGTTCTACTGGGTGCTGGCCGAGCTGCACGTGCCCCTATGGGTGGCCCAGCGGCTGTGGATGGGCTGCCTGCTGTACGCCGCCGGGGCCGGCGCCCTCTACCTGTGCCGAGTGCTCGGCCTGTCCGGTCCTGGTCGCTACGTGGCGTCCCTGGCCTTCATGTTCACGCCCTACGTGCTCCAGTACTCGGGCCGCATCTCGGTCATCCTCATGCCGTGGGCCGCCCTGCCGTGGATGATCGGCTTCGTGATCATGGCCCTGCGCAAGGGGGGTTGGCGCTATCCGGCGCTGTTCGCCTTAGTGGTGGCCCTGGTCAGCGGCATCAACGCCAGCTCCATGCTCTACTGCGGGATCGCGCCCGCCCTGTGGCTCCCGTACGCCGTGCTGGTCGCCCGAGATGCCACGTGGCGCAAGGCGTGGGGGGTGGCCTGGAAGGTGGCCGGCCTCACCATCCTGGTATCGCTGTGGTGGGTCATCGGCCTCCAGATCGAAGCTGCCTTCGGGGTGAACGTCCTGAAGTACACCGAGACCGTGCCCGCCACCAGTGGGGCCTCTCTGGCCTCGGAGATCATCCGAGGACTCGGCTATTGGTACTTCTACGGAACCGACAGGGTCGGGCCGTGGACCCAGACGTCTATCCAGTACACCCAGAACATCACCCTCATCGTCTTCAGTTTCGCCGTGCCGGCCTTGGCCTTCCTGGCCGCCTTCATTGCCCGGTGGCGCTACCGGACATACTTCATCTTGTTGACCGTGGTCGGCATGGTGATGGCCGTCGGTCCCAACCCGTATGACCATCCGTCCAGCATCGGTTCGGTCATCAAGAAGATCATGGTGGACACCACGGCCGGGCTGGCCATGCGGTCGACCGATCGGGCCTCCCCGCTGATCATCCTCAGCATGGCCGTCTTCTTGGGGGCGGGAGTGAGCGCCCTCTACGCCAAAGCCCGGCCCGTCGGGATCGTCATCGGGGCCCTCGCCGTGGCTGCCGTGGCTGGGGCCACCGTGCCCCTGTGGACAGGACAGATCTTGGCCAACGGTTTCAACCAGCCGGCCGTCCCTCCGGCCTATGTGCGCCAGGCAGGCACCGCCCTCAACTCGGCCCACCCCGGCACCCGGGTCTACGCCATCCCAGGCAACAACTTCGGTGCGCAACGATGGGGCGACACCATCGACACCGTCTACCCCGGAGTGATGAGCCGTCCGTTCGTCACGCACGAGCAACAGATCATGGGTTCGCTACCCACCGCCGACATCCTCGAAGCCGTCGACGGGCCCCTCCAGAACGGCATGATGGACTGGACCACGTTGGGACCGATGTCGTCGCTCCTGAGCGCTGGTGACGTCCTGGTTCAGTACGACCAGGCCTACGAGCGCTACGACACCCCGCTGCCCCAGACGGTGGCCGCTCAACTCACGACGGTTCCGCCCGGCCTGACCGATCCGGTTCCCTACGGCGCTCCTCGCCCCAATGTCTCCCTCCTCCCCCACCTCGACGAAGGGTCACTGGCCCTTGCGGCCAACCCGGGCTGGACAGCGCCGTTGATGTCGTACACGGTCACCGATCCACGACCCATCGTTCGCACCGAGTCACCCACCCTGCCCCTGGTGGTGGCGGGCAACGCCAACGGTGTAGTGGCTGCCTCATCGGTCGGACTGCTGGCCGGCAACCCCACCATCTTTTATGCAGGCACCCTCGACACCAACGCGGCCCTGCGCCAGCAGACGTTGAGCAAACCCGCCCATCTGGTGGTCACCGACACCAATCGCAAGCAGGGCTACCGGTGGAACTCTCTCAATGAGAACACGGGCTACACCGAGACGGCCTCAGAGGGACCCGACACCCTCGATCCGAGCAATGCTCCTCTGGACCTGTTCCCGGACGCACCCAATAACGCCCAGACCACCACCTCGCTCGGCGGCGTGGCCTCCGTCACCGCCTCCTCCTATGGGTCGTCCATCACCTACCTGCCGGAGGACCGGCCAGCCGCCGCCCTCGACAGCAATGCCCAAACGGCATGGCTGACCAACTCGTTCGTAGGTCAGATCGGACAGTGGTGGCAGGTGGTGCTGGCCAAGCCGCAGCCGATCGGCTCCCTCCATCTGGTTCAGCCCCAGACGGGCGACCCCGATCGGCATATCACCAAGATCACCCTGACGTTCGATGGTGGCCATCCGGTCACCGTGGCGCTTGATCCGTCGTCGCGCACCCCCGACGGCCAGACCGTCACCTTTCCGGCCCGGACAGCCACCAAGCTCCGCCTCACCCTCAGCGGAGTGGTGGTCGACGACCCGAAGAAGCCTGTGGGCTCTCGGAGCTCTACCGGCTTCGCCGAGGTAGCCATCCCCGGGGTCACCGTCGACGAGACCGTGTCGATGCCCCAGGACCTACTGCGGGCCTCTGGTGCCTCCTCGATCTCTGATCGCCTCTCGTTGGTCATGACCAGGCTGCGGGCCTCGGGCACACCACCCCGGGCTGACGTGGAGACCTCGCTGCGGCGCACCTTCTGGCTGCCCACGCCTCGCACGTTCGCGCTGACCGGACAGGCCCGGGTCTCCCCGTTGATTCCTGACGATGTGATCGACAAAGCGGTCGGTCGACCTGGGTCGGACTACTCGGGCACGGTGGCGTACTCGCTCGGGCGTCTCCCCAACGCCCTGCGGGCCAACGCCATGGCCACCTTGGACAACGATCAGACCACGGTGTGGCAGCCTGGCTTCAGCGCCGCCCACCAGGCCGGGCAGTGGCTCCGCTACGAGTTGCGCTCGCCGATCAGCTTCGATCACCTCGATCTTCAGGTCGTGGCCGACGGACGGCACTCGGTCCCCACCAGCCTCACCATTAAAACCGAAAACGGCCAGGCCACCGTGGCTCTGCCACCACTGGCCGACTCATCGGTGGCCGGCGCGGTGGTTGACGTACCGGTGTCCTTCCCGATGCTTCGGGGCCGCAGCATCAAGGTGACGGTGGACTCCGTCCGGCTGGTCAACTCGCTCAACTACTACTCGCAGACCCCTATCGCCCTGCCCATCGCCATCGCCTCCATCGGACTGCCCGGCGTACAGGCCCCGACCGTGCCCGCTCAGATCCCATCCTCGTGTCGAGGCGACCTGCTCACCGTCGACGGGGCGCCGCTGTGGGTGCAGATCGCCGGGACTTCCAAGGACGCCCTCGACCGCAAGGCACTGACCGTCTCCCTCTGCGGCCCAGATGCCCAGGGGGTCTCCCTCGGGGCCGGTGACCACACTGTGCGCTCCGCACTGGGCCACGATGCCAGCTTCGACGTCGACCAACTGGCCCTGGACTCCGCACCCGGCGGCGGCGCCATGGCTCTGGCCAGCCCGACCACGTTGACAGCCCCCACGGTCACGCCCTCCCCTCATCTCACCGTCGGCCGGGCCACAGCTACTTCCATCCAAGCGACGGTCACCGGGGTGGCTACCACCCCAGGTGCAGCGGCCTTCGATCTGATCCTGGGTGAGTCCATCAACAAGGGATGGCACGCCAAGGTGGTCGGAGGGCCCGATCTCGGTCCCCCGGTCCTGATCGACTCGTTCGCCAACGGGTGGCGGATCGACCCCACCACCATGGCCTCCGCCGTCGCTGATGGGCGGATGACCATCGCCATCGTCTGGGCTCCGCAGAAGACAGCCAACCTGGCTGTGATCGTCTCTACCCTGGCCATCATCGGATGCATCGTCCTGGTGGCGTGGCCGGTGCAGCGTCGACGTCGACGCCGGGCACGGGCGGCAGCAACGTTGGAGACAGGACCAGGGGCTGGGGTTGGGGCTGGAACTCGGATCGAACCAGTGAAAGAGAGCGCCGATAGCGACCTCGATGCTCCTGAGTCGACTGAGTCGACCGAGTCGATAATGGACTCCGAGGAGACGGCCGCGGTCGCCGACGCCTATGCCGCCGCCGAGCAGTTCGCCTCCGAGATCGACCAGAAGGTCCGTGACGACGGTCCGGCCCTGCGGGTGCCGTTCGGATCCGAAGGTCCGAGGGCTTCGATAGCAGTGGCCGTGGCTACGGCCGTGTTGGCCGGAGTGATCGCTGGGGCCATGACTACCCGCACGCTGGGGCTGATCGTGGGTGCCACCACCGTCGTCGTGCTGCTCGTGCCCCGGCTGCGCGTAGTCCTGGGCCTGGCCGCCGTGGCCTGTGTGGTGGTCGCCGGCTGCTACGTGGCCGTCCATCAGAACCAGGTCCACGTACCGGACAACGGGGCCTGGCCGCAGTCGTTCGGAGTAGCCAGCCAATGGGTATGGGCCGCCGTGGTCTTCCTGGGGGCCGACGGGGCCGTAGATGCGGTCCTGCGGGCCCGGCGGGCTCGCAAGGACGGCAACGACCGGGCGCCAGCCTCGACCTGATCGGCTACATCAGGTGGCCAGGGCTACCTCAAGTGGGTCGCGACAGTGCCTCAGAGCCTAAAGCGGCCAGGGTGCCGCGCGCAGTGGCGTCCCAGGTAAGCCGACTGGCGTGCTCGAGCGCCCCGTTCCCCAACCGGCGGCGCAGCACCTCATCACACAGCACGGCATCGAGGGCGGCCACCAGGTCGTCGGTGCCATCGACCAGGATTCCCGAGATCCCGTCAGACACCGCATCCTCGTGGCCGCCGATGCGGGTGGCCACCGACGGCGTTCCACACGCCCCCGCTTCGGTCACCGTCATCCCCCAGCCTTCGCGCAGCGACGACGAGGCCACCACCCAAGCGCTCCGGTAGAGATCGATGAGGGCGTCATCGTCGACGAATCCCGGTAGCTCGATCCACGACTCGGCACCATGACCTCGGATCAGGGCCTCGAGCCCTGGCCGCTCATAACCCTCCCCGGCGATGACGGCCCGCAGTTCGGGGTGGGTTCCCTTCAGACGCACCAATGCCTCCACTAGGAGGTGGAACCGCTTTACTGGCACCAGACGACCGACGGCGACCACCAAGGGCACTGGTGACCGCTCACCGCCCGGTGAGAACCTCGGCTCCACCCCTGGTGGGGTCACGGTGATCCGATCGGCGGGCAGATGGAGACGTTCGACGATCTCGGCCTTGGACGAGTGCGACAACGTCACGATCCGGCTCCGGCGGTAGAACGGCGGAGCGATCCGGTGCTCGAGGGCATGACCCAACTCGGCCAGTCCCCGAGGAAGCACCATCTTCCACATCTCGGCGTGCACGTGATGCAGGAAGGTGATCTGCGGGCTGCGTGACCACACCGGACTGAAGAACGGCATGCCGTTCCAGATTTCGACCACGCCGTCACCCGTCCCGATCCGTCCCACCGCTCCCGAGACGATCGACCGAGGGAAGACCGAGTAGCGCCCGGCCCGGCGGATGACCCGGTAGCCGTCCCGCCGGATGACCCGCCGCCCATCGGGGACCGATGATGTCGTCATGGACACGTCGAGCCCGGCGGCGGACCAGGCCGTGATCACCCGGTGCGCATGGAGTTCGCTACCACCGGCTTCGGGATCGTCGAAGTCACGCCAGGCCAGCACATCGATGCGCTTCAGGCCGGCCCGGTCGGCAATCTCCCCGAGCGGCATACCGCTGAAGAGCGATATCGGCCCGCTGTCGGCCCGGGTGCGTCCCGACGGATGGTCGACCGAAACGGCGACCGCTTTGGACTCCCCCGGCGTGGACATCAGCGTCCGGCCATCCTTGGGGATGGCGGTGGCTTCGACATGGCCAGAGTGTACCGGAACCCCTACTGGCAGGCCCGGGAGGTCAGGCCCGCCAGGTGCTCAACCGCGTCCGGTGATGCGCTGCCATCCCCATCGGGCTGACCAGTGCTGCCCTCGATGACGTCGGTGGATGGCGAAGAAGGCGACCGCCATCGCCAAGGCCAGCAATCCCTGCACCGTCAGGTCGGCCCAGGCCGTCGAGGACGGATGTCCCTCGGCCGCCGTGATCAGCACCACCGCTAGCCCAGAGCCAGCCGCCAGCAGAAACACGATCCACCGTGACCCCGTGCCGAACAGGTAGTTGGTGACCAGCACAGTGAACGACAGGAACATCATGGCCACCACCAGCGGGGCGAATGCAGCCCACGCCGTGCTCAGGCGGGCGGAAAATACCAGGGTCAGGAACTCTCGGGGCATGAATACGGAGATCACCAGCAGGAGGGCGGTGGGCACGGCCAAGAACAGCAGCGTCACCCCGAACTGGCGAATGGCGTGTCCACCTTCGTTCCACCGGATGGTGGCCTCTGGCAGCAAGTAGGCCCCAAGGGCCAGGGCTCCGAATACCAGGGCCTTGGATGCCACAGAGACGGCGGCATACGGTCCCACCTGCCCATGATCGAGATGCCCCAGCAAAATGACGTCGACATTCTGCAGCAGGCCCAACAGAGCCAGCCCGACGAATGCGGCAGATACATCGGCCAGCAGATTCCTCGAGGCCACGGCCGACTCCTGCGACCGCTCCTCGCTCAGCGCGCCCAAGCGCTCCTCGCTCAGCGCGCCCAAGCGC
>JBAXCY010000068.1:0-13701 GCA_037141235.1 Acidimicrobiales bacterium | reverse complement strand
GTTCAGTGTGGTGCCGGGGTGCGGTGTCCTCTACAGCCTCGAGATCGATCACGTCATCTCGAGGGCAGAAGGCGGACTGACCGACCTCCCCAACTTGGCGCTGCTCTGTCACCACCATCACCATCTGAAGACCTACGACGGATGGGTACTCCAACGCAACGGACCGAGCGACCAAGACCCGAGGTGGTCCTTCAGACCCCAACCCGAGTTCGGACAAGAGCCAGGACTTGGGATCGACAAGCCGCCGGAGCCCGTTGCGAGGACGTGAGTCCGGCGTCTGGATCTGCAGGTGTGAACTAGTCGAACCGAACCAAGTGGTGGTCCTTCTTTCCACGGCGCAGCACCACATAGCGGTCGGCGACCAGATCTTCCGCGCTCAGGCGGCGGGTGACGTCGTCTTCACGTCGATTGTTCACGTAGGCGCCGCCCTGGGTGACCGTCGTGCGGGCCTGGCTCTTCGAGCCCACGAGCCCCGTTTCGGCCAACAGGTCAACTAGGAGCAGCCCCTCTTGGTCGAGCCGGCTGCGACCTAGGTCCGTGGATGGGGCATCGGCGAAGACGTCGAGCAGCGAGCGCTCGTCGAGTCCTCCGATCTCTTCCCCGAAGAGGGCGGCAGCAGCCTGCTCGGCCCGGATGGTCTCGTCTTCCCCGTGCACCAAGGTGCACACCTGCCGGGCCAGCTCCCGGTGACCCTCGCGGCGTTCGGGGTGCGCAGTCGTCGCCTCGTCGAGGGCCAGGATCTCTTCATGGGAGAGGAAGGTGAAGTAGCGCAGATAGGTCCCCACCATCGTGTCCTCGCAGCGGAAGAAGAACTGGTAGAGCTGGTAGGGCGACGTGCGCGCCGGGTCCAGCCACACGGCGCCTGACTCCGTCTTGCCGAACTTGGTTCCGTCAGCCTTGAGCACCAGCGGTGTGGTCAGCCCGAACGCCTCTCCCTGGCGGACCTTGCGGATGAGCTCGATGCCCATGGTGATGTTCCCCCACTGGTCGCTCCCGCCAATCTGGAGTGTGCAGCCGAAGTCATCGAACAGCCGCTGAAAGTCGTAGGCCTGCAGCAGCATGTAACTGAACTCGGTGTAGGAGATGCCCTGGTCGGCCCGGGCGAGCCGCGACTTCACCGAGTCCTTGGCCACCATCTGGTTGACAGTAAAATGCTTGCCCACATCGCGCAGAAAGCTGAACAGCGGCATCGGCTTGAGCCAGTCAGCGTTGTTGACCAGCAGCGCCCCTGTGTCACCCCCGCCCCGGCCGAACTCGACGAACCGGGACAGCTGGCCGTGGATCCCGGCCAGGTTGGCTTCGAGCTGCTCTTCGGTCAGGAGCGAGCGCTCTTCGGATTTACCGCCCGGGTCGCCCACGAACCCGGTCCCCCCACCAGCCAGCGCGATGGGTCGGTGGCCTGCCTCTTGGAGGCGGCGCAGCGTGCACACCTGCAACAGATGGCCGACATGGAGGCTGTCGGCCGTCGGGTCGAAGCCCGAATAGCCCGTGAGGCGGTCGCGGTTGAGCCGCGCGCCCAGTTCGGGATCGGTCATCTGGTGGATCAACCCCCGGAAACGGAGGTCCTCGACGAAGTCGGCCATGCACACAGACTGTCATGCGGCCGGGCCGGAGCCGGACACTACGATTGCCGTTGGCGCGATCGTCGTAGCCATGCGACCTAGATGCGCAACCGAGGACTGGGACTGAGGACAGCTACCGATGGTGAACCCGTATCTCGATGGAAACTTTGCGCCGGTCCTCGAAGAGCGGACCGACGACCAAGAACTCGATGTCACCGGCGTCATCCCTCCGGACCTGGAAGGTCGGCTGCTGCGTAACGGACCCAACCCGGTGTCGACCCCGGCCGACCCGGCCGACTACCACTGGTTCTCGGGCGACGGGATGATCCACGCCATCTCCTTGGCCGGAGGAAAGGCCACCGGCTACCGCAACCGCTGGGTCCGCACCCGCGCATTGGCCAACAAGGTGGCCACCGTGCCGCCCAAAGGACCGAGCGAGGCGATCGACGGGCCGGCCAACACCCACGTCATCCGCCACGCCGGCACCACTATGGCCTTGGTGGAGTCCGGCTTTCCCCACGCGCTCTCTCCCGACCTCGATCGAGCCCGCATCCACGACTTCGCCAGCACCTTGTCCTCGCCGATGACCGCCCACCCCAAGGTCGACCCGGCCACGGGTGAGCTGGTCTTTTTCGGCTACGACCCGTTCGGGCCGCCGTTCCTCCGCTACCACGTGGTTGACGCCGCCGGACAACTGACCCGTACCGAAGACATCGACATCCCCCGGGCCACCATGATCCACGACTTCGGAGTCACGGCCACCCGGGCTGTGTTTCTGGATCTGCCGGTCGTGTTCGACATGGACCTGGCCGTCCAAGGCCGCCCGCTGCCGTTCCGTTGGATCCCCGAAGCGGGGTCCCGAGTGGGCGTGATGCCCCGCAGTGGCGGCAACGATGACATCCGATGGATCTCGATGGATCCGAGCTACGTGTTCCACATTGTCAACGCCTATGACGACGAGGATCGCACCGTCCTCGACGTGGTCCGCTACGACGCCGCCTTCGAGACCGACCCGGGCGAGTCCATATCGCGGTGTGCCCCCTCACTCCACCGATGGACCGTCGACCCGGCGGCCAACCGGGTCCGCGAGGAGATGCTGGACGACACCCCGGTCGAGTTCCCACGGATCGACCCGGCCGTGGCCGGTACCCGGCACCGGTATGCCTATGTGGCCAGCGAGGGCGGCGATCCTGAGCATCCGACCTTCGAAGGCCTCATCAAGTACGACCTGGGGCGCGACGAGGCCACCCGCTTCGATCCCGGACCTGACCGGTCACCGGGCGAGCCAGTCTTCGTCCGTGCCGCTGACGGCACAGGTGAGGACGAAGGCTGGGTGCTGTCGGTGGTCTTCGATGCCAGCCGGGGGGCCAGCGACCTGGTCATCTTGGACGCCACCTCGTTCGCCGGGCCTCCTGTGGCCACGGTGCACCTGCCGGCCCGGGTACCGTTCGGTTTCCACGGCTCTTGGATACCTTCCGACCCGCCAGCGGCCAGCTCCTGAACGGCCAACTCGGGTCGATGACACCCGCTCCCTGCTTGACCGTGAGAAACTGACCGAACACGATCAGGTGGTCGAAGCCTCTCGGGCATCCCTTGAGGTCGACCACCCTCGAACCAACGGTTCGATCGCACAAACCTCAGCAACGTCTCCACCTCCCCCACCTTGCCGACCGACGACCCCACCTTGCCGACCGACGACCCCACACCACGACGCCCCACGGGGAGACCTGCGTCCCAGCCGACGGGACGGTCCCGCGGCACCACACCTGGGGCGAGCCGCCGTGCCTCCGAGTTCAACGGCCCCATCCTCGGAGGCGAAGTCGTCGTGCCGAGCCGGAGCGAGCTCCACCGGTCGAGACGCAAGCGCCGCAGTGCCGGCGAACGGATCCTGCGCTGGCTGATCGTGCTGGTGGTCCTGCTCCTTGTCGCCGTCGGTCTCGGGTTCGGCTACTTCAAGTACCAGTGGGGCCAGATCATTTCCGCACCGTGCGCCAACTGTGTGGCCGAGGCCACTGGTGCCCCCTACAACCTGCTCCTCATCGGCTCCGACAGCCGAGTGGGCGAGACGGCTGCCCAGGCCCAGAAGTACGGCACGGTGAACGCCACCGGGGGCCAGCGAGCCGACACCATCAAGATCCTCCACGTCGACCCCGGAGCCACCTCCGCATCCACCCTGTCGATCCCCCGAGATACCTACGTCACCATCACCGGGCTCCCGGCCAACTCGCCACTCTCCACTCAGAACAAGATCAATGCCGCCTTCTCTGGTGGCCCAGACGCCGTGGTCAAGACCGTGGAGAACACGTTCGGGATTCCCATCAGTCACTACATCGTCATCAACTTTTTCGGGCTGCAAGATGCGGTCAACGCCCTCGGGGGGATCTCCCTCAACTTCCCGTACCCAGCACGTGATCGCTACTGTTCGGGCGGCGTCTGCCACAACAACTCTGGACTCGATGTCCCCGTGGCTGGCTGTCAGGTGCTCAACGGCGACCAGGCCCTCAGCCTCTCTCGGTCGCGTTACTACCAGTACTACGCCAACGGCTACTGGCACTCGGACCCCACCTCGGACCTCGGGCGGATCCAGCGCCAGAACCTCGTGATTGCTGCTGCCCTCAACAAGGCTAAGTCGACCTACAACCCGCTGAAGCTCAATTCGTTGTTGTCCTCGGTGGTCCATGACTTCTCCAAGGACAACAGCCTGTCCATTCGTGATCTGCTGGCCCTAGCCGAGCGCTACCACGCCTTCTCGGGCTCGTCGCTGCAGTCGTACACGATGCCCACCGAAGGGGCAGTCACCTACCGCGCCGGCGACGTCCAAGTCGTCCAGCCTGAGGCGGCCGCCGTCGCCATCACCCAGTTCCTTGGTGGGCCGTTTGATGCCATCACCACCCCGCCCCTCGGGCAGTCGGGCAACCCGCTCGAGATCACGCCCCCTCCGACCACGACCACGACCTCGACCACCGCACCTCCGGCCACCACGCTCCCTCGCTCCTCGTCAGGACCTAAGGCGACGACTCCGGTGGCCGCCCCGGGCACAACGGCCCCCTCGTACGACCCGACGCCCTGCTGAGACGTCTGGGTCGATTCAGCTGGACGTATGGCGGTTGGTGGCGACCGACCAGCTTTGGTCCGGGCTGATCCGGATGTTCAGCTGCCCGGCCAACCCCGCCGAGCGGTGCCGCTCGATAGCCGCCCGCTCGGGAGAGCCCATCTGCTCGAGGAACGCGGCGTGGGAGGTGTACTCCGCCAAGGCAACGGCATCCCATAGCTCGTCGACCTCCCCCAAGAGAAGACCGGTCACGTCGCCGTGGAAGGTGATGCGACCCCCGCGGTCGCCAAGCATGACTTGCATCTCGGCGGCATAGCGCTCGTAGGCCTCACGACCAGAGATATCGATGGACGGGTCGTCGTCGTAGTGGGCCCGTTCCCTGAACTTCACCAAGTTGAGCATCACGAAGGGGCCGTCAACATCTACGTCGAAGAACGACTCGAGCTGTCCCGGCATGGGAAATACGGCATTGGTTACGTTCACGTCTTTTCCTTTCCTGAAGTTGAGGCTAGGAGTTCTGGATCACCTCGGGCCAAAGTTGACCCGGGGGTCCCTCTCCCCCGTTCAGCCCTCTACGACCTCGACGATGGCGGCGTTGATCCGGTTGTGCTCGGCCACGTTGGCCGCCCGGTCCGGCAGCCGCACCCGGATGACGGTCCCTCCACCACGGTCGGCACTGCGGCGGAGTGCACCGACCAGCGCATCAGAATCAGATTCCTCATCGATCTCCTCGACCGTCCACCCGAATCCGGCAGCCACGGCACCGACGTCGGCCGACTGCGGCGTGGCGAACAGCTGCTCGAAGGTTTCCCCGTCGAGCGTCGATGCCGGAGGCAAGAACGAGAAGATCCCTCCCCCTCCGTTGTCAGCCACCACCACGGTCAACGGCGGCATCTGCTCAGATGGGCCGACCAGAGCCGATACGTCGTGCAAGAAGGCAAGGTCCCCGACCAGGACCACGGTCGGACCACTGGCCATGGCGATGCCCAGCGCGGTCGAGACGACCCCGTCGATTCCGTTGGCCCCCCGGTTGGCGAAGACACGGCTCGTCAGCGATACCGGCGATGCGAAGGCCTCGATATCCCGGATGGGCATAGAGGAGGAAACCATCAGATGACTGCCAGCGGGCAGCGCGGCTGTCAATCGATGAGCCAGTGCCGGCTCGGTCCACGCCGCCTCGGTACCAAGTGCGCCGTCGATGACCTGTCGGGCTCGGGCTTCGGCCTGCGCCCACCACGCTGGCCAGGACTCGGAGTGTTCCGACTTCTCTCCGTTGGACATCTGTCCGTCCGACGTGCCTCCGTCCGACGTGCCTCCGTCCGACGTGCCTCTGTCCGACGTGCCTCTGTCCGACATGCCTCTGTCCGGCATTGCAGACAGTGCGCCGACCAGTGCCTCGCACAACAAGGTCGGGTCGCAGCGGACCATCCGTCCGGCACCATGCTCGGGATCGGTCCACCGCCCCGTCGGGCTGACCACCACCGAGGGAATGTCGGCCAGGTAGCTGTTCACCACCTTGGACGCCCATCGATCACCCAGACGCAACGCCATGTCGGCCCGGCGGCCGACAGCGAACCCAGGGGCCCGCAGGATGGAGTCTGCCGCCGTGATCACCACGCCAGCCCCCCCACGGAGACCCGAGCGAGGGTCAGCCAGCACCGGCCACGACAGCGCTTCGGCCAGGCCCAAGACTGCGTCAGGGTCACCGCATCCGGCCCCGGCGACGATTACCCCGCGGATTGCGGGTGCCAATCCTCTGGTCGCACGCAACCCACCCAGCAGGTCGGCGATCAGATCGGCGATCAGATCGGCCGACGGTGCCAACGGCCCAGCATCAACCCGGTGCCACGGCAAGCCATCAGGCCGACCTTCTGGGATGCCACCTCGGTCGGCGTCGCCCAGCAGAGGCTCACGGAACGGCAGGTTGAGATGGACCGGCCCCGGACCATTCGGTCCCGATACCGCTTCGGCCACCGATCGGGACCCAAGGGAGCGCCACACCGATCGCGACCCGTCGTCAGGGACGCCCGGATCGGCGAACCACCGCACGGAACGCCCATACAGATGCACCTGATCGATGGTCTGAGGTGCTCCTACATCACGCAGCTCAGGCGGGCGGTCGGCTGTGCAGACGAGCATGGGCACACCGGCCAGGTCCGCTTCGACCACGCCAGCATGGAGTTCGGCGGCCGCCGTCCCGCTGGTCACCACCACCACGGCCGGCATACCGGTGGCCATGGCGATCCCGAGGGCAGTAAACCCGGCCGATCGCTCGTCTAGGCGCACGTGCAGATTCAGCCTCGGCTCGGCCGCGATGGCCAGGGCCAGCGGTGTCGACCGCGATCCGGGGCAGACCACGGCGTGGGACAGACCGGCCCGCACCCACTCGTCCACCAAGGTGGCGGCGAACGCGGCCTGGCGGTCGCCATCGCCAGGTGCCTGTGGTGCTGTCGCTACGCTCATTGCCATCTCCTATGCCCACATCTGACGCCAGCGGTCCTGGTCAGGAGCCCACGCTCCACGTCCACCAACAAGGTCACGGCCGGCGCCTCGTGCTCGCTCACGGATTCACGCAGACGGCAACGGTGTGGGGCGGCATAGACGACGCTCTGGCCACAGGCCGCACCGTCATTGCTGTCGACCTGCCCGGGCACGGCAGCTCGGCCGATGTGCGTGCCGACCTGCCCACTGGGGCCACACTCCTGGGTGCCGCCGGCGGGTGTGGCGACTATCTCGGCTACTCGATGGGTGCCCGGTTCTGTCTCCACTTGGCCTTGGCTCGTCCCGACCTGGTCAGCAGGCTGGTGCTGATTTCGGGCACGGCCGGCATCGAGGATGCGGGCGAGCGGGCCGTGCGTCGAACCGCCGACATAGCGTTGGCCGACCGCATCGACCCAGTCGACGGCGCTCCCGAAGACACGCTTCCTGAGTTCGTGACCCGCTGGGTGGCCAATCCGATGTTCGGCACGGTGCCCAGGGCAGCGCAAGGACTCGAGGAGCGGCTGAGCAACTCCCCCAGCGGCCTTGCCTCCAGCCTGCGGCTGGCCGGCACCGGCACCCAGGAACCGCTGTGGGCGCAGCTCGGCGGGCTCACTATGCCCGTGCTGGTGGTGAGCGGTGCTGGCGATGCCAAGTTCACCGAGCTGGGCCGTCGCCTGGTCCGATCCATCGGCACCAACGCCACTCACGTGGTCATCGACGACGCCGACCATGCGCCCCATCTTCAGCATCCTGGTGAGGTAACCGCCGCAGTGCGGGCATTCCTCGACGTACCTTTCCAAGTCTGAACCGGGCACGGCGCCCAGTTCGCGCCCAGTCGTCATCCGAGCAGCGCCGTCGCCGGCAGTGTCAGCCACAACGCCGCGGCCAACAGCACACCGAAGACCAACTGCAAGCGCCCGGTGGCCGCCAAGACCGGCAGAAGCGCCCGGCCCTCGGCATCACTGAGAGCCAGTCGAGTGGGCGCCAGGGCCAGCGGTGCGGCCAGCACGGGCAAGAACAGCCCCCACGGCCACGGGGTGTGCAACAGGCCAGCCACCGCCAGCACACCCCAGATCAACACGCCGACGAACGGAAGCTTCACGCAGGCTACGTAGCACCACCCGCCGGCACGGCGACCGACCCGCACGGCCACAGTGCGCTTGCCTGTCTGGCTGTCCGTGCCGATGTCACGGAGGTTGTTGGCCAACAGCAGTGCGGTGGCCAATAGGCCGACCATGACCGCAGCCGCCCAGACCTGCCAGACGCCCAGCCGCAGTGTCTGGACGTAGAACGTCCCGACAGTGGCCACCAGGCCGAAGAAGACGAAGACGAATACTTCGCCCAGGCCCACATAGCCGTAGGGCCGGGGGCCGCCGGTGTAGAACCACCCCGCCAGCAGACAAGCCGCCCCGACCAGCAGGATCCACCACGAGGTGGCCCAAGCCAATCCGAGTCCCACCACCGCGGCAATTCCGAACGCCAAGAACGCCGCCCGCTTGACGGCGCCGGGCGTGGCCAGTCCGGTGGCCGTCAGCCGCACCGGACCCACCCGGGCATCGTCGGTCCCCCGGATACCGTCCGAGTAGTCGTTGGCGTAGTTGGTGCCGATCTGAATGGCCAGAGCCACGATCAGTGCGCCCAGCGCACACCACCAGGCGTTGATCGAGGGAGTGAACTTGTCGGCCACGTAGGCTGCTTCACCGAGCACACCATGGAGGAGATGTCGCCCGTGCGCGGCTGCCGTCCCCACCACCACCGGCACCACGGCCGCGGGCAACGTACGGGGCCGAGCCCCCAGCCACCACTTACGGACCGGTCCGGGGATGGGTGGCGGAGACACCGAGGGACCGGCTGCGCTCACGGCCGGCGAGGAAAGCGGCCGAAGTCGGGCGGGCGGTGCTCCTGGAAGGCGTTGCGGCCCTCTTGTCCCTCTTCGCTCATATAGAAGAGCATGGTGGCGTCGCCGGCAAACTGCTGGAGCCCAGCCAGGCCGTCATCGGCGGCGTGCAGTCCGCCCTTCAGCATCCGCAGCGCCAGCGGCGACAGCGACAGCATCTGGCGACACCAGGCCACCGTCTCAGCCTCCAGATCGGCCAGCGGCACCACTTCGTTCACCAGGCCCCACGACAGGGCGGTGGCGGCGTCGTACTGACGGCAGAGGAACCACACTTCTTTGGCCCTCTTGAGTCCGATGGAGCGGGCCAGCAAACTGGCCCCATAGCCGCCGTCGAAGCTGCCCACCATGGGTCCGGTCTGGCCGAACCGGGCGTTGTCGGCGGCGATGGTCAGGTCGCACACCAGATGGAGGATGTGTCCCCCACCGATGGCATACCCGGCCACCATGGCCACTACTGGCTTGGGCATGCGACGGATCTGGATCTGCAGGTCGAGCACGTTCAAGCGCCCGATGCCCTGTTGGGCCACGGCATCGTCCCCGATGTACCCGTCATCGCCCCGGATCTTCTGGTCGCCGCCCGAGCAGAAGGCGTCAGGGCCCTGGCCGGTGAGGACGATGACGCCGATGGACGGATCATCGCGGGCCACATTGAAGGCATCGCTCAGCTCGAACAACGTCTGGGGCCGGAAGGCGTTGCGCACCTCGGGCCGACAGATGGTCAGTTTGGCGATGCCATCTCCCACGTCCATCCGGATGTCCCGGTAGTCGCCTCGGGACTCCCAGGCAGGCAGTGCCATGGTGCGGAACTTGTCCACCGGATCGATCGGAGGCCCGCTGATGACCGTCTCCACTTGGGATTCTCCTGCTCCGGTACTGGCGCTGACGTGCTCGGGTGCAACCATTCGACCATTCACTCCTAGAGTCGCTACTCGTACGGTCGCCTAGGCTACCCGCATGGGTGAGTTGCTAGCGCTCGATCTGCCCGCCGGCCCCGGATTTGTCGAGGCGCTCCGGCGCGCATGGGACGGCGGTGACGCCGTGCTGCCCATCGACACCAGGTTGCCCAAGGTGGCCACCGATCGCCTCCTCGACGTCCTGCGTCCGGCCCGCATCGTCTCCACTGACGGCGTGCACGCCTTGTCTGGCTCCGTGCCCACCGAGCCGGGCGATGCGCTGGTGGTGGCCACCAGTGGAACCACCGGTGTGCCCAAGGGCGTCGTGCACACCCACGCCTCGGTGGCAGCTTCCGCTGCGTCCACCTCGGCCGGCCTCGGCGTCGACCCGGCATGCGACCGGTGGGTGGCCTGCCTGCCCCTGGCCCACATCGGCGGACTCTCCGTCATCACCCGGTCCTTGGTCACCGGCACCCCGTGCACAGTCCTGGAGCGGTTCGACCCTCGAGCCGTGGAGGACGAGGCCCGCCGAGGCGCCACCCTGGTTTCGCTGGTGGCCACCGTGCTGGAGCGCACCGATGTATCCGGGTTCCGTGCCGTGCTGCTGGGTGGGGCCGCTCCCCCATCCGGCCTGCCCGACAACGTCGTCGCCACCTACGGCATGACCGAAACCGGCTCGGGGTGCGTCTATGACGGCCGGGCCCTCGATGGCGTGGAGCTCCGCATCGGCGACGGCACTCTGGGATCCGAGGGCGAGGTGCTGGTGCGTGGGCCGATGCTGCTGCGCGCCTACCGCTACGGCACCAACGGCGACGGCGACGGCATCGACGGCGCCGGCATCGACCCCCGGATCGAAGACGGCTGGTTCCCGACCGGCGACGGCGGCCACCTCGACGAGGACGGGATGCTCACCGTCTTCGGCCGTATGGCCGAGGTCATCGTCACCGGAGCGGAGAAGGTATGGCCCGTTCCGGTCGAAGACGTCTTGATCGGCCACCCGGCCATCGCCGAAGTGGCGGTGTGGAAGCGGGCGGATCCGGTATGGGGCGAGCGGGTTGTGGCCTACGTGGTACTGGTCCCCGGTGCGGCTATGCCGGAGCTCGGCGACTTGCGCGAGCTGGTGTCAGACCGGATCGCCCGTTGGGCTGCCCCACGCCAGTTGGTGGTGGTCGACGCACTCCCCAAGACCGCCAGCGGCAAGGTGCGCCGGACAGATCTGGTCTGACAGGAGTGGCGCTACCAGGGGCCCGGCACCCCAGACCTAGGACAGTGAGCCACTGGCGATGCAGAGTGAGCCGCCGTCGACCACCAAGGTCTCCCCCGTGATCCACGAGGCGGCATCCGAGCACAGGAACAGGGCGGCGTTGGCGATGTCTTCGGGCTCGCCCAGTCGGCGGGTAGGCAGCCGGCGGGAGATCTTCTCCTCGCCGGCCTCCCACAGGGCTTGGGCCAGCTGGGTCTTGACCAGCCCGGGGGCGATGGCGTTCACCCGGACCATGGGGCCGAGCTCACCGGCCAACTGACTGGTCAGGTGGATGACGGCCGCCTTGGTGACGTTGTACCAGCCGATGCCACCCTCCACGGTCAGCCCACCGATCGAGGCGATGTTCAACACCGCCCCTCCGCTTTCGGCCATGCCGCCGTGCCATGCCGCCTGAGTCCACTCCAGGTAGCCGGACTGGTTCACCCGCACGGTCTTGTCGGCCCGCCCCTGGTCGATGTCGATGATGGGTCCATAGTACGGATTGGTGGCCGCGTTGTTGACCAGGATGTCGATCTGGCCGAACCGTTCGACAGTGGCGGCCACGCAGGCTGCCGCCTGCTCGGGATCTCCGGCGTTGGCCACCGACCAGGCCACCTCGCCGGTCCGGTCGATCCGGGCCGACTCGATGGCGGCGGCCGACTCGGTCAGACCCTCGGCCCGACGGGACGAGAGCATCACCGAAGCCCCCGCGTCGACGAAGGCTTGGGCGATGGCCCGACCGATCCCTCGAGAGCCACCAGTAACCAGAGCCGTCTTGCCGTCGAGTCGTAGTTCCATGGGCGCAGACCCTACCGGCGGTCAATGATCCCTCGCCTCGAGTGGCTCGTGAGTACGCTTGCATCGATGACTAGCGTCGACGCGGGAAGCCAGTCAGACACTGGCAGCACGACCAGCACGACCAGCACGACCAGCACGACCAGCACGACCAGCGTCGCCGTCCCAGAACCGAGGGACACCGCCGAGTCCGGCTCCATGCGGTTGTCGCGGCTGATCCTGCTCGCAGTACTCGGGGTACTGGCCCTCGGTGGCCTCCTGCTGCGAGTGTGGATGCTGGGCCACAACTCCATGGATTCAGACCAGGCCACCGTTGGCCTCATGGCCCGCGAAATCCTGCACGGGCATACCTACGCCTTCTACTGGGGCCAAGGGTACGGAGGGGCGGAGCCTTACGTGGTCGCTGCCGTCTCGGCAGTATTCGGGCAGTCGCCGCTGACCGTGAACGCCACCCCGTCCCTGTTGGCCGTCATCATCTCGGTACTCATCTGGCGGATCGGGCTGCGCCTCTTCAGCGACATGGCCGCGTTGTGTGCTGCCGTGATGGCCTGGATCTGGTCCGAGTCCACCGTGTGGAACTCGACCAAGGAGTTGGGGCTCCACCAGATCTGCGCCGTGATGGGCTGCGTCGTGCTCCTCGAGGCGCTGCGCATCGTCCAGGCCGCCCGCACTGACGATGGAGACCGCCTCGGCGACTGGCTGGTCCTCGGGCTGGCGGCAGGTGTCGGATTCTGGGCCTCTCCAGAGGTCGTCTACCTGGCCCTGCCGGCGATCGCCGCCGTGCTGATCTCCCTCCGCCGGCACACACTGCGGGCGGCGCTGATCCGTACCGGTGGCGCGGCTGGGATGCTGCTGGTCGGTTGTCTCCCCTGGATCTGGGGGACCCTTGGGGGCAAAGAGGCTTCCTTCCCACCGTCACCGATCGGATACCCCTCTCGAGTCGTCTCCTTCTTCTCACACGTCCTGCCCCTGTTGCTCGGGCTGCGGGTCAAAGGGATCGGCGTGTGGGAAGGCGGACCAGCCATCGGCAAAGGGCTATTCCTAGTGGCCTGCTGCCTACTGCTGGCCGCCATGGCCATCGTGGTCGTCCGGACCCAGGACGGTTGGATCATCGTGCTCGCCCTGGCACTGTTCCCGTTCTTGTATGCGGCCTTTCCCACCTCTTGGTTCTGGAACGACGGTCGTTATGCCGTGCAACTGACCACCCTCTTGTCGCTGGTCGTCTTCGGAGCACTCTTCTCGGTGCTCCGACCGCCGCTGGTGCGCTGGGCCGCCTGCGTCGTCCTGGCGGCCGCCTTCATGACCACCTTGGTCGCCTTCGACTCGGTGTACGGGGCTATCACCAATCCCTCGGAACTCACCACATGGACGGCGAACCCCAACCCGGCGATCCTCGCCCTTGCCCACAAACTGCACGGAATCGGCATCAGCCATGCCTATGGCGGCTACTGGGTGGCCAACGACCTGACCTTCGTCTCGGGTGGGACCGTAACGGTCGACAACATCGGTTACATCCGGAACCCCCCCGAGGCCGGGGCAGTGCTGACCGCTGACCAGGCCGCTTGGATCTTCGTGGACCCTGCACAGGCCACCCGGGCATCATTCGAGATCGGGGCCACCACCAACATCAACCCGGGGACCTTCAACGGGTCCGCGCCGTTCATCGACTGGCTCGACGCCCACGGAATCACGTACCACCAGTACTTCGTCGATATCTTCGACATCGTGGTTCCGGTGCACAACGTCACGCCCGCTGAACTGCGCCGATCACCTTGATC
>JBAXCY010000067.1:0-13752 GCA_037141235.1 Acidimicrobiales bacterium | reverse complement strand
CCAGGATGAAGCAACGCCGTCCCTACCTATCCCTCCAGTAGCCCGCCTCGGCTGTTGCTGGGTTCCGGTTCCCACTACTGGTCATCCTGTTGTCGGTGCGCCGGTACCTGCGCTAGGGATCGTCCCACCGGGACTTGGAAGAACTACTGGCCGAACGCGCATCGCGGGCGATCGCGTGACCCGTTATCGCTGGGTACAGCGGTTCACGCCGTTGCTCATCGAGTTGGCCCAGCCCTGCCGTCACCGCGTGGGCAGATGCTGGTTCGTTGACGAGACTTTTCGGACAGTGCCCGGGTCCCGGCGATACATCTATTGGGCTGTTGATCAAGAGGGGCAGGTCATCGAAGTGTTCGTGTCGAACAAGCGAGACATCATGGCTTCCACGAAGTTCATTAGCTCGATCGCTGCCCATCGACCGCCGGCCAGGTTCACCACCGTAGGGACCTCGGCCTGGTCCGAGTCGCCTCAGAGCTCTTACCGGAGGCACTGCACGACACCACCCACTACGCCAACAACCGCGTCGAAGCTGACCAAGGGCGCGGCAACGCCAGGCTCCGACCAATGCCGGGTCTCCCATGGGACCGGACTGCCAATATCGCTTCGTCCGGGTCGTTAGGGTCAGGACCCGCCGTTGCTCCGGTGCAACGCGTTGATCTTCGAGCGGTCCAAGTTGACGAACTCCCCCACCGCCTCGACCGTGACGATGCCGTTCTGAATCAGGCGGCCGATGCTGTGTGTCCGTCGAGGTGTCAACTCGGTCACCTCGGACTCGAACAGCGACTCGACCCCGATCCGGGTCGGCTTGAGGTAGCGGATGGTGAGCACCACCGTCGGGCCGGCCGCATCCGACAGCACATTGGCTGCGGTCAGGATGATGTCGAAGGCGGCCGCCAAAGCAGCGCCGTGCACGCATCCCGGTGCGCCCTCGTAGGTGGGGGTGAAGATCACCTTGCCCTTGGCCAGCGGCGGCTCAAACCAGATCTCGATCGGCGGGGCCAGCGGGTTGCAGCTACCGACGATCATGTCGAACGGCATGGCCGAGGTCAGCGTGGCCACTTCTTCCGAACGAACCGTTTGCTCGGAAAACCGCGGTTGGGGCTGATCTGACTCTTCAGGCACCGAAGACTCGAGGGCCCGCGACAGGGCCTCGACCGTGGCTGCTGCATCGGCAAATGCACCTGGGGCCGGCGTCGAGGTCACCGTGAGTTCCATCAATCGGCGAAGTGCTGCCGCCAAGTCCTCGCGTCCACCGCCGCTCCACGGCCGGCCAGATGGTGCCCTAAACGGGGCAAGGGCATCGCTGTCGTCCGGGCCGTCAGGCATGATCACCTTCGAACCGTCCGACGAAGCCAGCATGAGCATCAAGTGCGGCCAACACCTCTGACCGTGACCCTCCGGGCACCCGCAGCACGACCTCGTTGACACCTAAGCCAGCGAAATACTCGAGCTTGGCATCGGTCGGAATCGTGCCGAAGGGGATCACCCGGGCATCTGCTGGATCCCGACCGGCCTCCTCGAACGCACGGCGCAGTTCGGGGATGGCCTCAGCCATGCCGGAGCCACCGATGGGCATCCACCCATCGCCGTATTCGGCGATGGCGGCAAAGTTGTCCGGAGTCGGCCCGCCACCGAGCAGTACCGGCACCCGACCCCGGACTGGCTTGGGCCAGCTGTAACACGGGTCGAGGTCGACATAGGTGCCATGGAACTCGGCTTGTTCATCACGCCACAGGGCCTGCATGCAGAGCACGTGCTCGCGGGCAACTTGGCGACGCGCACTGAACTCGACCCCGTGGTCGGCCGCTTCCTCGCGGTTCCATCCGAATCCGATACCGAGGACGACCCTGCCCCCGCTCAAATGGTCCAAGGTGGCGATCTGCTTGGCCAAGACGATCGGGTCGTGCTGAGCAGCCAGCACGACTCCGGTGCCGAGCCGGAGGTCCGTCGTCACCGGGGCCGCCGTGGCCAGGGCGACGAACGGGTCGAGGCTGCGCTTATAGTCGTCGGCCCGGACCCCTTCGACCAGCGCCGGCGGGGTGGCAGCCCGCACTGGCAAGTGGGTGTGCTCGGGCAGATAGAGCGACGCAAAGCCGCGCTCCTCGACGGCTCGGGCCAGGTCGGCCGGCGCCATGTCGCGGTCGGTCAGAAAGCAGGTGATCCCGAGTTCCACGGAAGTCAGTCCCCAAGCCCGGCAGCCAACGCAGCCCCGGGGTTGACCGCAGGGTCGGCGAAGAGAGCGGCAAATGCTGCCTCTTCACGTCGACGGGCGTCGGCAACAGACGTACCCCGGCCAGCCAGCATCAACCGCTTGATCTGGCGGGTGGCATGCGGTGGGAACGAGGCGATGGTGCGAGCCAGGGTCAGCGTCTCGTCGAGCACCGTCCCGTCTGGACAGGCCCGCAGAGCTAGCCCCGAGGAGACGGCGACCTCGGCGGTAATCCACTCCGAGGCCAGCAGCACGGCTGCGGCCTGCTGCCACCCCATGCGGGCCGGCAGAAGCACACTGCTAGCTGCCTCGGGCGGAACGCCCATTTCAGCAAAGGGAGCACGCAGTCGGGCGCTCTCGTCCATCAGCACCAGGTCGACGTGGCCCAGGATGGAGAACCCCAGACCCATGCCGACACCGTGGACAGCAGCCAGGAGCGGCTTGTCGAACCGCATGATGACGTCCAGTAGGTCTTGGAACCCAACGCCCGCGTCAGGGCCCGACTCACCGGTGGCGATGGCCACCATCTCCCGCAGGTCCTGGCCGGCGGTGAACGCTTTGCCCCGGCCGGTCAGCACTACGGCGTGGACCTCATCGTCTTCGAGGGCCCCGGACAGGGCACCAGCCACGGCGCGGTACATGGCCTTGTCGAAGGCGTTGCGGACCTCGGGCCGGTCGAAGGTGATGACCATGACGCTGTCGAGGAACTCGAGTTCGATCCGGTGGTCGTCCAACGTGTCGTCACCGGCCATTCCGTCACTGGCATCCGTCACGGGCGCACGACCTGGCCACCATCGACGTTGAACACGTGGCCGGTGATCCACGAGGCCTCGTCGGACAGCAGGAACAGGCACATCCCCACCAGATCTTCGGGCACACCTTGGCGCTTGATGGCCAGTCCGGCCAGGATCGGCTTCATAAAGACGTCGGGCACCACGTTGCGCGACGCCTCGGTGTCGATGGGACCGGGTGCGATGGCATTGGTCCGGATATGGGCACCGCTGAGTTCGTGGGCCATCTGCTGGGTGATCGAGTTCACTCCGGCCTTGGCCAGACCGTAAAAACCGGCGTACATGTAGGCGGCGGTGGAGGACTGGTTGACCACAGCGCCGCCGCCTCGGGCCTTCATGGCTGGGTAGCAGGCCCGCACGCAGTTGAGGGCGCCCAGCATGTTCACCGACAAGAACCGGTTGAGGTACTCCCAGTCGACGGTCAACAACAAGTCCAACTTCATGCCGCCGAAGATGGCGGCGTTGTTGACCAGGTAGTCGATGCCTCCGAAGGCATCGACAGCAGCCGCCGCCATGGCCTCGGCCGAGGCTGGGTCGGCCACGTCGACAGCTACGCCGATGGCCTGGCCACCCGCGGTGCGGATCCCGGCGGCCACGGCTTCGGCCTTGTCGATGTCGATGTCGGCCACCACCACCGATGCTCCGGCATCAGCGAGGGCCTCGGCATAGGCCTGGCCGATCCCGCCGGCCGACCCGGTGACGATAGCCACCTTGCTGGTGAAGTCAAAGGTGATGGTGGGTCCAGTAGTTGTTGCGGATGCATCGGTCATGGTCAGGACTCCTTGGTGTCGGCGGTGTCGGCCGCGGCCTGCTTGGCCCATTGGGCGATGATCTTCTCGGCGGCGGCGTTGACCCCGGTGGACAGCGGCCAGCCGATGTAGTGAGCCAGGTGGAGGACGATCTCGCGGACCTGCTCCTCGGTCAGTTCGCCCCGTTCCAGGGCGGAGCGGAACTGGATCTCCAGCAGCGGTGCCTGGCCCAGGGCGGCCAGCACCCCGATGGTCAGCATCCGGCGGTCCCGAATCTCGAGGGCCTCCCGGGTCCAGATGGCCCCGAACAGGTGGTCGACGGTGACGTCGACGTAGGGGCCCTCGATGGTGTCGGGGTCGACAGAAAATCCGTAGACCTCGTCCATCTTGGCCCGGCCTGCGGCCCGTGCGCTCTGCGATGTCTCACTCATGGTGCCTCCACTCTTCTGGTCGTTCACGTCATCGTGGTCATGGTCTGGCCCGGTCCGGCCCGGTCTGACCCGGTCTGGCCCGGTCTGGATCGTCAGGCCGGCTCAGCCAGCGACTTGGTCTCCAAGTACTCCTCGAACCCAGCCACGCCTGACTCGCGTCCTACGCCCGACTGTCTATACCCGCCGAAGGGCACATCGGGGCTGAACCACAGGCCACCGTTGATGCCCATGGTGCCGGAGCGGATCCGGTTGGCCACGGCCACGGCCCGCTCACGTTCGCCCCATACCGAGCCCGAGAGACCGTAGATCGAGTCGTTGGCCAGGGCCACAGCATCGTCATCCCCGTCGTGAGGGATGACGACCAGGACCGGCCCGAAGATCTCCTCTTGGGACACGCGCGACGAGTTGGGCAGACCCACGATCAAGGTGGGCTCCACGAAGAAGCCGTTCCCCATCCCCTCGGGCCGACCGCCACCGAGGACGAACGAGCCACCCTCGTCGGCGGCCATGCGGAGGTAGCCCTCCACCCGGTCGCGCTGGCGGGCGCTGATCAGCGGACCACACACCGTGCCCGGATCGGTCGGGTCACCAGCGGGCAGCGCGGCCATGACCTTGGCCGTGGACTCGACGGCCTCATCGAACCGATGGCGGGGCACGATGAGCCGGGTGGTGATCACGCACCCCTGGCCAGCATGGGTGCAGACGGTGAAGGCTGCGGTGGCGCACGCCCCACCGAAGTCAGCATCATCGAGGATCACGAAGGCGGACTTGCCGCCGAGCTCCAAGAAGACCTTCTTGATCGTCTCCGAGGCGCCAGCCATGACCTTGCGGCCTGTGGCTGTGGATCCAGTAAAGCTGACCATGTCCACCCGGGGGTCGGTGGACAGCAGCGCCCCGACAGCGTGGTCGGCAGACGACACGATATTGACCACACCCGGGGGGATGTCCGTCTCCTCGGCGATGATCCGACCCAGCACGGTGGCGCACCACGGGGTATCGGGGGCGGGCTTGAGGACCACCGTGTTGCCAGCGGCCAGAGCGGGTCCCAACTTGGCCAGGTTGATCTGGTGGGGCACATTCCACGGTGTGACCGCACCCACCACGCCGGTGGCCTCCCGTCGGACCCAACGGTGCGACGGAATGCCGATGGGGGCAGCGTTGCCAAGGTCAGTCTCGAACTGATATCCCTCGAGCAGGTCGGCCACCCACGCCAGCGACTCGATCGGGGTGTTCAGCTGCGCGTGGTACGTCATGTTCAGCGGTGATCCGACCTCGGCCACGGTCATAGGCCGAAGCTCTTCGGCATGGGACAACAGCGCGCTGTGCAGCTGGCGCAGACCGGCCACTCGCTTCTCCACGTTGGTCGACCAGTCCGTCTCGTCGAACGCCCGTCGGGCCGCGCCGATGGCATCGTCGAGATCTTCGGCCCCACCGTCAGCGGCAACTCCCAGGACCTCACCGGTGGCCGGGTTGATCGTCTCGAATACCCTGCCGGACCGGGCTGGGCGCAGAACCCCGTCGACCAGCATCCGCTCTTCGCCCACGATCGGACCGAGGCTGCTCTTCGTATCGGTGCTCACTCTGCTGTCTCCTCGGTCTTCGTGTTGGTCGTTGAGCCGTCAGTCCCGCCGACCCCGAAGATGTCGTCGCAGCGTTCGTCGGTCATGGCCGTCAGCGGCAGGTCCACATCGAGGTCGCCAGCCAGGGCCAGGGCGGCCTGGAGATCCTTGTGGGCCAGAGCTGCTGCCGAGCGCATGGCGCCCACCAGACCCTTGTCATCGGTGTCGGTGAACGGGGCCACCGTGGACCGGAACATCAATGCCGAGGCCCCGCCGATGCGGGCATCGCTGGCCTTGATCACCTTGGCCAGCTTCGACAGGTCGATGCCCGCGGCCTCAGCCAGCACCTGGCCTTCGTAGGCGGCCAGCCATCCCCCGTACTGCACCAGGTTGCGGGCCAACTTGGCAGCCAAGCCGGTGCCGAACGGTCCCATGGTGACCGACAGCGATCCGATGGCGTCGAACAGCGGAGCCAACTGAGCGATTACGTCGCTGTCGCCACCGACCATGCAGACCAGGTCGCCCGAGGCAGCAGCAGACGGGCCACCGCTCACCCCGCAGTCGACGACCGGCGCACCGACTGTTGCCGCTTCGGCCCCGATGGCAGCCACACATGCAGCCGTGATCGTGCTGACCACCACGAATGTCGTGTCGGGCCCCCCAGCGACAAGCGCACCGTCAGGTCCGGACAGCACGGCATGGACCTGGTCGTCGTTGACCACAGCCACCACCACGATGTCGGCAGCCCGAGCGGCATCGGCAGGGGATGCGGCCACGGTGGCATAGCCAGCGTGCCGATCCGTCGCCTCAACGCGCACGTCGCACACCACGAGCGAAAACCCGGCGGCATGGACACTGGCGGCTACGCCGTCCCCGATGGCTCCGAGCCCGATGACTCCGATGGTCGGTCCGGTGTCGCCCCCCGGCGAACCGTCCGATGCTGTCTGTTCTACGGACACAGGATCTCCCCCGTTGCTGGACAAGTGTCTGGACTATAGTCTGGACACATGACCGATACCAATGCGCACGCCGGTGCCGAAGCGTCACCATCGGACGCCGATGGCATGGCCGACTACTCCGGTGAGTTCCGGGCTGACTTCCGTTACGAAGACCTGTCGCGTGCAGCCCTGGTCCGCTTGGTCCGCGAGTACGCCCAGGCCGTCCACATCTTGGACCGGTCGATGTGTGCAGCCATCGGTATGTCGCACGGCATGGAGGAGATGGAGCGCTTGGCCATCGAGGAGTGGCGCGGAGCCAGCCCGGTCTACGGCCAGCGCCTGCGTCGGATCATGGGAGTGCGGGGCGACACCGTCCAGGACATCTTCAAGGTCCTCCAGCTCGACCCCGGCTTCCCCCACCACTACCTCGATGTCCGCTACGAGGTGGTCGACGACAAGCACGGCTTCTTCGAGCTCGCCTACTGCGGTGCACTGATGGATGCCGAGCCGTGGGGCGACAAGATGGTCACCGGGATGTGCCACCACATCGAGGACGGCACCTTCGACGTGACCGCCCAGGCCATCAACCCCAAGGCCCACGTCACCCACGTGCACCGGCCTCCTCGGGTCCCTTCCGACCAGTCGCCGCACTGCCGGTGGGAGGTCATCATCGACGACGACAACGTCACCCTGCCCGAGGCCGAGATCACCAAGATCACTTCCATGACTACCGCGGCCACCTTCGCCTTTCCGCCCATGCGCGATGGCACCCCTCACCTGCCGTCGCGGGTCGACCTTCCGGTGCCCGGATCCGTCACGAGGACACCGTGACCGCTACCGCTGCCACCCCGCTTACGGACAGCACCTCGCCGGTCGTCGACATCGAGGCCACCCGGCGTCGGCTCAGTGCCCGCCAGGCCGAAGCCGTGGCCACACTGGTGCGGGCCGCCGAAGAGGAGACCGAGGAAGTTGGCTACGCCGGACTGACCGTGAGAGGCGTGGCCAAGCGGGCAGGCGTCGCCCCCGCCACCGCCTACACCTACTTCAGTTCCAAGGATCACCTGCTGGCCGAGGTATTTTGGCGCCGGATGGAGGCGCTCGCTCCGGTCGACACGGACGAGTCGGTCCCCATGGCCGCACGCATCGAGCAGACAGTGCGGGACATGATCCCCTTTGCCGCCGAGCGCCCCGCCCTCATCGATGCCTGCACCGTGGCCATGATCAGCCCGTCGCCCGATGTGGCCCACCTGCGGGACCGTATCGGCGCCCTCACCCACCGGCGCCTGACTGCCGCCGTCGGGCCTGAGGTCGACCCGTTGGTGGTTCGGGTGCTGGAGGCCTCGTATTCGGGGGCGCTGCTGGCCGCAGGCACCGGCCATCGCTCGTTCCTCGATATCCCGGTCTTCCTGGCCGAGGCGGCCACCCTGCTGGTGGATGGTGCCTCGTCCCACAACACCCCAGTCCAGGGCACCCCGGCGAACGGAGACCGACGATGACCACCACCGAGGTGCGCGGGCCTGTTACCTACAACCCCTACGCATACGGCATGCACGAGGACCCCTATCCGACCTACGCCCGCCTGCGGGCCGAGGCCCCCGTCTACCGCAGCGACGAGTTCGACTTTTGGGCGCTGTCCCGCCACGAAGACGTGCTCAGCGCGTTCCGCAACGTAGACGACTACTCCAACGCCTACGGCGTATCCCTCGACCCGAGCGCCTTCAGCCCCGAGGCCTATCGGACCATGTCGTTCCTGGCCCTCGACCCGCCCAAGCACACCCGCATGCGCTCGCTGGCCGGCAAGGGGTTCACTCCGACCAAGGTCAACGCCATGGAAGATCGCATCCGCGAGATCACCCTCGAGCATCTCGAGCCCGCCTTGGAGCGCGGCACCTTCGACTTCATCGAGGACTTCGCTGGCAAGGTGCCGATGGACGTGATCTCCGAGATGATGGGCGTGCCCGTCGTCGACCGAGCCGAGCTCCGTCGCCTCGCCGATCTGGTGCTCCACCGCGACGACGGCGTCTACGACGTCCCCCCTGAAGGCATGGCCGCCGCCTTGGACCTGGTCGTCTACTACCAGTCCATGGTGGACGAACGCCGCAAGTCGCGCACCGACGACATGACGTCTGCGCTCCTCGATGCCGAGATCGACGGCGACCGGCTCACCGACGAGGAGATCATCGCCTTCCTCTTCCTCATGGTGGTGGCCGGCAATGAGACGACCACCAAGCTGCTCGGCAACGCCTGGTACTGGGGATGGCGGAACCCGGACGAGCGGGCCAAGCCGTTCGCCGACCCGGGTCGAGTGGCCGACTGGGCCGAGGAGACCCTCCGCTACGACACCTCGAGCCAGATGCTGCTGCGGGTGGCACGCCTTCCTATCGAGTTGCACGAGACCACCATCGCCGAGGGCGAGCGGGTGCTGCTGCTGGTCGGCTCGGCCAACCGAGACGAATCGGTCTTTGCCGACGCCGACCGCTACGACCTCGACCGGGATACCACCAAGCTGGTCAGCTTCGGCAGCGGCCGCCACTTCTGCATGGGTGCCCCGCTGGCCCGCATGGAGGCCCGCATCGCCCTGCACGAACTGGTGACCCGGGTAGCCGAGTACGACATCGATGCCGCGGGCATCGAACGGGTCCACTCCATCAACGTCCGGGGCCTGGCCGCCCTGCCCACCACGGTGGTGATGCGCTGATGGCCAAGTTCCCTCCAAATCCTGAACTGCGCCCGGCTGTTGTAACCGGAGCGTCGTCGGGCATCGGCCGAGCCACGGCCATTGCCATTGCCGCCCTGGGCCATCCGGTGGTCCTCGGTGCCCGCCGGGTGTCCGAGTGTGAGGACGCCGCATCTGAGATCCGGGCCGCCGGTGGCGAAGCTGTGGCCATCCACCTCGACCTGGCCGATGGCACCTCGGTGGAGCGGTTCGCCGCCGCTGCCGTCGACTCCCTCGGACAGATCGAGATCGTGGTCTCCAACGCCGCCCAGAACATGGCCGGATCCGTGCTCGACACCGACGCCGCCTCGCTCGAGGCCGTGCTGGCCGTCAACGTGGTCGGAACCCACCACCTGGTCCGGGCGCTCCTGCCCGCCATGGTGGAGCGGCAGCGAGGCGACATCGTCTTCGTGACCTCCGACGTAGCCGAGCGCCCTAGGCCAGCCATGGCCGCCTACGTCACCTCCAAGTGGGGCCTCGAGGGCTACGTGCACTCGCTCCAGATGGAACTCGAAGGATCCGGAGTGCGGGCCACCATCCTGCGTCCGGGCCCCACGTTGACCGGGATGGGCATGGACTGGGACCCCGAGGTCACCGGCCAGGTCATCGAGGAGTGGGCAGCCTGGGGGTTCGCCCGCCACGCCAACTTCATGCGGCCCGCCGGGGTGGCCCAGGCGATCTGTGCCGCCGTCTCCTTGCCCCGAGGTACCCACGCCACCGTCATCGAACTGCAGCCCGAGGCGCCCATCGCCGCACCAGCGGAATCTTCATCGACTGACCCGCACCCAACTGACCCACACCCAGGAGGCGCATCCTGATGACCATCGACACTGGAAGACGTCTGCCACCCCGGGTCTCAGGGGACGAGGGAGGAACCGGGCACTTGGAGGAGTTACGAGTCGATCCGATCGGTCTCATGCAACGGGTGCGTGACGAGTGCGGCGATGTCGGGATCTTCCGGCTGGCCGACAAGGACGTGGTTCTGCTGAGCGGCGCCGAGGCCAACGAATTGTTCTTTCGAGCCCCCGAGGAGGTGCTCGACCAGGCCGAGGCGTACCCCTTTATGACTCCGGTGTTCGGCGAGGGCGTGGTGTTCGACGCCCCGCCCGAGCGCCGGCGCGAGATGCTCCACAACCAGGCGCTGCGCGACAAGTTCATGCGGGGCCACGCCGCCACCATCGCCGCCGAGGTGGGGGCCATGGTGGCCAACTGGGACGACGAAGGGGAGATCGACCTCCTCGGCTGGTTCGCCGAGCTGACCATCTACACGTCCTCGGCCTGCCTGATCGGTAAGCGGTTCCGCGATCAGCTCGACCAGCGCTTCGGCCGGCTCTACCACGACCTCGAAAAGGGCACCGACGCCATCGCCTACGTCGACCCGTATGCCGACATCGAGAGCTTCCGTCAGCGCGATGCCGCCCGGATCGGCTTGGTGGAGCTGGTCCAGGCCATCATGAATCGCCGAGCCCTCGAACCACCTCCAGCCGATGATGACCGTGACCTGCTCGATGTGCTGATGTCGATCAAGAACCCCGACGGCACCGACCGGTTTGTGGCTGACGAGGTGACCGGCATGTTCATCTCCATGATGTTCGCCGGGCACCACACCACCTCGGGCACGGCGGCATGGACCCTGATCGAGTTGCTACGCAACGAAGGCGAGATGGCCATCGTCGACGACGAACTGGCCGAGCTCTACGCCGGAGGTGCTGAGGTCAGCTACCAGGCATTGCGGGAGATGCCCCGGGTTGAGTCAGCCATCAAAGAAGCACTCCGCCTGCATCCCCCGCTCATCCTTCTGCTGCGGGTGGCCAAGGAGGATCTTGAATGCGAGGGATACACGATCGAGGCGGGCCAGATGGTTGGAGCCAGCCCGTCGGTGTCCAACCGGATCGCGTCGGACTTCCCCGACCCGGACACGTTCCAGCCGGCCCGCTACCTCGTGCCCATGGAAGAGGACCGGAGCAATCCATGGACATGGATCCCCTTCGGCGCCGGACGACACCGGTGTGTTGGCCAAGCCTTCGCCATGATGCAGTTGAAGGCCATCTTCAGCGTCCTCCTCCTCGACTGGGAGTTCGACCTGGCCCAACCGGCCGCCTCCTACCGCAACGATCACTCCAAGATGGTCGTCCAGTTGGCCCAGCCCTGCAACGTCCGCTACCGGCGCCGAGCCGTTGCCCGCAGCACCCGTGGTGTCGGCGCCCCACCGACGGGAGTCGGCTGATGCGGATCGCAGTCGACCCCGACCTGTGCCAAGGCCACGGTGTGTGCGAGTCAGAAGCTCCAGACGTATTCGCCGTAGGCAAGGATCACATGGTGGTAATCCTCGACCCGGACCCGCCAGAGACGTTGCGATCTGCGGTCGAGGCCGCGGTGCGCTTCTGCCCCACCCATGCACTCTCGCTCATCGACGACTGACCCCGTTCCACACGACCCGACCGACCCCTACCTGACCGACCCCTACTGCCCACGAACCACCGACAAGGAGTTGCCCCGTGCCGTCATACCCTCGCAGTGAGCTTGAAGAGACGATGCAGCGCTGGCTGGACCTGAACCGCACCTGTGAGGAGAACCTCGACTGGCTCCCCCTGGCCGAGATGTTCACCGAGGACGCCACCTACGGCTGGAACGTCGGCCCCAATGACGAGTTCATGGCCGTGGGCCGCGATCAGATCCGCGAGTACGCCGTCGGCCTGGAGATGGCCGGTCTGGGCGGATGGACCTACCCCTATCAGCGCATCCTCATCGACGAGGTCCAGGGAGAGATCCTCGGCCTGTGGAAGCAGGTGGCTGATGCCACCCGTGCGGACGGCAGTCACTACGAGATAGCCGGGCTGGGCGGTAGCTGGTTCCGCTACGGCGGCAACCACCAGTGGAGCTGGCAGCGCGACTTCTTCGATGTAGGCAACGCTACCCACACCTACATTGAGATGATCCAGGCCGATGCCCTCAGCCCGGGCATGACGGCCCGCATCGAAAAGATGGCCTCGGGCCGCCAGCCGGGCCACTACCCGGTAGGCAAGGCCCCGGTCGGCCTATGGGACGGCGTGGAGCCGACGGTCCTCGGAGGGTCCTGAATGGACGGGCAGTTCGCATCGGCCACCGCTGTCTTACGCCACGATGAGACGTCGTGGCGGGCGACGATCGAACCGGGCTGGGACATCGCCAGCAACGCCAACGGGGGCTATCTCATCGCCATCGCCGCCCGCGCCATGGCCGAAGCCACCGGGCGTCCCGATCCGGTGACCGTCACTGCCCACTTCCTGTCTCCCGGTAAGCCGGGACCCATCGACATCGATGTCGAGGTCATCAAGGAGGGTCGGCGTCTGGCCAACGCCTCGGCGGTGATTCGAGCCGACGGCAAGGCGCTCGTGTCGGTGCTGGGCACCTTCGGGGATCTGACCGAAGTCGAGGACGACCTGTTGGTCGATGGTTCGCCTCCCGACCTGCCCCCACCCGACGAGTGCGTGTTCCTCCGGCCGACCGATACGTTCCCCCCGCAGTTCATGGGAAAGGTCGACCTTTTCGTCCACCCCGACGATGTCGGGTTCGTCCGGGCCGAGCGCAGCGGCGAGCTGAAGGTAGCCGGGTGGTTCCGGCTCCCCGAGGGAGAGTCGGTCGACACCGTCGCCCTGCTGTGCGCGCTCGATGCCTTCCCTCCGACCATCTTCAACGCCGACCTGCCGGTGGCGTGGACCCCCACGGTGGAGCTCACCACCCACGTGCGGGCCCGACCGGCCCCTGGGTGGCTCCGGTGCCGTTTCACCACCCGGTTCATCACCGGCGGATTCTTGGAAGAAGACGGTGAGGTGTGGGACAGCACGGGCCGCTTCGTTGCCCAGTCCCGCCAGCTCGCGCTGGTTCCTCGGGCGTAGTACAGCCGCTCGGGTTCCCCCGGATCAAGTCACGGGACCGTTCTAAGCCGTCGGTCACCTTCACCGAGTCCACCCGGCGCCTGGCCAAGAAGTTGGCAACTGGTAAAGCCCCCATCCAGAAGGTCACCAGCTCGCATATGGGTGGGCGTTGGCAGGAATCGGCGCTGGAGCGGTATCTGATTCGATACCAGATCCGGCCAGTTTTTCGATAAGTGGTTCAGCCAGTGGTGTTTCCTCCAGCACGTCGCCGGGCTACGACCGGAGACGAACAATGCTGACCCGAGGACAGAGAAGACCGGAATGCGGTCGCTCAGTCGAGTGGCGAGTGGTTGCATCCGGTTCGGAGGTGTCCACGGACAGGAGGTCAGGTGCGGATGTGTCTTTCTGGGTACATCCACCCACCGAGCTGGCGTACCTAGGACCCGTAGTACAGGCGCTCGAGGTCGATGATCTCCACATCGGGTCGACTCGATGCATGGGAAAG
>JBAXCY010000066.1:0-13817 GCA_037141235.1 Acidimicrobiales bacterium | reverse complement strand
CCGCCGCCAGGGCCACCTGGTCCGCCAGGGCCACCACCAGGACCGCCACCGGGACCGCCACCGGGACGATTGCCACCGAAGCCTCCAGAGGTCCCTCCAGGACGACCGCCGTAGCCGCCACCCGTGGCACCCGGAGGGCCACCGGTACGGGGTGCTCCCGGTCGACTGGCACCTGCCCCAGGGGCACCGGGCCGACCGGTGAAACCGCCTGGCCGCTGGGTACTCGGGGGGGTGCGCCGTCCTCCAGCCCCAGGGGGCGGTGGGATGGGCTTGCCGGTGACCGAGCGAGGAGGACCACCAGGGGGCGGTGGGATGGGCCGGCCCGACGCGCTGGTCGGGGCCTTGGCCGGAGCCGAACCGGGGGCTGCAGGGGTTGCGGCCGCTACGGCCGTCGGAGCAACCGCAGCCGCGGTCGCAGCCGCGGGTGCCGGCGCAGCCGGTGCATCGATGGAAGCCGCTACGGGCTGGGTGGCGGCAGGGGCAGCGGGTGCAGCAGGTGCAGCAGGGGCTACCGGTGCAGGTGCAGGAGCGGCTGCAGCCACCGGTGCCGGCGCAGTGGCCGGTGCAGGAGCAGGAGCGGCTGCAGCCACCGGTGCAGGAGCCGGCGCAGGAGCAGGAGCCGGAGCGACTGCAGCCGGTGCGACGGGGGCCGGAACTCGGGCCGGGGCGGGGGCAGCCGCCGGAGCTGGGGTCGGGGCGGCCGCCGGAGCAGCACTGGGCTGCTCGGATGCAGGCCGGCTAGTGACCAGCCGCGCCCCAGTCCGCTTGATCGGGGTGGCCGGTGTCGGCTCAGTTTCAACCTCACCAGGTGCTTCGGTGGTCGATCCTGGGGCCGCCGCAGCAGCTGCCGCCTTCGTAGCCGGAGCCTTCTTGGCGGCGGCCTTCTTCGCCGGGGCTACCGGCTCTTCGGGCTGGACTGGGCGACGTAGACCCTCAGCGTCAGCCTTACGGCGAGCGCGGTCGGCTTGGGCGTCCTCGACGGACGACGAATGACTCTTGACTCCCATCCCGAGGGACAGGCAGAGGTCAAGGGCCTCCTTGTTGGTCAGGCCAAGCTCATGAGCGAGCTCGTATACCCGGATTTTCTTCGGCAACGGCTGTTACTGCCCTTCCTTCGATGTCATACATGCCAAAGCGCACATACGACCCTCCATCCTCGCACATCACAACACTGGACTCTCCAGACCCCTTGGGCCTGCATCTCCAGTGGAAAAATCGAGCTCCTGTCGCAGGGCATCGACCGCTCCCGTACCCACGGGGCCCCGCAGGGCCCGCTCGAACGCCCGACGCTTCAGCGCCGTGTCGATGCAGGCAGTCGAATCCCGGCACAACCATGCGCCGCGACCCGGGAGCGCACGTCCTAGGGCTAGTGAACCGTCCCCGAGACGCACCACCCGCACCATGGCGTCCGTCGGACCGATCCGACGACACCCGATGCAGGTCCGCTGAGGGACTATGCCGGATCCTCCTCGGCTTGTGCCCCATCATCTGAAGACTCCGGGGCGCTCGTGGCTGCCTCTGGATCGCCGTCTCCGGACGCTGCAATCGTCGCTTCTGCGTCATCAGCACTCGATGCATCCTCGGCGGCGGCGTCAGCCGAATCGTCGGCACTGGCATCCACTCCGGCGTCAACAACAGCAGAGGCGCCATCTGCTGCAGCCTCATCGGCCCCGTCAGCGCCTTCGGCCCACTCGGTGGCCGACACGGCAGATCCGCCCTCGGCCGGCTGCCAAACCATCTCGCCGGCCTCGTTCTGGACCCATTCGCCCTCGGCCCACTCCTCGCCGGCATAGCCCGACTCTTCCTCGGCCAACTGGGTCTCGCTCTTGATGTCGATCCGCCACCCGGTCAGGCGTGCGGCCAAGCGCGCATTCTGGCCTTCCTTGCCGATGGCCAAGGACAGCTGGTAGTCGCTGACGATGACCGTGGCCGTACCTGACTCATCGTCGAGCCGGACCTCGCGCACCCGAGCCGGAGCCAGTGCGGACTGAATGAGCTCCACCGGGTCGTCGGAGTAGGGAACGACGTCGACTCGCTCGCCGCGGAGCTCGTTGGTGACCATGCGCACGCGCGATCCGCGGGCACCTACGCATGCGCCAACCGGATCGACGTTCGGGTCGTTGGACCACACGGCGATCTTCGTCCGATGACCGGGCTCGCGGGCCGCAGCCTTGATCTCCACTGCACCCGACGAGATCTCGGGGACCTCGAGCTCGAACAGCCGCTTGATCAGACCGGGATGGCTCCGACTGACCACGATCTGTGGGCCCTTGGTCGTCTTGCGAACCTCGACGATGTACGCCTTCAGTCGGGCGCCGTGCTCGTAGCGCTCGTAAGAGACCTGCTCGGCCTGCGGCAACAGTGCCTCGACTTTGCCCAGGTCAAGAAGGGTGTACCGATTGTCGGTCTGCTGGACGATACCGGTGACGATGTCACCTTCACGCCCGGCGTACTCCTCGTATTTGAGGTCGCGCTCGACCTCACGGATGCGTTGGAGGATGACCTGCTTAGCCGTCTGGGCCGCGATGCGGCCGAAGTCGTTCGGCGTGTCGTCCCACTCGCGGATGACGTTGCCGTCCTCATCGAGTTCCTGTCCGTAGACACGGATCTCACCGGAGTCCGGGTCGATGGTGACCACGGCCTCTTCGGCCGCGTCGGGGCGACGCTTATAGGCGGCGACCAGCGCGTTGGCCAAGGCGTCGAGCAGTGTCTCGACGGAGATTCCCTTGTCCCGGGCGATCTGGCCCAGGGCGTCCAGGAACTCGAAGTTCGTCTTGCTCATGGGGTTGTGTCCTGCTTCCTCTTCTGCGTCGTCTTCTGCTGGGCTGTCTTCTTGGCGCCCGGCTTCCGTGCGGCCTGGCCGCCCTTGGGGGCGTCCTGGCCCCCCCACACGAATACCGTGCGGACACTGTCTACGTCGCCGTATGCCAACGGCACCGGTTCGCCATCAGAGCCCTCGACGGCGAGGGTGAACCCGTTGTCGTCCGAGGTGACCAGGGTGCCCCGTAGTCGCCGGTCACCGAGGACCTGGGGACGGGTCTTGACCGTGACTGTGGCGCCTATCGCTTTGACGAAGTGGACCGGGGTGCGCAGCGGCCTCTCAATCCCAGGACTCGACACCTCGAGCGAGTAACGCCCCGGGATCGGGTCGATCTCGTCAAGCAGCGTGGACACGGCTCGGTTGGCATCCGTGAGCGCCTCGAGGTCCACGCCACCCTCGCAGTCGACGGTCACCTGGAGGATGCCAGCCTTGAGCTCGACGTCGACCAGCTCGAGATTGGCGGCAACCACCGCCGGTTGGAGTAGGGCAAAAAGATCCTCGACCATCTGCGCTCACTCCTCTCCGGTGTCTATGTTCGGCTATCGGTCCTGCTGGTCCTGCTGGTCCTGCTGTCGGATTCACGCCTGGTGAAGGTGTTTCCGACAAAAACAAAAGCGTGGGCTGGTGGCCCACGCTTGTCAGCGTCACTACACCCCAACCATCACCAGCCAGGAAACTATAGCAGCGACCAGAGGCGAGCGATACCCTGACCTGCACCGCAGCAGCCCGCTTCGGCAACTATTTCTGTCGGCCAGACATGGCCTACTGACCAGATTTCTGGTCAGTAGGCCATCCCTTTGGGCTTAGACGGCGAGGAATGCCTCGATGGGACCGTTCAGGTCGGCTTCGCGCTCCTCGCCCGTCCTGCGGGACCGCCACTCCACGATGCCCCGGGCTACGCCCTTGGAACCCACGACGAGGCGCACCGGGACCCCCAGCAGGTCGGCATCGGCGAACTTCACTCCTGGGGACACGTCCCGGTCGTCGTAGAGGACGTCGATACCGGCGGCCACTAGGCGTTGATAGAGGTCGTCGGCGGCCGCGGCCACCTCGGGCGCTCGTCCGGCGCCCAGTGCGGCGAGATGGACCTGGTAGGGCGCCAACTCGGTCGGCCAGATCAAGCCCTTGTCGTCGTGGTTCTCCTCAGCCACCACAGCCAGGAGGCGGGAGACGCCCATCCCGTAGCACCCCATGGAGAACACGGCCTCGCCGCCGTCCTCAGCCACGAACGAGGCACCGGTCATGACGTCGGAGTACTTCGTACCCAACTGAAATGTATGGGCGGCCTCGACCGAACGCACCAGATCGACGGCCTGACCGCAGCGGGGACAGTCGTCACCGGTGACCACCTGGGCATAGGAGCCCCACTCGTCGACCGTGAAGTCGCGGCCAACCAGCACGCCGGCGACATGGTGGTCGACCTTGTTGGCGCCGGTGATCCATGGGCCGGGACGGGTCACACCCATGTCGGCGATGACGACGATTCCACCTGACTGCTGGCCCATGGGCCCGATGTACCCCTTGATCAGGGTCGGGTGAGCAGCGAAGTCCGCATCTTCGAACATGCGCCATCCGGTGGGCAGTCGGGCCTCGCGGTCACCCGAGAGGAGCAGCAGTACCGGTCGCCCCTCGGCATCGATCACGGCGAGACTCTTCAGCAAGTCCGCCGAGGTGATCCCGGCATCGTCGAAGAATCCGACCACCTCGTCGATGCCAGGTCGGTCAGGGGTGTGATGCTCCACCAGCCCGGCGGCACCTTCGGCTGGTGGCGTGAGTTCACCGAACCCACCACGGGTGGCGGCCTCCACATTGGCAGCGTATCCGCAGGCCACGCAGCGGACGAAGTGGTCCTCACCCACCGCCGAGGGGACCATGAACTCGTGGTTCACGTCTCCCCCGATGGCGCCCGACTCGGCCTCGACCGGCGAGACGTCGAGGCCCATACGGGCGAAGATCCGCAGGTAGGCGTCGTAGACGACCTGGTAGGTGACCTGCATCGCCTCTTTGTCCACGTCGAACGAGTAACCGTCGCACATGATGAGCTCACGGGTCCGCAGCAGGCCGAAGCGGGGACGGGCCTCATCGCGGAACTTGACCTGGATCTGATACACGGTGAGCGGCAGTTGGCGGTAGGAGTCGACCTCGGCTCCCACGGTCACCGTGACGACTTCTTCATGGGTCGGCCCGAGTACAAACGACCCACCCCGGCCTTCGACAGTCATGGCCGGTAGGGCGTCGCTCCCGAACAGTTGGGAACGTCCACTCTGCTCCCACAGCTCGCGAGGGTGCAGGGCGGGCAGCAGCAGCTCCTGGCAGCCAGCGGCGTCGAGCTCTTCGCGGATGGCTGCTTCGATGTTGTGCAGGACCCGGAGTCCGAGCGGCAAGAACGTATAGACACCGGAGGCCAGGCGGCGGATGAACCCGCCCCGGACCAGCAGCTGGTGGCTGGCCACCTCGGCGTCAGCCGGGGCCTCTCGGAGGGTTCGGACCATGAGACGGGACATGCGCATGGGCGGAGAGCCTACCGTCCGTCCTCAGGCCCGCCCCACGTACCCTTCCGTCGGGATCCATCCCTCCAGAACACCGTCCTTCACTACACCGTCCCTCAGGTGTTCGACGCAGCCTCGTCACCGAAGCGCTTGCGGATCAGGTCGACCCTCGTTTCCGAGGCGTTGGCATCGTCCCCCTTGGCATCGAGTAGCTCCCGCCGGTCGGCTTCGGCTTCAGCCTCGGCCCCAGCATCGGCTGCCGCCAACCGGGCCTCCACGCCTTCGGCTACCAGGCGTTCGGCCTCAGCCACCAGGGCCTCGACCATCTGGTCCTCGGGGACCACTCGGACGATCTTCCCCTTGATGAACAGGTGCCCCCGCTTGCGTCCTGCGGCGATTCCCAGATCGGCCTCGCGGGCTTCGCCCGGACCGTTTACGACACACCCCATGACCGCCACCTGGATCGGCAGGTTCCGGTTCTCCAACGCGGCTTGGGCGGCCTGGGCCACAGCGATGACATCTATTTCGGATCGGCCGCAACTGGGGCAGGCGATGAGGTCGAGCCCCTTGCGCTCGCGCAGCCCGAGGGCCTCGAGGAGCTGGCGACCGGCCCGCGCCTCCTCTACCGGGTCGGCGGTCAGCGAGTACCGGATGGTGTCGCCGATCCCCTCGGCCAGCAACGTGGCGATCCCAGCGGTGCCCTTCAGCAGCCCACCGGGCGGAGGACCTGCCTCGGTCACTCCAAGGTGCAGCGGATAGTCGAACGTCTCCGAGGCCAGCCGATAGGAGTCGATCATGAGCGGAACCGAAGAGGCTTTGACCGAGATCTTCACGTCATCGAATCCCACTTCGGCGAAGTAGGCCAGCTCCATACGGGCGGACTCCACCAGCGCTTCGGGGGTGGCCCCGCCGTACTTCTTGTAGAGATCAGGATGAAGCGACCCGGCGTTGACCCCGATACGGATGGGCACGCCGCGGTCCTTGGCCTCGGCCGCCACCAGCTTGATCTCCTCGGGCTTGCGTAGGTTGCCGGGGTTGAGGCGCAACCCCTGTACACCGGCCTCGAGGGCAGCCAACGCCATCTCCACGTGGAAGTGGATGTCGGCGATGATCGGTACCGGCGATCGAGGCACGATGCGGGCCAGGCCCTCGGCCGCGGCCTCTTCGTTGCAGGTGCACCGCACGATGTCGGCACCAGCGGCGGCCAAGGCATAGATCTGAGCCAAGGTGCCGTCCACGTCGGCCGTCTTGGTGGTGGTCATCGACTGGACCGTCACCGGTGCTCCCCCGCCCACAGCCACATCACCCACGCGGATCTGGCGGGTCGGGCGGCGTTCGGTCAGGTTGCCGGTCGGGGTGGCCATAGTCCTGATCCTACCGGGGGCAGCCCTGATGGGTGCCTCGAACCCGACCCCTATTGGGACAGTTGGTCAAGGGGCCGCCTCTCGGAACGGGTTGGCCAGGTCCCGCCTATCCGAACGGGTTGGCCATGGGGTGCAGCAAGTCGGTGAGCAGTGTCGTGGCGAACAGCACCCCGAGGAAGATCACCAGTGCCCAGGTAAACGGCAGGAGCTTGGTCACATTGGCGTGGTACCGCACGTTGGACCGGCCGGTCCGGATCTTCTCGTAGATGGCGATGGCCACGTGGCCTCCGTCGAGGGGCAGCATGGGGAAGAGGTTGAAGATCCCGATGAACAGGTTGATCGAGATCAGGATGATCAGCAGTTCGCCGATTCCGGCGTGGGCGGCATCCGTGGCGGTCTGGACTGCCCCCACGATGGACTGGACCCGGGTGCCATCGGCCCCGGCCTGGCTGGCCGCCTGGGCGCTGGTCACTTCACCGAACCGGTGGACGGTGGCAGACGGCGAGAAGAGATGCGCCACACCCACCACCGATGCCCAAGAGAAACGTGCCATATCGGTGCCGGTCCTCACTAGCCCAGCCAACGGCCCGACCCGCTCGACCGGGGCCCCCAGACTCACGCCGATGAGGCCGTAGGGATCGGTGCCAGGCGGATGGATGACGTCGGATTGGCGCACGGTCCGTCCGTCGACCGGTGTCACGGTCAAGGTGCGCTCCGCACCCGACCGTCGCACCACGATGGTGATCGGCACCCCCGGGTGATCGTGGATCACCGAGACCAGAGCGTCGGGGTTGCCCTGCACACTGCGGTCGTCTGCCGAGATCACCACGTCACCAGCCCGAAGCCCGGCCACCTGGGCTGGACCGGGTCGTCCATCCACGGACACCACCTGCTGGACACCGACATGATCGCCGTTGGGCAGTCCGACCAGGGTCACCAGCACCCACAGCAGGATGAAGGCCATCAGGAAGTGCATGGCGGAGCCCGCCACGGCCACCAGCAGGCGGGCGTGGAACGGCTGCTCACGGTAGGTGCGGGCCTCGTCGGCCGGATCGACCTCCTCCAGGGTGGTCATCCCTGGGATCTTCACGTAGCCCCCCAGCGGAATGGCCTTGATCCCGTACTCGGTCTCCCCTCTCCGGAATGACCACAACCGGGGTCCGAACCCGAAGAAGTACTCGGTGACCTTCATGTGGCCGTGCTTGGCCGCCATGAAGTGCCCGGCCTCGTGCACCATGATCATGACGACCAGGCAGGCAATGACGATCAGGAGGTCGACCTGGCCGGTAACCACCGCCAGCAGCACGACGGCGGCCACCACTGCACCCAGTTCGACCAGTGACCGAGTGGCCGACTTACCCCCCACGACACCGCCGTCGCTTGGACCTGGTGCCAGATCACCGTCGCCCATCGGAGCGTCAGGAACTTGCCTCGGATCGGTATCGACGGCGCTCACCGGACGTCCTTGGTCCGCACGACTTCCACTGCCACGCGTCGTGCGGAGGCATCGGCGTCCAGGACATCATCGACAGTACGCCCTCCTGCCCCCGCACCGGCCTCATAACGATCAAGGGTCGCCTCGACCACCTCAGCAATGCCCGGCCAAGCCAAACGGCCGGCCAGGAACGCCTCGACCGCTACCTCATTGGCTGCGTTCAACCAAGCTGGCGCCAGATCACCGGTACGCCCGGCAAGGTAGGCCAGATCCAGGCAGCGGAAGGTGGTCCGGTCGGGCGGCTCGAACTCGAGGACTGACAGGGTCGACCAGTCGATGGCCCCGAATGGCGTGCCCAACCGGCCCGGATAGGCCAGCGCATAACCGATGGGCAGGCGCATATCCGGCATTGACAGTTGCGCCACAACGGCCCCGTCCACGAACTCCACCATGGAGTGGACGATCGACTGGGGGTGCACCACGACGTCGATGGCATCGTAGGGAATACCGAAGAGCTCGTGGGCCTCGATCACCTCCAGCCCCTTGTTCATCAGCGTCGACGAATCCACTGTGATCTTCGGGCCCATGGTCCACGTCGGATGCGCCAGTGCTTCGGCCACTTCGACAGTGGCCAACTCGTCAGCCTTCCGTCCTCGGAATGGACCGCCGGAGGCCGTCAGCAGCAGCCGGGCCACATCGTCGCCACGTCCAGCGCGGAGGCACTGGTGGACGGCACAGTGCTCAGAGTCCACCGGGATGATTTCGGCCCCCGGGGTTTGGCGCACCCGGGCCACGACCGGACCGCCGGCGATGATCGACTCCTTGTTGGCCAGGGCCAGCCGGCGGCCGGCTTCGAGTGCGGCCAAGGTGACCGTCAGCCCAGCAAACCCGACTACGCCGTTGACCACTACCTCGGCCACGGTGGCAATCGACGCCAGGCCGTCGGTGCCGGCTACGACCTCGATGCCCGACGGCAGCCGGGAGGCCAGCTCTGTGGCCAGGGAGGCGTCCCCGATGGCGACGACTGCGGGGTGGAAGGCGAGGGCTTGGGCCACCAAGAGGTCAACCGAACGCTGGGCACCCAGTGCCACCACGTTGTAACCGGAGGGATCCTGAGACACCACGTCGAGCGTCTGAGTCCCGATAGATCCGGTGGAGCCCACAATACTTATGGTCACCGGAGCCACCCCATCTCGGGTACCTGGCAGCGAGGTCTCTAACCGGCTACCAGGCGAGGGAGTCATGTCGCCAGCCTGCCCGAGATTCAAGCGATGTTCAGCGCGCGCACCAGGTAGTACGTGGCAGGCAGCACAAAGATCAAGGCATCGACCCGATCGAGGACCCCGCCGTGGCCCGGGAGCATGGTCCCCATGTCCTTGAGGCGGAGGTCGCGCTTGAGCAGGGACTCACACAGATCACCCAAGGGAGCCACCACGGCGACCACCACACCGAGGAGCGCGGCTGTAGCCGCCGACCACGGATGGATGGCTCCAACCACGATCGTCGACACCAGGATCGAGGCCAAGGCCCCACCGGCCAGTCCCTCCCAGGTCTTGTTGGGACTGATGTTCGGAGCCAACTGCCGGCTGCCGATCCAGCGTCCGACGACCAGGGCACCCACGTCGTTGGCCACCGTGGCGATGATGGCACCGACCAGAAAGGCGATGCCGTGGCGGTTCGGGAACGTCCCCGGAGCCAGGAGCAGTCCGGCATACGAGCCCAGGAGCCCTACCCACCCGATGACCAAGAGGGTGGCGGCGGTACCGGCTACGGCCGAACCCCGCTCCACCCCGAACAGGAACCACAGGAGCGTAAAGACAGTGATGAGCACTATGACGAGCGGTAGCGCGGCGATGCCCTTGTCGTACGCTCCGATCATCAATGAGATGGTGCCGACCAAGCCGAGCAGGGTCGCCGGACGCCAGCCCGCCTTGCGGAGCACGGCGAAGGCCTCACCAGCGGCGAAGGTCACCACAAGCAGGCAGAGGATGAGCGCAGTGACTGTGCCCAGTTTGAAGGCCAGTAGCGCGATGAAGGCCACGGCGACACCGGTACCCACACGGAGCCCCGTGCTGCCGACCGGCACTTGTGCGTCGCGCTTGTGTACCCGACTGGCGGCAACTGGTGGCGGAGGACCCCCTCCGGTCACATCGGGTACGTAGTTACTGCTGGAGCGCAGCGGCCGGTCCCCCGACTTGCCCGATCTCCGGTGGCGCCGACTGGCCGGCACGGTGCCGCTGTCGGTACCGGTATCGTCACTCGGCGCCACAGCAGCCATCGACGACGCATCCTCGAGTTCCTCACCGGCGATCCGATCGTTGGCGGCCATTTCGGCCAAACCGGTACGGCGGCGTCCAGCGCCAGGCACGTCGGCCACCGAGGCGCCGGGGAGGTCGGCTGCCGTTGGGTCGCCTGTCACGCCCTCTGCCTCGCCGGGCCGCTTGGCCTTCAGTCGGCCCGGAATCAGACCAGAGCGACTGGCTCGACCAACTCGGGGAGTGCCCGAGGGGCGGACGCCTTCACTGGATGCCAGTGCATCGGATGCCAATTCAGTAGATGCCGACTGGTCGGACACCTCGTCACCAGGTCCGGACACCACGTCACCAGGTCCGGACACCACGGCGGCCGTAGCCGCCAACCCAGCGACATCGACATCCGGGCTGCCCAGGCCCGTGGAACCGGACGACCCACTGCCCACCGGCACGTGCCCCTCGAACAACGGAGCATCTGCATCGGCGCCAGTCCGCACCACAGCCACTGGCTCCGTGATCGGATCTGCGTCTGACGAGCCGCCAGGACCGGGCTGCCCAGGGCGGACGGAGTCGAGGTCGAACTCCCATGGCCGACGTTCTTCGTCGGTGTCGTCGGTCTCGTCGAGTGCACCTAGCGATGCCCGTTCATCGCTGAACATGGCGGGCTCGAACTCTTCTTCATGGGCGGTCCAGTCAGCATCTCCCTCGCGCCACGTGGGCGGAAGGACGCCGGACACGGTGCCAGTTCCGGCATCGTCTCGCGAGAGCACAGCCGGGACCTGGCCGGTGGCGGGCTCGGTCCAGTGCGGAAGCTCCGCGTGAGAAGCCGTGTCGGATAGGTCGTTGGCGGGCTCAGCCGAATCAACGGAGACCGGTTCATCGATGATCCGGACCGACGCGCTGAGGCCGGCGTCTGGGCCGGCGGGTTCGATGTGGGCTGGCGGGACGATCGGCATCTCCGAGGTGATGTCAGCGGCCGTTTCGGCGCCGATGATGCGCACGCCACCGGTGGGCGGGCCGGATGGCTCCACGGGCGTAGCGACCTCGTCGCGGGAGCCGGCGTCGTCATGCATCTCGTCATCCCTGTCCGTGCCGTACTCCACGTTGGTGCATCCTCCCCTAAACCGGCCCACGGGCCGCCTCAAGTCATTGCCGGACCGTCGATCGGCCCGACGTCATCTCCGGACCACTGTCCGGCAGCGCTCAGATTTCGAGGAGCTCCTGCTCCTTGTGCGCCAACAGACGGTCGATGGCCGCCACGTTGTCCTGGGTGATCTTGTCGAGGTCCTTTTCGACCCGATCGAGTTCGTCGGTCGAGAGGGCACCGTCCTTCTGCATCCCCTCGAGCTCTTGGCGGGCCGTCCGGCGCATGTTGCGCACTGTTACCCGGCCGTCTTCCGCCTTCTGCTTGACCACCTTGACCAGTTCCTTGCGGCGCTGCTCGGTGGGGATGGGGAACGACAGTCGGATGACAGTCCCGTCGTTCGACGGGGTGATCCCGAGGTCGGAACTCTGGATCGCCTTCTCGATGGCCCCTAGCGAGCTCTTGTCGTACGGCGACACCACCAGAGTGCGAGCCTCGGGAACGCTGAACCCGGCCATCTGGCGGAGTTCGGTCTCGGTGCCGTAATAGTCAACCTTCAAGTGCTCGACCAGAGCCGGCGTGGCGCGTCCGGTGCGGATAGCACTGAACTCCGATTGGGTGTGCTCCACCGCCTTGCCCATGTGATCTCCGGCATCGGACACTACGAGTGCAATCAGGTCGTCATCCATTAGCGCCTCAGCGTAGTCATCGTGGTCGGGACGCACCCGGGCAACCCTTGGACCTGGGACTTCATCGGACGAGCGTCCCGATCGACTCGCCACTGAGCGCCTTGCGAATGTTGCCCGGCTCCATGAGGTCGAAGACCCGGATAGGCAGGCCGTTGTCCATACAGAAGGTGATGGCGGTGAGGTCCATGACCCGAAGGTCCTTGGATACCACCTCCATGAAGGAGACCTCGTCGTAGCGGGTGGCGGTCGGGTCGAGGCGGGGATCGGCGGAGTAGACGCCATCGACACCGCCGTGAGTGCCCTTGCACAGCAGGACTGCTTCGATCTCTGCAGCCCGGAGTGCAGCCGAGGTGTCCGTGGTGAAGTACGGGTTCCCCATGCCAGCGGCAAACACCACGACACGGCCCTTCTCGAGGTGACGGATGGCCCGACGTCGGATGTAGGGCTCGGCTACCTCGGCCATCTGCACGGCCGACAGCACGCGGGTGGCTTGGCCATGGTGCTCCAGGGCATCTTGGAGGGCCAGGGCATTGATCACCGTACCCAGCATCCCCATCGTGTCCGAGGTGGCACGGTCCATGCCGGCGCCAGCCCCGGTGGTGCCACGCCAAATGTTGCCGCCTCCCACCATCACGGCCAGCTCGAGATCGAGCTCATCACGGGTCTGGGCGATCTCTCCGGCCAGCTGTTCCACTGCCGCTGCGTCAATGGTCTCGTCCGAAGCCGACGAAGCCAAGGCCTCACCAGATAGCTTCAGGACGATGCGCTGTCGTTGACCCACTGCTGCGTCAGTCGCCGACGACTACCTGGGCGAACTCCGTCACCCTGGCATCGCCGAGCAGCTTCTGGATGGTCTGCTTCTCGTCTTTCACGAAGGGCTGGTCCACCAGTACCCGCTCTTTGTACCAGCCGTTGAGTCGACCTTCGACAACCTTCGGAAGCGAAGCTTCGGGCTTGCCCTCGTTGAGGGCGATCTTCTCGATGGTGGCGCGCTCGGCGGCCACTTCGTCCTCAGGAACGTCTTCGCGGTTGATGTAGAGGGGCCGGGCGAAGGCGATGTGGGCGGCGATGTCGTGCGCCATCTCCTTGGTGCCGCCGGCGACGGCGACAACCACGGCGTTCACCCCGCGACCGGCCTGCAGATGGAGGTAGGAGTCAACGGCACCGTCGCCGGGAGCCTCGATACGGACCACGCTGCCCAGGGAGATGTTCTCCTTCAGGGTGATCTTCATGGTGTCGAGGTCGTCGGCCCGCTCGGCCACCGCCTCGACACCCTTGGCGGCCACCAGATCGGCAAGCTCAGACACGAAGGTGACGAACTCGATCGACTTGGCCACGAAGTCGGTCTCGGAGCGCAGCTGCACGATCGAGATGGCGCCTTCGGCAGTCCCGATGGCCACAGCGCCCTCGGACGCCTCACGGTCGGCACGCTTGGCTGTGCTCGACAGACCCTGCTCGCGCAGCCAGGTGACGGCTTTGTCCATGTCGCCAGCGTTCTCCTCGAGGGCACGCTTGGCATCCAACATGCCGACTCCACTCAGCTGACGCAGCTTCTGGACATCTTTGGCGGTGAACTCGGCCACGGTCAGACCTCCTCGGTCGAAGTCGAAGTTGCGGGAGCCTCAGCGGCGGGAGCCTCAGCGGCGGGAGCCTCAGCGGCGGGAGCCTCAGCGGCGGGAGCCT
>JBAXCY010000065.1:0-13928 GCA_037141235.1 Acidimicrobiales bacterium | reverse complement strand
GGGTGGTGGGTCCAGGGGTCATGGTCGGGTGGTGGACCTTTGTAGTCGGTGACGAACAGGGTGGCCGATGATGGGCAGGCTACTCCGGTAGCACCGCCAGGGCCGGTGCGTAGACTCACCGCCTATGGACCATGTCGACGTGCTGATCCTCGGCGCGGGACTTTCCGGGGTCGGTGCCGCATGTCACCTGAAAGCCGAGCGACCAGGCACCACCTACGCCATCCTCGAGGCCAGGGATGCCATGGGAGGGACGTGGGACCTGTTCCGCTACCCCGGCGTCCGCTCCGACTCGGACATGTTCACCCTCGGCTACTCGTTCGAGCCGTGGGTGGAGGCCGAGGCCATCGCTGATGGACCGGCGATCTTGGCCTACATCCGGGCCACCGCTCGGACTCATGGGGTAGCGGACAAGGTGGTGTACCACCGTCGTGCGGTGTCGGCATCGTGGTCCACCGAAGATGCCCGTTGGACGGTCGAGGTAGCGCACACCGATACGGGGGTCAGGGAACAGATGACCTGCGGGTTCCTTTGGGGCAACACCGGCTACTACCGCTACGACGAGGGGTACCGTCCTGAGTTTGCCGGAGAGGAGTCGTTCGCAGGAACCATCGTGCACCCTCAGCACTGGCCCGAAGACCTCGACTGGGCCGACGCTCGGGTCGTCGTCATCGGCAGCGGGGCCACCGCCGTGACGCTGGTGCCCGCGTTGGCCGAACAAGCTGCACACGTCACGATGCTGCAGCGCTCACCCACGTATGTCGTATCGAGGCCCGCCACTGACCGGTTCGCCGATTCGATGCGGAGGTTCTTGCCCGCACCGGCGGCCCACTGGATCGTTCGCTGGAAGAACGTCCTCCTCACCATGCTCAGTTTTCAGATGAGCAGAAAGGCCCCAGCCCTGGTGAAGAAGGGGATCCGCAAGGGCGTGGTCGAGGCCCTGCCTCCCGGATACGACGTCGACACCCACTTCACCCCCCGCTACGACCCGTGGGACCAGCGCCTGTGCCTCGTGCCCGACGGTGACCTGTTCCAAGTCCTCTCAGACGGGCGGGCCGAGGTCGTGACCGCCAGCATCGACCGGTTTACCGAGCACGGTATCGAGTTGACGTCTGGCGCCGAGATCGAGGCCGACATCGTGGTGACGGCTACCGGGCTCAACATGCTGCTGCTCGGCGGGGTCTCCCTCGAAGTGGATGGAGCCCCGGTATCGCTGGGTGACACCGTGGCCTACAAGGGGATCATGCTGTGCGGCGTACCCAACCTGGCCACGACCTTCGGCTACACCAATGCCTCGTGGACGCTGAAGGCCGACCTGACCGCACAGTACGTATGCCGGCTTCTGGCCACCATGGACCAGCGCGGCATGCGCCAGTGCACCCCGACCGCCCCTGACCCATCACTGGCGACCGAGCCGTTCATCGATTTTTCGTCGGGGTATGTCACCCGGGCGATGGCTGACCTCCCCAAGCAGGGGGCGACCACGCCGTGGAGGCTCCATCAGAACTACCTGCGCGATACCTGGCTGCTACGCCACGGACCCGTCGACGACCACATGGTCCTCGACAATCCTGCCCCGACACGCGTCATCGGCGCAACGCCCACGTAACTCGCAGGCTGGCCACAACAAGTTCCGTCAACGTGCGGCCGGCAGTTCGACCGACTCAACCGACTCAGCCGGCTCGGCTGGATCAGCCGCCGATGCGCTGGTTGTAGACGGTGATGAGCTTGTTCGATGCCGTCTGAGCCTGGGAGAGCGCCTTGGCGGGTGACACGCCACCCGAGAACATGGAGTTCTCAGCATTGACGATGGCTGTACGGACGGTGTCGAAGGGGCCAAGCACCGCACCAGCGGTCGCCACCGACTGCACGCCGGTGGTCAGCTGGGTGTAGGCCACCTTGTATCCGGGGGTGGTGGCCCACAGGTTCTGGATGGTCGCCGACTGAGCCGAGGAGGTCCGCAGCGGAATGTACCCAGTCCCGGCCGACCAGGTCGTCTGGGAGTCGGTCGAATCCAGGAAGCTGATGAACTCCCAGGCGGCGGCTTGGGCTGCAGGAGATGACTTCTTGGAGATCCACAGGCCGCTACCGCCCGGCTGCACGCCGCCCGTCGGCGTCGTCTGGACTGTCGGCAGCGGGGCCACGCCGAGCTGCACGTTGGGATACTGGCTGAGCAGCTGCGAGATCGTGCCGAGGGCCGCAGACGTGTCGATGGTCATGGAGTACTTGTCGGCACCCACACCCAGCAGGTTGTCGTAGGCGTCAGCGCCGGCCACCGAGTTGGTCCCGGCGGCACCGGACGAGACCATGTCGTTCAAGTCCCTGAAGACCTGTGTGCCGGTTGCGTTGTCGAACACGGCGGCACTGGCCCGCGAGCTGCGTCCGTTGCTGTTGTTGACGAAGAGCTGGTTGGCCGTGGCCAACTCCGACTCGAGGTACCACGGGTCGAGCTTGAGCCCCATGCCACCTTGGCCAGCCGACTTCAACTTCTTGGCATCAGCCACCAACTCCTTCAGCGTGGTCGGGGGCTTGGTCGGGTCCAGGCCAGCCTTCTGGAAAGCCAGCTTGTTGAAGTAGAGGACCGGACCGGAGACGGCGAACGGCATGGCCACCTGGACCTTGTCGACGTTCCAGTAAGAGAGTGCCCGGGGCAGGAGGTCGCCCACCGAGTAATGGAACCCGGTGATGCAGTCCTGGGCCGGCAGGATCGATTGGGAGTCGATCGCTCCCTGGGTGTCGGTGTCCTGGAGCTGGACGACGTCAGGAAGCTGGCCGTTGGTCAGGCCCGCCTGGTACTTCTGCCATGTATCGGCGTAACTGGTCTGGACCACCAGGTTCACGTGCACCTTGGTCTGCGAGCTGTTGAACGAGTCGGTCAGCTTCTGCAGGGTCTCCCCATTGGCCCGAGGCATGGACTCCCAGAAGTTGATGTTGACCGGCGACGTGGCCTTGTCGAGCGCGCTCGGCGTACACGTGGTTCCGGTCGTGGTCGATGCCGTCGTCGTCGAGGACGAACTGGAACCCGACGACGAGCACGCAGTCATCAAGAGTGCGGCAGCGCCGAGTGACATGGCGGCGGCAAATCGGAAGCGGTGGTTGCGCATAGTCAGTTTGTAGCACGAAGACCCATCGAATGGCGGGTGGAACGTCGTTTGTTGCCGCTCTCCCCTACTTCACCGCGCCCGAGGTCAGGCTGCGCACCAACTGCTTCTGAAACACCACCAGCAAGATCAGCAGGGGGATGACGGCGATAATGGTACCGGCCAGGGAGACGTTGATCTGGTCGAGCTGAGTGTTGATCAGCCGCTTCAACCCGATCTGGACGGTGCGGACCTGGTTGTCGTTCCCGGTGACCAGAAGGGGCCACAGGTACTGGTTCCAGGCACCGAGGAAGCTGAACACGCTGAGTGCAGCCAGTGCTGGTCGGACCAGTGGGATGGCCACCGCCCATAGGAATCGGAGGTGACCGTAGCCGTCGAGTTGGGCGGCCTCGCGCAGGTCACGAGGGATCTGCAGGAATGCCTGGCGCAGCAGGAAGGTCCCGAATCCGGTGGCCAGGAACGGGATCGTCAACCCCGGGAAGGTGTTGAACCAACCGAGGGACGACACCGTCGACAAGTTGGTGGCGATGGTGACCTCGAATGGGATCATCAGGGTCATGAGGAAGACGAAGAACAGCGTCCGCTTGAACGGAAACTCCAAGAAGGCAAAGGCATAGGCGGCCAGGATCGAGGTGATGAGCTGGCCAGCCACGATCACCGTGGTCTGGATGGCCGAGTTGCGGAGATAGATCGACAGGTTTCCTTCGGTCCAGGCCTTCTGGTACGAGCCCCACTGCGGGTTGAACGGAAAGAGCGGCGGCGGCTGCTGGGCGATTTCGCTGGGAGGCAGCAACGAGTTGACGACGGCCATGTACAGCGGAAACAGGACGACGATGGCCCCGAGCGTCAACAAGATGTAGCGGAGCACCAGCCGGGCTCGCCGGTGGCGTACGCGCGGAACTCGGGCGGGAGCGGCTGCAGCACCCTGGGGTGCGGGCGGTGCAGGCGGAGCCGGAGGCGCGGGTGGTCCGAGAGGCGCTACCAGGTCAGTTGCCGGCATAGGTCACCCGCCGCTCGAGGTACCGCAGCTGGGCCATGGTGAACACCAGCAGGATGGTGAACAGCACGATGGAGAGCACGGCGGCCACACCGGGGTCGTTCTGGATGGAGAGCGCCTGGTACACGTAGTACAGCAGCACGTTGGTATGGGTGAACTGCGAGTTGGCCGGCCCGATCAGGATGTCGATCTGGCCAAAGCTCTGGAAGGCATAGATGGTCCCAACCACAAGGCCGAAGAAGAGTGTGGGAGACAGCAGCGGGATGGTCACCCGCCAGAACATCGTCCAGGCGCCCGCGCCGTCGAGGCGTGCCGCCTCGAGGATCTCGTCGGGCAATGACTGCAGTCCGGCCGTCATGATGATGAATGAGAGCCCGAGGAACTGCCACACGGCAATGAGGGCGACGGCCGGCAGTGCCCACGTCGGGTTCCCCAGGATGGCGGGGTGGGGGTCGAAGCCGAGCCACGGCAGTAAGCCCACCACGGGGTCCATCAACGTACCGAACACCACGGCGGCGACTGCCACCGAAGTGACCACCGTCGAGGAGAAGATCAACCGGTAGACCGAGGTTCCCCGGATGGCCCGGTGCGCGGCCAAGGCCAGGAGGAGCCCACCCAGCAGGCCGACGGGCACGACCATGACCACGTAGACGAGTGTCGACACCAGGCTCTGGTGGAACTCGGTGGAAGACAGGACTGACTGCACCTGTTGGAGCCCCACATAGTGCGACGGCAGGCCGGGATACGGCGGGTTCTGGTAGAGGGCGAGCTTGAAGTTCTTCAAGAACGGATAGAAGGTGAAGATGCCGAAGATCAGCAGGGCTGGCAGGAGCAGCAGATAGGCCAGTCCCCACTCGCGGTGCCGGCGAGAGATCCGCCTCCGCGAGCCCGGCTGCAGATCGACGGGTCGGCTCGGCAGCGGAGGTGCCGTGTTGGCCGGCGAGGTCACCGGCCGACGTCCAGCCGTTCGCCCGTCTCGGCGTCGAAGAAGTGGAGAGCCTCGGGATCGACCGTGATGGCTACTGGGTCGCCGAGGTCGGGCCGCACCCGCTGGTTCCGCTGACGCACGACCACCCGGGTCCCATCGGCCAGGGCGCAGATGACGTGGGTCTCCGCCCCCAACTGTTCGACGAGGACCACCGAGGCCGCAATGCCCGTGCTGTCGAGTGATGCCGACTCTGGTCGCACGCCCAAGGTGACCGGTCCATCGGCAATAGCGGCCACCGAACCCCCGAGGTCGATGCTCGCTCCGTCGATGGACAGGACCCCTCCTGCACACCGGGCAGGCAGGAGGTTCATACCGGGACTGCCGAGGAACGAGGCTACGAAGGTATTTCCCGGGCGCTCATAGAGGTCTTGGGGGGCAGCCACCTGCTGGAGGCGCCCGTCGCGCATGACAGCGATGCGATGGCCCATGGTCATGGCTTCGACCTGATCGTGGGTCACATAGATGGTCGTGGTGCCCAGCCGCCGCTGCAGCGCCACGATGTCGGCCCGGGTCTGGATGCGCAGGGTGGCATCGAGGTTCGACAGCGGCTCGTCCATGAGGAAGACCTTCGGGTCCCGCACGATGGCCCGGGCCAGGGCGACGCGCTGACGCTGGCCACCAGACAACTGCCCGGGCTTGCGGTCCAGAAGGTCTCCGAGTCCCAGGGTGGCCGCAGCTTCCTCGGCCCTACGGCCCCGCTCGTCGGCCGGGATCCGCTGCTGGCGGAGGGGGAACTCGATGTTCCGGCGCAGGGTCATGTGGGGGTAGAGGGCGTAGGACTGAAACACCATGGCCACGTCCCGGTCCTTCGGCTCGACGTCGTTGACCACGGTGTCCCCGATCGACACGGTCCCCCCGGTCGGGTCCTCCAGGCCGGCCACCATCCGCAGGGCGGTGGTTTTGCCGCAGCCCGATGGCCCTAGTAGCACCAGGAGTTCACCGTCCAAGACCTCCATCGACAGGTCGTCGACGGCGAGCGAGCCGTCGAACGCCTTGCTTACACCGTCGAAGTTGACCCTAGCCACACCAGCCCCGCTCTCTCGGACCACCTATCTCGTTTGCTCAACCTAGACGGAACCTCGGACCCGGGGCGGGGACGCCCCCCGCTCCGTTGCGCGGATACACCGGTGCTGCAAGCGCACGCCTACCATTGTCCTCATCTGATGGCCTACCCCTGTCGCACCAACCGAGCAGCTAGGCCCCAGTGACGTCCGACCCGGCCGGCCCGTCCGACCCGTCCGACCCGTCCGACCCGGCTGGCCCCACTGGCCCCACTGGCCCCACTGGCCCACGAGCGCCAGCGGTGCCCGTCAACGAAGGGCCCAACGAAGGGCCCAACGAAGGGCCCGGCCACTCCCGGCTCGTCCCCACGCTGGTCTTCATCGGGCTGATCGTGGCCATGATCAGCAGCTTGGGTGCGCCGCTGATCCCGACGATCGCCCAGGACTACCACGTGCCCCTCAGCACGGCCCAGTGGGTCCTGACGGCGGCCCTGCTGACCGGGGCACTGGCCACGCCGGTGATGGGGCGGCTGGCCGATGGTCGGCGCCAGCGATCAGTCATCATGGTGACGCTGTCGGTCGTGCTGGCTGGATGCGTAGTGTCCGCCGTATCAACTTCCTTCTTGGTCCTCGTGCTCGGCCGAGGCCTCCAAGGGGTCGGGATGGGGCTCCTCCCGGTCAACATGGCCATCGCCCGACGCCACCTCGGCCGCGAGCACGCTGGACGCGCCATCGCCACGCTTTCCGTGTCGGGCGCCATCGGTGCAGGTCTCGGCTACCCGCTGACGGCGTCGGTGGCTCAGTTCTTCGGCATCAACGACGCGTACTGGTTCGGGGCCATCTTTGTGGCGCTGGCGATGGTGCTCGCCCTAGTGGTGATTCCGTCCAGGTCGCCAGCCCGAAGCCGGAAGTTCGATGTGAGCGGCGCCGTCCTCCTGAGCTTGGCCGTCACCGGAGTATCGGTAGTCCTCAGCGAGGGTGGCAACTGGGGCTGGCTCTCCATCCCCATCTTCGGCATTTCCATCGGTTCGGCACTCATGTTGGCTCTGTGGATTCCCCACGAGCTGCGCACGCCCCATCCGCTGGTCGATCTCCACCATCTGTCGAACCGGTCCGTGCTCATGGCCGACGTCTCTGGGTTCCTCATGAGCGTCTCGATGTACATGGTGACCCCGATCGTCGTCGAGTTCGTACAGGTCCCCACGTCGTCCGGCTTCGGCTTTGGCGCCTCCGTCATCATCTCGGGCTTGGTACTGACTCCGCTGTCGATCGGGACCTTCCTGGCCAGCCGGCTGCTCATCCCCTACGAACGGCGGTTCGGGGTGCGCACCATGATTCCGCTCGGTGCCCTCGTCTTCGCCGGTGGGTCAACCTATTTTGCGCTGAATCATGGGTCGCTGTGGCAGGCCTTCGTGACCTTGGGGATCGTCGGCCTGGGAATCGGATTCACCTTCGCGGCCATGCCTGGGTTCATCATCCGAGCAGTCCCGCCGTCCGATACCGGAAGCGCCACCGGCTTCTACCAGGTACTCCGCAATATCGGCCTGTCGATCGGAAGCGCGTTTGGAGCCGCCGTGCTGCTGGCGCACACCAGCCCCGGGGCCACCTACCCGTCCTTCGACGGGTTCCGCACCGTCTTGCTCATCTCCGCCGGACTCGGACTGCTCACCGCCGTCCTCAGCTTCGTACTCCCGGGGTCGGCCGGTCCAGCCATCGGCGACCGCCGGACCGGTGCACCTGACGCTGCAGAGGTGCGGATGTCTGAAGAGGCTCTGCTCGAGGCGAGCGGCGCCATGCTGGTCAGCGAACGCGATCTCGATAGCGAAGAGGGTCAGGCGTAGTCCACCACGGCGCCGCAGGGTGGTTCCGGTCTGCTGGTGTCTTCCTTCACGCAATGCCCAACTCCGGGTCCGTCATCGGGTTCGTGGCGGATAGGTTGTCACTAGCCACACAGCGAGCGTCATCCCGCAAATTTCGAATCTGTGGCCGTCGGACGTAGTTCAGCGGCCACCAAGGAGCACGAACCATGTCCGATCCAGAGATGGACCATTCCGAAAACGCCCCCCTTCCGGATGCGGAATACCTGAAGCACGGCACGGTAAAGCACCGGCTCGCCCACGGGAAGCATCTGCGCAAGAAGGTGCCCCTCGAGAGCCACGCCGCACACGTTGCTGGCCCCGATCGCTCGGATCCGGTATCCATACTCGAAGCCCAAGCGACCGCTCGACTCCCCGATCTCATCCCCATCCGGTACGGCCGGATGGCGGCTTCGGCCTTCGCGTTCTACCGGGGCGGGGCGGCGATCATGGCTGCCGATCTGTCGGTCACCCCGATCAGCGGGCTTCGGGCTCAGCTGTGTGGTGACGCCCACTTGGTGAACTTCGGGATGTTCGAGACTCCGGAGCGGAGACTCATCTTCGGACTGAACGACTTCGACGAAACCTTGCCCGGTCCCATCGAGTGGGACGTCAAGCGCTTGGCGGCCAGCATCGAGATCGCCGGACGCGACATGGGGTTCACTCAGATCGAGCGGAGGGCAGCTGTGTTGGACAGCGTCCGCGCCTACAGGGAGGCGATGCTCGAGTTCACCGAGATGCGCAATCTCGACGTCTGGTACGCCCACCTTCCTGCCACCGATCTCTACACCCGGCTCGATGAACTAGCCGATCGGAAGTCGGCCAAGGAAGCGAGCAAACGGATCGAGCAGGCGCTCCGTCGCGATCACCTCCACGCCTTCGAACGTCTGATCGAGCGCACCGACGATGGCCTCAGGTTCGCCAGTTATCCACCCCTGCTGACCCCGATCGACGAGTTGCTCGATGGAGAGCAGCGCGAAAGGTACATCGAGGTGATCCAGGACTTTCTGCACCAGTACCGACAGAGCTTGCACGTGGATCGCCGCATGCTGATGGAGTCCTACCGATACATCCACATGGCACGCAAGGTGGTAGGGGTGGGCAGCGTCGGCACTCGGGCATGGGTGGTGCTCCTGTTGGGCCGCGACGATGATGATCCGGTCCTCCTGCAGCTCAAAGAGGCGCAGCAGTCGGTCCTCGCTCCCTATGCGGGCGAGACGACCTTCAAGTCCCAAGGACGTCGAGTCATCGAGGGCCAGCGCCTGATGCAGGCAGCCAGCGACCATGTCCTAGGCCACTACCGGCTCCAGGCCTGGGACGGAGAGTCACACGACTTCTACGTGCGCCAGATGTGGGACGGGAAAGCATCCATAGACGTTGCCCAACTGACAGCCAGAGGGCTGGCCGTCTACGGCGAGGCTTGTGGCTGGACTCTGGCCCGCGGTCATGCCCGGTCCGGGGATCGCATCGCCATGGCTGGCTACCTCGGCGTAGAAGAGGTCTTCGAGCAGGCCATCGCCGAGTTCGCCTCGAGCTATGCCGACACCAACGAACGCGACCATGCCCGACTGCTCCAGGCCATCGCCGACGGCGAGGTCACGGCCATCTCCGGAATCTGAGCCGATACGGTCAGAGGAAAGTAGCGAGTACCCGGTTGAACGTCGCCGACGGCCGCATCACTGCGGTGGCGAGGGCTTCGTCGAGCAGGTAGTAGCCACCGATATCGGCGGGTGATCCCTGAACGGCAAGCAGCTCGGACACGATGACTGCCTCGTCCTCGTCCAGCTGGCTGGCCAGGTCAGCGAAGGATCCGGCCAACTCGGCGTCCTCCGTCTGGGAAGCCAGTTCGTGTGCCCAGTAGAGCGCCAGGTAGAAGTGGCTTCCGCGGTTGTCGATCCCACCGAGGGCACGACTGGGCGAGCGGTCTTGGTCCAAAAGACGCTCGGTGGCCCGGTCGAGCGTGTCAGCCAGGATTTGGGCCCGGCGGTTCCCGGTGCGCTGGGCCAGGTGCTCGAAGCTGACGGCCAAGGCCAGGAACTCGCCCAGGCTGTCCCACCGCAGATAGTTCTCGTGCACCAGTTGCTGAACGTGCTTAGGGGCCGAGCCGCCAGCCCCCGTCTCGAACAGGCCGCCGCCGTTGATCAGCGGCACGACGGACAGCATCTTGGCGCTCGTTCCCAACTCCAGGATGGGGAAGAGATCGGTCAAGTAGTCGCGCAGCACGTTGCCGGTGACCGAGATGGTGTTCTCCCCCCGGCGGATGCGCTCCAGGGAGAACGCTGTCGCTTGGGCCGGTGCCATGATCTCGATCTGGAGGCCCTCGGTATCCAGGTCCCCGAGATACCGCTCGACCTTGGCGATGATCTGGGCATCGTGGGCCCGGTCCTCGTCGAGCCAGAACACCGCCGGGTCGCCAGTGGCGCGGGCCCGCCGGACGGCCAGCTCGACCCAGTTGCGAATGGGCACGTCCTTGGTCTGGCACATGCGGAACAGATCGCCGGTCGCTACTGCCACCTCGAACATCAACTGGTCGGCCTCGTCGACCACCCGCACCATCCCGTGGGCGGGGATCTCGAACGTCTTGTCGTGGCTTCCGTACTCTTCGGCGGCCTGGGCCATCAGCCCCACGTTGGAGACCGACCCCATGGTCGAGGGGTCGAAGGCGCCGTTGGCGCGGCAGTCGTCGATGACCACCTGATAGACGGCCGCATAACAGCTGTCCGGAATGACGGCCAAGGTGTCGGCCTCGGCACCGTCAGGACCCCACATGTGACCTGAGCTACGGATCATGGCCGGCATGGAGGCGTCCACGATCACGTCGCTCGGTACGTGCAGATTGGTGATCCCTCGATCGGAGTCGACCATGGCCAGGTCGGGGCCCGCTGCCACCTCGGCTTCGAACGAAGCCCGGATGGCCTCGCCCTCGGGCAGCGCACCCAGTCCGTCGAGGATCGAACCCCAGCCGTCGTTGGGGCTCAGGCCTGCGGCGGCCAGGACACTGCCGTAGGTGGCGAACGTCACCGGAAAGAAGGCTCGGACCACGTGGCCGAAGATCACGGGATCGGAGACTTTCATCATGGTGGCCTTGAGATGGATGGAGAAGAGCACGGCTTCGTCTTTAGCCCGAGCGATCTGCGCATCAAGGAACGCCCCTAATGCGGCTGCCCGCATCACGGCCACATCGATGACCTCGTCGGCCAGCACTGCCACCGGGGCGCGGAGCGCGGTGGACGTGCCGTCGGCGGCAACCAGATCAATGCGCAGCGACCCGGCCTCGGCCATGACTGCTGACTGCTCGGTGCTGCGGAAGTCGCCGGCCTCCATATGGGCCACGTTCGTCTTCGACTCCGGCGACCAGGCCCCCATGCGGTGCGGGTGGGTCCGGGCGTAGTTCTTGACGGCGGCCGGGGCTCGCCGGTCCGAGTTCCCCTGGCGCAGCACCGGGTTGACGGCACTACCGAGCACCTTGCGGTAACGAGCCTGCGTCTCTCTCTCCTCATCCGTGCTCGGGTTTTCGGGAAAGTCCGGGACGGCGTAGCCCTTGGCCTGGAGTTCGGCCACCGCCGCCTTGAGCTGCGGAATAGACGCCGACACATTGGGCAGCTTGATGATGTTGGCCTCGGGGGTGAGCACGTCTCGACCCAGCACAGCCAGTTCGTCGGGGATCCGCTGCCCCTCGTCGAGGCGATCCGGGAAGCTGGCGATGATGCGTCCGGCCAACGAGATGTCCCGGGTGGTGACTACGACGCCGGCCTGAGCGGCATAGGCCTGGACCACGGGCAGTAGGGAGTAGGTGGCCAGCGCCGGTGCTTCGTCGGTGTGCGTGTAGATGATGGTCGATTCGGTCACGCGGGCTCCATAGTCGTCGATGCTGGTTGTCGCTGCAACGATAGACGGGCCATCCGGAGGGCTCTTCCGCCTGGGTTGCTGCCCAGGTTGGCGATGCGGCATCAAGGCCCCATGAGGCTCTGGAGCCCCACTGGTAGTTTCACGATGGCGACCGAACTCGAGAGCACCCTGGAGGCCAGGCATGACGACAACAATCCGATCTGCCTCCGTCGAGCCCATGGTGGCCGGCCTGATGAGTGGGATCGATGTCGCCGATGGCCCGGGCGACGAGCAGCTCGCCGTGTTGCGCGCCCTCACCAGCCACTACTTCGCCCGGCCTGATCTCGACCTCGCCACACTGCCATCCATGACGCCGAGCGAGTTGGCCGTCAGCATCGTCGACCCGAGGGAGCGGCGGCTCTTCCATCACATCCATGTCGCCCTCGAGGCATGCCGGCACCCTCAGGACGCCGAGCAGGTGACCGCAGTTGCGGACTATGCCGAGGCCCTCGATGTCGACGGACCGGACCTGGTGCTCTTCCGGTCGCTGGTGGACCAGGGGCTCGACCAAGCGGCTGTCGACTATCACCGCTTCGCCGGCGACATGCTGCCCAAGCGGTCCGAGCCGACCCTGGCTGGCACGGGGGTGCCAGATCGACCTGAGCCTGAACTGACACTGCGCCTGGAGGCCTTCGCCGATCTGCCCGAGGAGAGTCTGGGGCGGGCGTACCTGCGCTACTACGACCGGACCGGGTTCGATCTGCCCGGCGCCGGGGTGTCCCAGATGAACCACTTCTATGTGGCCCACGACATGACCCACGTCATTTCTGGTGTGGCCACCACATCGCAGGGCGAGGTGGCGCTCAGCGGGTTCATGGTGGGCATGGACGACAACGAAGTCAACTTCTCGGCGTTCCTGGCCTCACTGATCATCCACGAAGCCGGCTTCGGCGCCCCCACCTCGATCACTGTGGCCGAGTCGCGCACGCTGGCGGCACCAGGTGCCGCTGATCTGCTGGGCCAAGAGATGGCCCGCGGAGCGGCATGCACCGGTGATTTCTCCCTGGTCGACCACTTGGCCCTGGCCCCGCTTCCCCTCGATGAGGTGCGGCGGCAGTTCGGTGTGCGTCCCCCCGACGACCCGGACGACGGCCACCATGGGTGGTAACCAGTCGGTCGGAGTCGAGGCGCCACCGTGGCACTAGGTGCGCCGATGATGCGGCGGCCAGTACCGTTCAGGTATGACTGACGAACACACCATCATCGGCGCGCTCCTGGGAGCGGCTGACTTCGGATCGGGACCGACGTCCGAGCAGATTCGAGTCATCACCAGCCTGGCCAAGGGCTACCTCGGCCTGGCGGTCGACGTCGCCTCGGTGGCCCCCATCGAGCCGGCAGAGTTGGCTGTGGCCGTGGATAACGGTGATCGGCATCGAGTGATCGACCTGCTGATCCTGGTCGAGTTCTGCCGGCACCCGAGCGACCCGGCCCAAGCCGACCGGGTCGAGAGTTACGTGAACGCCCTGGGCGGGGAGGACCTGGCCCTGGTGGCCCGAGATATCCAGACCGGCCACCGCGAGAACGTCATGGCGGACTGGGCCCGCTTCGGCGAGGCGACGACCAAGATTGCCGACCTGCCCGACGACCAGGTGGGGTCCGAACTTCGGTCGCTCGGCAGCTGTCCCGAAGGGAGCCTCGGTCGGGCGCTCTACGACTTCTACGTCGGCATGGGAATCCCGTTTCCTGGAGAGCCTGGCGGCGGGGCGGTGAGCCTGGCCCACCACGATTTCACCCATGTGGTGACCGGGTACGGGACCACCCCTCCTGATGAGGTCGCCCTGCAGGCCATGCTCACTGCGTCGGCCAACTTCGACCACCACTTCTCAGGGTTGGTGGCATCACTGGCCCTCTTCGAATCGGCTGCCTTCGAGATCGACGGCTTCGTGCCCAAAGAGGGCGTCCTCGACCGGCCCGGTGCAGCCGATGAGTTGGCCGACGCCTTCCGACGCGGATCGGCGTGCACCGGTGACCTCACCACCATCGACGTCATGGCCCGCAAGAACGACTCCCTCGAGGCGATCCGGGCTGAGTTCGGCGTGATCCCGGTGCCCCTGCCGGTCACCTGAATGCACGCGCCGGTCACCTGGGTGCACGCGCCTC
>JBAXCY010000064.1:0-14081 GCA_037141235.1 Acidimicrobiales bacterium | reverse complement strand
ACGGCCTCGACGGCCTCAACGGCTTCGACGGCTTCGACGGCCTGGGTGGCATTGTTCCCACGAGACCGACGAGACGGACGGGAATCGACACTGTCGTAGGCATCATCGGAGTCGGACGTATCCGAGCCCGTCGGATTCTCAACGGACTGCGCTCCGTCAGCCATTCCCCCGCCACCAGAACCGGTCCGACGTCCGCCCCGGCGTCGTCGCGAACGCTTGGGCTGCTCGCCGACCGCACCTGGCTCGACAGCGAGGACCTCGTCAGTCGCGACATCTTCGGTTCCCCCGCCCGCCGCCTTTGACTCGCGCTTGGACTGAGCCGTCACCGACCGACTGCGCGGGCCTCGGACCGGAGTCCGGGGAGTGAACACCCAGCCCACCCCGGGGACTGGCTTGCCGCCGATGAGGCGGCCTCCCTCGAACAGCCATGGTCGCTCGGCGTGGAACTCCTGGAACGAGTCGTTGGACAAGACCAGCGCCCCCGACTTCTCGGCGATCCGCAGGATGAACCCGTCACCTCGACCTATGGCACCCGCCGGCGGCGTAACCATCTCCCCGTGCTCGATGGCCTGCTCGAATGCCGCCACCTCGGAGGGATCGATCCGGTGACCGAACGACGCATCGACCACCACGGTGACGTCATCAGGGGCAAACCCCCGGTACTCCTCGAGAAACGTCTCGATTGCCTCGTTCAACTGGGCCAGGCTCGGAAGTGTGCGACCTTCGGTTGCAAGGTTGGAGCCATCGACGATGATGCGCCGACGAGCAGGGGTTTCAGATTCCATAAGTGTCTACAGTCAATCACCTGCCCGGTGCCCCGCTGTGAATGGTGCCGGATCCCATGGCCAGCACCCATCCTCGAGCCGTTGCGTCACCCACCATCTGCCACGGCGATGAACATAGGATCAGACCGTGACAACCGACATCGAACGGGCCGGTGAGGCCACGGATCTGCTCCAGCACCTCATCCGGAACGCCTGCGTCAACGACGGCACGCCCGACTCGGGCCAGGAGTATCGGAGCGCTGACCTGCTCCAGGGCTACCTCGAAGGCTCTGGCGTCGACATGGAGACCTACGAGCCCTCCCCCGGGCGCAAGTCGCTGGTGGCCAAGATCGCCGGCACCGACCCGTCTGCTCCGTCCTTGATGCTGCTAGGACACACCGACGTCGTCCCAGCAAATGCCGACGACTGGACCCACGACCCGTTCGGTGGCGACCTGATCGACGCGATGGTGTGGGGCCGCGGTGCCATCGACATGCTCAACCTGACGACCACCATGGCCATCGCCATGCGCCACCTGGCCCAGAGTGGGTTCCGGCCCAAGGGCGATCTGACCTACATCGCCGTGGCCGACGAAGAAGCCCTCTCCACCTTCGGGGCCAAGTGGCTGTGCGCCAATGCCGCCGACGACATCCGGTCCGACTACGTGATCACCGAGTCAGGCGGGTTCCCCATGAATGGATCCGACGGACTCCCCCGCCTGCCGGTCATTGTTGGTGAGAAGGGCGTGTTCTGGTGCGTCCTGACCGTCAAGGGCACGCCCGGCCACGCCTCGCAACCGCTACGGACCGACAACGCCCTGGTCAAAGCGGCCGAGGTCGTCCGACGCATCGACGAGTACCGACCGCAAGCCGAACTACACGAGGCATGGACCCGGTTCATCGACGGACTGGGGTTCCCGCCTGAGCTGACCGAGCCGTTCCTCGACCCCGACCGCATCGATGCCTTCTGCGACGAGTTGCCGCTGCTCGGCCTGGCCCGCCAAGCCCACGCCTGCACCCACACCACCATGGCCCCGACCGTCATGCGGGCCGGCACCAAGACGAACGTGATTCCCGACCGCGTGGAGCTCGAGGTGGACATCCGCGCCCTCCCTGGGTGGGAGACCGGCGACGTGCGGGCCATGTTGGATGACGTACTCGGCGACTTGTCCGACGACGTAGAGATCGCCTTCCAGGCCGAGGAGCCGGCTTCCACCTCTCCCATAGACACCCCGCTGTGGGATGCGCTCAGCCGGGTCAGCCAGGTCTTCTACCCCGGGGCGCGCACGGTGCCGTTCCTCACCGTGGGCGCCACCGACGCCCGCTACATGCGCACCTTGGGATCCGTGGCGTACGGATTCGGGCTCCACAGCTCCGCCATCGGCTTTGAGCAGTACGGGGCCATGTTCCACGGAGTCGACGAGCGAGTCGACGTGGAGTCGCTGCGGCTGTCGACCGAGATGTGGACGGCTCTGGCCCGAGACTTCCTCGTCTAGGAAGCAGCGGGCAGAGCACCTATCGATCGGGAGGCCAGCCCACCGCCCGGTTCATGAGGTCTTCGAGTTCCAAGCGGTGGAGGGCGGCGCTGCCCGATGCCGGACTGGCCGACTCGGCCCGGCTGACGTGCCGCAGCGAGTGGGTGTCGCGCAGCAGCCGATGCAGCCGGCTGTGGGCGAAGTTCCAGGCACCCATGTTCTCCGGCTCCTCTTGCAGCCACACCACCTCGGTGGCTGACGGGTACCTATCCAAGATCGACACCAAACCGTCCTTCGGCCACGGGTAGAGCTGCTCCACTCGGACCACGGCAACTTGCCGGCCAACATCACCGAGTTCGTCTCGACGGGCCAGCGCATCGAAGGCGACCTTTCCGGAGCACAGCACCGCCCGTGTCACCTGAGCTCGGGCCGACACTTCGGTCATCGTCGGGTCATCGAGCACCTCGGCGAACGACCCCGAGGTCAACTCGGAAATCGGCGACCGCGCTTGACGGGCCCGCAACAGCGACTTCGGGGTAAACACGATGAGCGGCTTGCGATCGGGAGTGCGCACTTGCGCCCGCAGTAGGTGAAAGTACTGAGCCGCCGTAGTCGGCTCGGCCACCCGAAGGTTGCCTCGGGCACACAGCGTCAAGAAGCGCTCGATGCGGGCCGACGAGTGCTCCGGACCCTGGCCTTCGTAGCCGTGCGGCAGCAGCAGCACCAAGCCCGACTTCTGGCCCCACTTGTCTTCGGCGGCCACCAAGAAGTTGTCAACGATGATTTCTGCGCCGTTCCAGAAGTCACCGAACTGGGCCTCCCAGGCCACGAGGTCGTTCGGGGCGACTACCGAATAGCCGTACTCGAATCCGACGCAGGCGTACTCAGACAGCAGCGAGTCGCGGATGGTGAAGCGGCCGCCTTCGAGCCCGCCCAGGGGGACGTGCTCGGCGCCGGTCTGGTTGTCCACCAGGACCGCATGGCGATGAGAGAACGTGCCCCGTCGGGTGTCCTGGCCGGTGACCCGCACATTGGTCCCCTCCAAGAGGAGGGAGCCGAAAGCGAGTGCCTCACCCAAGGCCCAGTCGATCTCACCATCGGCTACCAACTTGTCGCGCTGCTCGAATTGGCGGGCCAGCTTGGGGTGGAGGACGAAGCCCTCAGGAACAGAACGGACCTCGGTGGCCAACCGGGCCAGCACCTGGGGATCGATGCCGGTTTCGATGCGAGGGATGGTCAGGTCGGGCTGAATGTACTCCGGCAGGCTGAGCGGCGCCGGTGGCAGGTCCTCGGCCTCGGCCCGGGTCTCGTCGAGCGCTGCCTGCAGTCGGGCCCCAAAGCTGTCGAGCGCCTGCTCGGCCTCTTCGAGGGAGATGTCCCCGCGACGCACCAATGTCTCGGTATACAACTTGCGGACCGAACGCTTGGCATCGATCAGCGCGTACATCAGCGGCTGGGTGTAACTCGGGTCGTCGCCCTCGTTGTGCCCATGGCGCCGATAGCAGACCATGTCGATCACGACGTCTTTGTGGAATGCCTGACGGAAGCCGAAGGCCAGCCGGGCAGCCCGGGCGCAGGCTTCAGGATCGTCGCCGTTCACATGGAAGATCGGAGCCTGGACCATCTTGGCCACATCGGTCGGGTACACGGTGCTGCGGGCCGCCTCGGGGGCGGTGGTGAAGCCGAGTTGATTATTGATGACCACGTGGACTGTGCCACCAGTGCGGTAGCCGGCCAAGCCCGACAGGTTGAGGGTCTCAGCCACCACCCCTTGTCCGGCAAAGGCGGCGTCGCCGTGGAGCAGGATGGGCAGTACCGGGAAGGGCTCGCCCGGGCCATCCACCAAGGCCGGTCCACTCCCTCGCTCGCCCCCGAGGGCGTCCTGGCGGGCCCGGGCCATGCCCACCACCACCGGGTCGACCGCCTCCAGGTGAGACGGATTGGAGGCCATGGTCAGCGGGATGGTCTCCCCGGAACGGGCCACGAACATGCCGGTGGCGCCCTTGTGGTACTTCACATCGCCGGATCCCTGGACCGACTCGGGGTCGAGGTTCCCCTCGAACTCCTCGAAGATCTCGCCGTAGGACTTGCCCACGATGTTGGCCAGCACGTTGAGGCGGCCCCGGTGGGACATGCCCATGACTGACTCATGCATGCCTTCCTTGACGGCCTCGTTCAAGATGGCGTCCAAGATGACGATGGCCGACTCGGCACCCTCGAGACCGAACCGCTTCTGGCCCACGTAGCGGGTGTGGAGGAACCGCTCGAATACCTCGGCGGCGTTCAGTCGATCAAGGATGTGCCGCTGCTCGTCAGGGCCGGCGATGACGGAGACGCCTTCGACATGCTGCTGGATCCAGCGCTTCTGCTCTGGGTCTTGGATGTGCATGTACTCGACGCCGAGTGTGCGGCAGTAGGCGTCACGCAGAACCGAGAGGATCTCGTCCAATGTGGCCATCTGCGTTCCGGCCAGCCCGTCGGACACGAACTGGCGGGGCAGGTCCCAGATGGTGAGCCCGTAGTGGAGCGGATCGAGCTCGGGATGGAGGTCGACGGGCTCAGCGTCCAGCGGGTCGAGGTGGGCGATGAGGTGCCCGCGGACCCGGTACATGTTGATCAAGGTCTGGACGTGGTTCTGCTTGATCAGGCGCTCGTGGCCGCCATCGGTGCTGTCTGTCGACGAGTTGTCGTCCCGTTGCCACTTCACCGGCTCGTAGGGGATCTCGAGGGCGTCGAACACTTCCTGGTAGAACCCGTGGCCGCCCATCAAGCACTCAGATACGTGGGCGAGGAAGAGCCCAGACTCGGCGCCCTGGATGATCCGATGGTCATAGGTCGATGTGATGGTCACCGTCTTGCCCACGCCGATCTCTGCCAGCATCCGGGGGTCGGCCGCCTCGAAGCCGGCCGGCACACCGAGTGCACCCACTCCGACGATGACGCCTTGTCCGGGCATCAGCCGGGGAACCGACTGCACGGTTCCGAGGGTGCCGGGGTTAGTGAGCGTGACCGTGGTGCCGGCGAAGTCGTCGGGGCCGATCTTTCCATTGTGGATCTTGCGGACCAGGTCCTCGTAGGCACCCACGAAGCTCTTAAAGTCACGGGTGTCTGCATCGGCGATGCACGGCACCAGGAGGGTGCGTCCGCCCGACTTTTCGACATCGACGGCTAGGCCGAGACCGACCCGGTCGTGATGGAGTACCCCGGGCGTGCCCTTGCCGTCGGCATCGGCCACGAACGCCGAGTTCATGGCTGGCACGGCGGCCAGCCCCTTGACCACTGCATACCCGATCAGATGGGTGAAGCTGACCTTGCCGCCGGTGGTGCGGCGCAGCTGGTTGTTGACGACGGTGCGGTTGACCTCGAGCAGCTTGGCCGGAACTACGCGGACGCTGGTGGCAGTGGGCACCCCGAGCGAGGCCTCCATGTTCACCACGATGCGGCCAGCGGCCCCGCGCAGCACGGTGGCGCCCGTCACGCCCGTCGAGGGAGCGGCGGTTGGGGCCGAAGTCCGCTCTGTGGGAGCGGCGGTTGGGGCCGAAATCGGAGCAGCAGGGGCAGGAGGAGCGGCGGTCAGGGCGTTGCCGCCAGCCGGGCGGTAGTCGGCGAAGAACTCCTGCCAGGACGCCGACACCGAGGCCGAGTCACCCAGGTAGCGCTCGTACATATCCTCGACCAGCCAGGCGTTGGGTCCGAATGCCCCGGTACCAGGAGCCGATCCTCGTCGTCCGTCTTGGCCACCGTGGCCGTCGTTGCTGTCCGATGCATCTGATGAATCCAACGCTGGCACGGTCGCGTCTCCAACTTCCGGGCTGTCCATTGCCCACAGACTACCGGCAGGGCATCGGGCCGAACGCGGGGCGGAGGCACGCGACGGGTCGATTAGCGTTCAGCTATGACCCCGCCGCGCACCCGCGTCACGTGCACGTTCGGCTTCGAAGCCGCTCACCGACTTGCATGGCACCCCGGTAAGTGCCGAAACCTGCACGGACATTCCTACCGCCTCGACGTCTCGGTCGAGGGACCGCTCGATGCCAACGGCGTCGTCTTGGACTTCGACACTCTCCAGGACGTTGTCCGCAGCCAGGTCATCGACCAGTGGGACCACCGAGATCTCAACGATGTCATGGACAACCCGACCGCTGAACTGCTGGCCCAACGGGCCTGGCAGCTGCTGACCGAGGCTGGGCTGTCACTGGCTGCCTTGCGGCTGTGGGAGACCACCGACTCATGGGTCGACCTCTCTCCCGCCGCCGGGGACTGACCATGGCCGGACACCTCGTAGTGCTGTCGGGTGGGCTCGACTCGACCGTGTGCATGGCCCTAGCGGCCGAAGAGACCGGCGCGCCTCCCCTAGCCCTCACCTTTGACTACGGCCAGCGCCACCGGACCGAGCTCGACCGGGCCGCCGGGGTGGCCGGGCACTACCGGGCGGAGCATCTGGTGGTCCGACTCGACACCTCGGCTTGGGGTGGCTCGGCGTTGACCGACGGTTCGATTGATGTTCCTGATGCCGGTAGCTCGGACGGCATCCCGGTGACGTACGTCCCCGCCCGCAACAGCATCTTCTTGGCCGTAGCGCTCGGAGTGGCCGAGGCCCGGGGACTCGACGCCGTGTGGATCGGCGTCAACGCCATCGACTACTCCGGCTACCCGGACTGCCGGCCTGAGTTCATCGAAGCCTTCCGAGGAGTGGCCGCTACCGGCCAGAAGCGAGGAGTCGAGGGCGACCCGATAGCGCTGCGCACCCCGCTCATTGCGTGCACCAAGTCTGAGATCGTGCGCCTCGGCATCGAGCAGGGCGCCCCGCTGCACCTGACGTGGTCGTGCTATCGCGGTGGCGAGTACCCGTGCGGAACCTGTGACGCGTGCGTTCTTCGGGCCGGTGGCTTCGCTGGCGCCGGCATCGCCGACCCGGCGCTCACGTGACGACCGCCGAAGTGGGTCCGGCCGCTGGGCTGGCCGCTGGGCCCAAGGACATCTTGGTGAGTGAGATCTTCTCGGCCATTCAAGGAGAGGCCGCACTGGTCGGCGAGCGGCAAGTGTTCGTCCGCCTCACCGGGTGCAACATCCGCTGCACCTACTGCGACCAACCCGAGGCCCTCGAGCGACGCCCCGGCCCGTGCCGGGTCGAGGAAAGCGCCGGCCGTCGCGACTGGAGCATCGAGTCGAGCCCCCTGGCCATCGACCGGGTGGTCGAAGCCGTCGGGCGGCTCTGGGCCCAGGTTCCCCACCACTCCATCAGCCTCACCGGTGGTGAGCCGCTCCTGCAGGGAGCCCGGGTGGTCAAGTTGGTCGCCGCCTTCGCCTCCCGCGGATGGCCGGTCATGCTGGAGACGAATGGGACCCTGTTGCCGCCACTGCGGGCCGCAGCCTCCGACCTGGCCTACATCAGCATGGACCTGAAGCTGCGCAGCGTGGACGGCGAGACGGTGGCACCCACCACGCAATCGACGTTCCTGCGCCAGGCGCTGGCTGGGACCGCCACCACCTGGGTCAAGGTGGTGATCGGACCGGAAACCGACCTCGAGGAGTTCGATGCCGCCATCACCATGGTGGCCGAGGCCTCGGCCTCGGCGGCTGACAACATCGAGATCTTCCTCCAGCCGCTGACGCCCTTCGGGGCAGCCCCATCGGCCCCGACGCCGGACCAGGTGCTCGCCCTGCACGAGCGTGCCCTGCGGATCCACCCTCGGGTCCGGGTGGTACCTCAGACCCACAAGGCCATCGGCCAGCTGTAACTCGTCCCGCCCATTGGTTCCGGACGCGACGAAGGGGCGGCCCGGGGACATGCCCCAGACCGCCCCCTCGTGCGGGACTACTTGGCTTTGTTGATCTTGGGAGCCGGAGCCTGGCCGTTGACGACCTTCTTGAAGGTGGCGCCAGCGGACACCTTGGGGCTCTTGGAAGCCTTGATCTTGATGGTCTCGCCCGTCTGCGGGTTGCGTCCGTTGCGAGCGGCACGCTGGGCCCGGTCGAAGGTCAGGAAGCCGGTGATGACAACCTTCTCGCCCTTGGCCACAGTGGCGGTGATGACATCCTCGAGGCCGCTGAGCACAGTGGCAACGTCCTTAGAGGTCGCTCCGGTGTGAGCAGCGACGGCGGCAATCAGATCGGTCTTGGTCAGGGGCACTATTTCTCCTTGGTCAAATGGAAGCCCTAACAATGCACGATCTGGAGGCCCAATGTGTGCATTTCACAGCGCGAACCCCTGAACTGGGCTGATTTGCCTGTTCGCAGGGGCCCGATGATGGGCCAGAGCCATGGCCAAGCGAATGCCGCGCCAGCACTGGCTCGCCACTGGCGACTGACCCTGGAAGGCTGGGCCACCATGCCTGCCGACAATCAGCTGTCGATCACCGAGCACACACCTGCCCATCCGCTGCCGGGCGGGCCGGTCATCGTGCTCGTCCACGGATCACTCGACCGTGCCGGCAGCTTCGCCCGGGTCACTCGCCGATTGGATGACGTCCACACCGTCACCTACGACCGACGGGGCTACCACCGCTCGCGACATGTGGTTCCGGTGCACACCACGGTGGATGGCCACATCGACGACCTGGTCGCCATCGTCGACGGCCGTCCAGCGGTAGTCGTCGGACACAGCTTCGGAGGCACCGTCGCCCTCGGTACCGCGCTCCGATCTGGTGGACCCGGATCGATCCTGGCCGTGGCCGCCTACGAGCCACCGCTGCCTTGGCTCGGACCCTGGGCTGTCCGGGCTCGCCCCCACTCCGAAGTCACACAGTGGCCGACCGACGATCCAGATGTTGTAGCCGAACAGTTCTTTCGTCGCATGGTCGGCGACTCCTCGTGGGACCGCCTGCCTGAGGAGACCAAGGCAGCCCGACGGGCCGATGGCGTAGCCCTGGCCGCCGAGATCGCTGCCATCCGATCCACCGATGCCCCCTTCGACGTGACCGCACTGACCGTGCCCGCCGTGTTCGGCCGGGGTAGCGCATCGCTCCCCCACCAGCGCCAATCCGTGGCCTGGCTCGCCGAACACGTACCGGGGGCCGATCTGGTGGAGATCGAGGGAGCAGCCCACGGGGCCCACTTGACCCATCCCGACGCCTTCGCTGGCTTCGTCCGGGCCGCCATCGCCAGGGCCGCTCCCCCGCACGACGCACGATATGCGGCATCGGACAGGTAGAACGTCGACCATGAACATCCTCATCACCGGCTCCTCGGGCCTCATCGGCACCGCCCTCGTGGATGCGCTGGTGGGCGCCGACCACCGGGTCACCCGGCTGGTCCGGTCCTCGAGGACTCGGGGCGGACGACGACCTCGTGGCGTGAGCGACATCACCTGGGACCCGTCCAACGGCACCATCGATGCCGCCGGGTTGGAGGCGGAAGGACCGTTCGACGGTGTCGTCCATCTGGCCGGCGCGGGGGTGGGTGACAAGCGGTGGAGTCCGGACCGCAAGCGGCTGATCATGGACAGTCGCACCCAGTCGACCAGCCTGCTGGTGTCCACGCTGGCCGGGTTCGCGATACCCCCGCCCGTCCTGGTGAGCGCGTCGGCTGTGGGCTTCTACGGCGATGCCGCAGATGACGTCCTCACCGAGGCGTCTCCGGCCGGCACCGGTTTCCTGGCCCAAGTCTGCGTGGCCTGGGAACGAGCTGCCGCCCCCGCCGCTGATGCCGGGATCCGCACCGTTCTGCTGCGGACCGGGATCGTCCTCAGTGCCTCGGGAGGTGCCCTGGCCAAGCAACTTCCCCTGTTCCGCCTGGGCGTCGGCGGCAAGATCGGCTCGGGGCGCCAGTACCGGAGTTGGATCACCCTGGACGACGAGGTCCGGGTCATCCTCCGCTGCCTCGAAGACGGAGCCCTGTTCGGCCCGGTGAACGCCACCGCCCCGCACCCGGCAACCGATGCCGAGTTGGCCAAGGCGATGGGGGCCGCTCTCCACCGCCCGTCGTTCCTGGCCGTGCCCTCCTTCGCTCTCAAGGTGGCGCTCGGTACCGAGATGGCCTCGGACATGGTTCTGAGCAGTCAACGGGTTCGGCCCGGTGCGCTTCTGGCCGCCGGATTCACGTTCACCCACACCGACCTCGACGAAGCTGTCCGGTCGGTCCTGCAGTCCAAGTAGATCGATCTGAGCCGCGGCTCGTCGATCAGTCGCCCGCAGCTCCTACACCCGACTGACTGTCCGGTCAGTTCGGTCGGGTCCGTCAGTTCGGTCGAGTCAGCTAGGCGTGGCCGCAGGTTCGCCGCTTGGCTTTCGGTTCTGGCGCTCCAACTTGTCACCCTGGCCCGAATCGTCCTTGGCCCCTGCCACCAACGGTGACGTCGACAACAAGATGATTCCGAACACCACCACGACGACCGCAGCCATCTCTACCGGGAGACGCCACCCGGCGGTATTGAGGTGGTCGTGGTAGAGGTAGATGCCGATGATCACGCTGGCCACCGGGTCGACGATGGTGAGAGCAGCCTGGGACGCGGTGATGGGCCCGGCGTGGAACGAACTCTGGATCAAGAACAGGCCGACGGCACCGGTGGCTACCAGGGCGTAGGGCACCCAGTCGGTGAGCACGTGGCCCCATCCCTGGCCGATCAGGATCGTCAGCTGCTTGGTCAGCGCAGCCGACAGCGCGAACAAGACCGCCCCGGAGGCTCCGAACATGGCAGCCCGGAACCATCGGGGACCAGTGAAGCCCAGTCCGGCACAGAGCGCTGATGCTGCGGACACGACCACGAACACGACGATCCAGGTATGCCGGTCCGGAACGAAGCCCCCATCGCCAGGTGCTGATACGACCAAGAAGGTGGCCAGTCCGCCAGCCGCGGCCAGCGATCCGCCCCACTCCCGCCAACCCAGGTGATAGCGGAACCAGACCCCGAGGATGAGCACCAAGAACAACAACTCGGAGGTCACGATGGGCTGTACCGAGCTCAACTGGCCGAAAGCCAACGCGAACGCCTGGAAGAGAAAACCCAGTCCGATCATGGCCAGGCCCAAGAACCAGATGGCGTTGGAGAACGCATAGCGGATGAGCTTCACGCTCATCACCGTGTCGGCCGGGGCGTTCTGGACGCCGATGCGCTGGAAGATGGCACTCAGGGCATTGGCCAGTGCGGCCAAGAGGGCGAGTGCATATGCCATGGCCATGGTCTACCGCAGGTATCGGGCCCAAGAGCCCATCTTTGCCAGGTAACTGGTGGGCGCCCGCGAGATGCACGGGTGGCTGTACGGGTGGCTGTACGGGTGGCTGTCTGGGGGATACCCGACGGCCGGGAGCCGCTCCCCCGGATACGCTGGGCTGGCCCGAGGATGAGGGGCGCCGACCCAAAGGGGATCAGTCCATGACCGTCATGCAGCAGACCGAGTCGAACGCCACCGCCGAGCGGCCATCGCCCGAGGCATTCGAGGCCGCCGCTCGTTCGTTCCTCGATGCCAACGCCGTACGTCGACCGGAAGAGACGTTTGTCTGGGGCGAGGGCTCGGACAACGTCAGTTTGTTTCCGGAGCGGACTCCCGCCCAGGGGGTCGCCGACCTGGCCGCAGCTCGGGCCTGGGCTCAGAAGACCTTTGATGCCGGGTTCGGGTGGATCACCGGACCGACCGAGTACGGCGGCCGCGGGCTCGACGCCGACTACCAGCGCATCTGGGGGCAGGTGGCCTCCGACTACCAGACGCCGTCGCAGTCCATCTACGGCATCGGTCTCGGCATGGTGGCCCCGACCATCCTGGCCCACGCCACCGACGAGGTGAAAGAGGCCTACCTGCGCAAGATGTGGCGAGGCGACATCGTGGCCTGCCAGCTATTCAGTGAGCCGTCGTCTGGATCTGACCTGGCCTCGCTGCAGACCCGGGCCGTCAAGGACGGCGACGAGTGGATCATCAACGGCCAGAAGGTGTGGACATCGGGGGCACAGTTGTCCGACATCGGCGAGATCATCTGCCGCACCGATCCGGACCTGCCCAAGCACCGCGGCCTCACCGGATTCGTGGTCGACATGCACGCCCCTGGCGTCGAGGTGCGACCGCTGCGCCAGATGTCCGGTGGCGCCTCGTTCAACGAGGTCTTCTTCACCGATGTTCGGGTGCCCGCCTCCCATCTGCTCGGCGACGTCAACGGCGGCTGGACCGTGGCCCTGACCACACTGATGAACGAACGGGCCGCCATCGGCGGCGGGGGCGGTGGGGTCGGACTGCCTGCCTCTACCCGGCTGATCGAACTGGCTCGCTCCACCGGCACCGACACCGACCCGCTGGTTCGCCAGCAGCTGGCCGGGATCATCATCAACGAGCGGGTGGCTGCCTACACCAACCGCCGGGCCATGGCCAAGATCGCCGCCGGGCAACTGCCGGGGCCAGAGATGTCGCTCGGGAAGATGTCGTTGACGGCCAACATGATCCGCACCTACGAGGCGCTCTCGTCGATGCTGGGGCCGAAGCTGGTGGTCGATACCGGGGCCTGGGGCACCTACGCCTGGACCACGTACCTGCTCGGTGTGCCCGGGATGCGGATCGCTGGAGGCTCGGACGAGGTGCTGCGCAACATCATCGGTGAGCGGGTCCTCGGGCTGCCCAAGGAGCCCTCCCCCAAGTAGTTGGGTGTCCCCCGGTGAGTCCTGGGGTACGGGGATTCCACAGCTGACGGGTCGCCGTATGCACATGACAGATGACCGACACCCTCGCCCGGACCCCGTAGGATGCAGGAAATGGAGCGCGCCGTTTTCGTTCCCGATCTGAGAAGAGTTCCGTTGACACAGTTCCCAGAAGTCGAGCCCGGCACCGTCGGACTCATGGACCAGCCGACCACCCTGAAGCCGGTCATCGACGTGCTTCCGGACTCGGTGTACGACAACCCGACGTGGCGAGGGATGAGTTACTTCATCCGGGATGCCTCGATGTACGTAGCCCTACTGGTAGTGCTCACCGTGGTGAGCAACATCTTTGCCGTGGCTGCGCTCGAGGTGCTGATGGGACTGGTCGTATCAGGCCTGTTCGTGGTCGGCCACGATGCGGCCCACGGTGCGCTCTTCAAGTCGAAGCGGATGAATGCCACCATCGCCCAGATCGCCTTCCTCCCCAGCTTCCACGTCTACGAGGGCTGGGTGCTCGGCCACAACCGAGTGCACCACCCATACACCGTGCGCCAGGGATACGACTTCGTCTGGCACCCCACCACTCCCGAGCAGTTCGCCGCGCTGGGCTGGTGGCGCAAGGCCGTCCACCGAGCCGAGTGGTCCTGGGCCGGGTCCGGGGCGTACTACATCCATCAGGTGTGGTGGAAGAAGATGATGGTCGGACCAAACCCGGCCCGATGGGTCAAGGCCATCCGCAAGGACCGCTGGATCGTCACCGCATTTATCGCGGGGATGCTGGCCCTGTTCACCTCGATCGGCATGGCGGCTGGCGACTCGGTGGCCGGAATCATCTGGCTCGATGTCCGAACCATCCTGCTGCCCTTCCTCGGGTTCGCCTGGTTCATCGGCACCATGGTCCACGTCCACCACATCGCCCCGGACATTCGGTGGTGGAAGAAGGCGGAGTGGAACAAGTTCAAGGCCCAGATGCAGGGCACCACAGTGCTGCGGGCTCCCAAGGGGTTCGACTTCTTCTTCCATTGGATCATGATCCACGTCCCGCACCACGTGGACATGCGGGTGCCGATGTACCACCTCGAAGAGGCCTCGGCAGCCATCGAGGCGGCCTTTCCTGGTTCGGTCATCGACAAGCCCCTGCGGTTCAGGGACTTCCTTGACAACACCAGGGCATGCAAGCTCTACGACTTCGATGCCGGGTGCTGGCTCACCTACGACGAAGGACGCAAGCAGCTCGCAGCATCTCCTGACCGTCTGACCGTCTGACCGTCTGACCGTCTGA
>JBAXCY010000063.1:0-14194 GCA_037141235.1 Acidimicrobiales bacterium | reverse complement strand
AGCAACAGGGCCTGAGCAACAGGGCCTGAGCAACAGGGCCTGAGCAACAGGGCCTGAGCAACAGGCCTACTTGGCCAGGATCCTCTGGCGCACCGGGTCGTAGAAGGGCGGGACCGACAGGCTGACTGGGTACCGTCCCGTCGGCGTGCGCACCTCGAACTCGTTGCCGTCCAGCCACTCCTGGGTCACGCCGTCAGGACTGTCCACTTGGGCCAGACCCACAGCGCCACCCAACGTGTGCCCGTAGGCCGCAGCCCGGACGTAGCCGATCCACGTACCGTCCAACAGCACGGGCTCGTTGCCGAACAGCCGCACCGACGGGTCACCCACCAGCAGGCTCACCATCAGCGACCGATACGGGGCGCCCTCGCGAATCTCGAGCAGCGCCTCGCGCCCGATGAAGCCGCCTTCTTTGTCGAAGGCGACAGCGAAACCCAGACCGGCCTCGAGCGGATTGTCGGTGTTGTCGATATCGACGCCCAAGTCGCGGTAGCCCTTCTCCAGCCGGAGCGAGCCCATGGCGGCCAAGCCGATCGGTCGCACACCTAGATCGGCCCCGGCCTCCATCAATGTGTCGTAGGCCAGCGGCCCGTACTCAGTCGGCACATGGAGCTCGTAGCCCAACTCGCCGACGTAGGTGATGCGTACCGCCCGGGCCGGGGCCATGCCCACGTCGAGCATCTTGTGGGTCAGGTAAGGAAAGGACTCGTTGGACAAGTCGGCCGCTGAGACCCGCTCGAGCAGCTGGCGCGACCGTGGCCCCTGTAGGGACAACAAGGTCGTACCCGACGTCACATCAGCCACGGTCACGAACTCCCCGGCGGCCGTGGCCCTACGGATCATGGGCTCGACCCGGCGAGCGATCACATCGGACGCCACCACCAAGAACTCCTCGTCGGCGACACGGGCCACCGTCAGGTCGGCAGCGATCCCGCCCTTGGGCGTGCACCACTGGGTGTAGACGACCCGGCCCGATTCGCGGGCCACGTGGTTGGCGCTGAGCCGCGACAGCACGGTGGCAGCATCGGGCCCCTGCACCAGGAACTTGGCCATGAGGGTCATGTCGAGGATGCCCACGCTCTCGCGCACAGCACGGTGCTCGGCAGCGATCTTGTCGAACGACGCCTGAGGGCCGTAGCCGTCGGCCACCGGCAGCGGAAAGTCGTCACCCTCGAACCACTCGGGATACTCCCAACCCATCGACGAGTTGAAGTGGGCACCCAGTGCCACGAACCGGTCGTGCAGCACGGTGCGGCGCAAGTTGCGGGCCGACCGCGGCCGCCACGTCGGGTAGGCCGCATCGCCGAAGAGCACGCCTAGTTGTTCGTTGGTCCGTTCCTGGCGAAATGCCCGGGTCGACTCGTGGGGGGCGGTGCGGTCGATGGCGTACCCGGTCACATCGACCGGCGGCTCGCCGTCGATGATCCAGTGCGCAAGGGTGGTCCCGACCCCGCCGCCCATCAGGATCCCGAGCGAGTTCAGCCCAGCGGCCACGAAGACGTTGTCCATCTCGGGGGCTGGGCCGAGGAGAGGGTGGACGTCGGAGGTGAACGACTCGGGCCCGCAGAAGAACTTGCGGATGCCGGTGTCAGCCAAGGCGGGGACCCGCTCCATGGCTCGATCCAGGAAGGGCGCCACCCGGTCGTAGTCGGGCTCGATCTCACCGAAGGAGAAGTCCGCCGGGATGCCGTCGAGCTTCCAAGCGGCAGCATCGGGCTCGAACAGGCCCACCAGCAGGCCGTCACCCTCGGGCCGGATGTAGCCGTAGCTGTCGGGGTCCTCGATGACCGGCAGGTCCCGGGTCACCCCGTCCATGGCCTCGGTGATCACGTAGTAGTGCTCGGCGGCCTGCAGCGGCACGTCCACGCCGGCCAGGGCGCCGACCTGGCGGGCCCACATGCCGGCACAGTTGACGACGATCTCGCACTCGATGGTGCCGTGCTCCGTGACCACGGCGGTCACCCGACGACCCTCGACGACCAGGTCGGTGACCGGGCAGTCCTCGACGATGGTGGCCCCGCCCATGCGAGCGCCCTTGGCCAGCGACATAGCCACCCCCACCGGGTCGGCCCGGCCCTCGTCAGCCACCATGAGGCCGCCGACCAGGTCGTCGGTGCGGAGCAGGGGGAACAACTCGGCGATCTCGGCCGGTGACACCTCTCGATCGTCGACGCCGAAGGCCCCGACGAACATCGCCTCGCGGCGCAGTGCCTCCATGCGATCAGCGTTAGTGGCGATGGAGAGGTGGCCGACCGCCATGAACCCCGTCGAGTGGCCGGTCTCCTCCTCCAATCGGGCGTACAGGTCCCGGGAGTACCGGCTCATGAACAGCGAGGTCTCGTCGACTGCCCCGGCCGAGGTGATCAGTCCCGCCGCATGCCAGGTCGTGCCGGACGTCAGCTTGTGGCGCTCGATGAGGACCACATCGGCCTCACCGAGTTTGGTGAGGTGGTAGGCGACCGAAGCCCCTATGACCCCGCCGCCGATGATGACGATGCGAGCTCGGGACGGGAGGGCACTCATGAGATGGCGGCCTCCCACTCGGCCAGGCTCGGGGCCTCATCACCGATGGTGGTCTCGTCGCCGTGGCCGGTCAGCACCCGGGTGTCGGCGGGCAGATCGAGCAGCTGGTCACGGATCGAAGCCACGATGGTCGGGTAGTCCGAATAGCTCCGACCGGTCGCACCGGGCCCGCCACGGAACAGGGTGTCGCCGCTGAATACGACACCGGTAGCCGCATCGTAGAGACAGCACCCGCCGGGGCTGTGGCCAGGAGTGTGCAGCACCTGGAGCGACTGTCCGCCCATGGTGATGACCATGCCGTCGGCCAGGTCGCCGTCGGGTGGACGATTGGGGTAGACCTCCTGCCACAGCATGGCGTCGGCCGGGTGCACGAGGATCGGGGCACCCACTGCATCGGCCAGGGCGGCAGCAGCGTTGATGTGGTCGTTGTGGCCGTGGGTGGAGATCACTGCGGTGACCCGGCGTCCCCCGATGGCCTCGATGATGGGCGCCGCCGCATGGGCGGCATCGATGACTGCCACTTCGGCGTCGTCACCGACCAACCACACGTTGTTCTCCACGGCGAAGTCCTGGCCGTCGAGGGAGAAGGTGCCGGAGGTGACGACTCGCTCGATGGTCACAGGACCACGACGGAACGGAGGACGTCGCCGCCGTGCATGCGCGCAAAGGCGGCCTCCACAGCATCGAGGTCGATGGTCTCGGTGACGAAGCGGTCGAGGTCGAGCCGGCCCTGCAGGTACAGATCGACTAGGTCGGGGAAGTCACGCGACGGCAGGCAGTCGCCATACCAACTGGGCTTGATCCGACCACCACGGCCGAACAGTTCGATCATGGGGATCTCCAGGACCATGTCCGGGGTGGGCACGCCGACCAGTACCACGGTGCCAGCTAGGTCCCGGGCATAAAACGCCTGCAGGAACACGGCCGGGTTGCCCACCGCCTCGATGCAGACATCGGCGCCGTTGCCCCCGGTAAGGGCGCGCACGGCCTCGACGACGTCGCCCTCAGAGGCGTTGATGGTGTGGGTGGCGCCGAACTGGCGGGCCAGCTCCAACTTGCGGTCGTCGAGGTCGATGGCGATGATCGTGCCTGCTCCGGCCAGGACGGAACCGGCCACCGCCGCGCAGCCCACGCCGCCGCAGCCGAACACGGCCACCGAGTCGCCCATGCCGACTTCGCCGGTATGCATGGCCGCACCCAGCCCAGCCATGACCCCGCACCCGAGCAACCCCACTGCCTCAGGGCGGGCCGACGGATCGACCTTGGTGCACTGACCGGCAGCCACCAATGTCTTTTCGGCGAACGCCCCGATCCCGAGGGCCGGTGACAGCTCGGTCCCATCCACCAGGGTCATCTTCTGGGTGGCATTGAAGGTGCTGAAGCAGTACTGCGGTGTGCCGTGCAGGCACGACCGGCACTCGCCGCATACGGCCCGCCAGTTGAGGACGACGAAGTCGCCAGGGGCGACCGAAGTGACGTCGGGCCCGACCGCCTCGACGATGCCGGCGGCCTCATGGCCGAGCAAAAACGGGAAGTCGTCATTGATGCCGCCCTCTCGGTAGTGGAGGTCGGTATGGCATACACCGCACGACTGGATGGCCACCACGGCCTCACCCGGGCCCGGGTCGGGCACGATGATGTCGACCGTCTGGACCGGCTCGCCCTTGGCCATGGCCACTACCCCTCGTACCGTCGACGACACCGTGTTCTCCGTTCTGGCCCCGGACAATCCGGCGACCGCTGGACTCATCATCGCCCGAATCATAGGATTGGCTATATGGCCGTTCAAACGACACCGAGCATCGCCCCATTGGACCCTGGCGAACTCGAGCGTTCGCTGGCAGCGTTCGGGCACAGCCGGATGCTGCCGGTGGCTGCCTACATCGACCCGGACGTCTTCGACTGGGAGAAGCGCAACTTCTTGGAGCGGGGCTGGATGTGCATCGGGTTCTCGGCCGATATCGCCCAGCCGGGCGATCAGCGGGCCGAGTCCACCGGCATCGGTGGCGTGCTGCTGATACGAGCCCAGGACGGCGTCCTGCGGGCATTCGCCAACGTGTGCAGTCATCGGGGCCACGAGCTGCTCCCGTGTGGGGAGACCGCCCACCACGGGCGGGTCATCTGCCCGTACCACTCGTGGGCCTACGACCTCGAAGGCAAGTTGGCCACCGCACCGAGCTTCAGCGGGGTGGAGGGGTTCGTCAAGTCAGAGCACGGCCTGAACCAGTTGCCGTGCGTCGAGTGGCACGGACTGATCTTCTTGGACGCCTCGGGTGAGGCTCCGCCGCTGGCCGAGCAGCTGGCCGACCTGAGTGAGATCGTCGCCCCCTACGAGCCCGAGCGGTTGATCATCGCCGATCGGCACGACTACGTAGTGGCCGCCAACTGGAAGACCCTCACCGAGAACTACCACGAGTGCTACCACTGCACCAAGATTCACCCCCAGCTATGTGAGGTGAGCGACCCAGAAAGCGGGATGATCTACTCCACCGACGGTCCATGGGCCGGAGGAACGATGGACATCAAGGAGGGCATGGAAACCATGTCGATGGACGGTCGCTCAAGCGGGGTGATGCTCCGTGGTCTGTCCGAAGAGCAGAGGCGGATCGTCATCTACATCAACGTCTTCCCCGACGTCCTGATCAGCCTCCATCCCGACTACGTGATGATGCACCGGCTGACCCCCCTGGCTGCCGATGCCACCCGGATCGAGTGCATCTGGGCCTTCGCCCCCGAGTCGTTCGAGAAGAAGGGATTCGATCCCTCGTATGGCGTCAACTTCTGGGACCTGACCAACCAGCAGGACTGGGAGGCATGCTCCTCGGTGCACCGGGGGCTGTCGTCGCCCCATGCCGTGCCCGGGATGCTCTCCACCGAAGAAGAGGCCGTCTACGACTTCGTGACCATGGTCGCCCGCGGTTACAAGGGCGAGCCTGTCCGCAACGTCAAGGTGCCGGCACGCCTCTCCTGAGGACAGCCCAGCGGCCCTGTCCGCTAGGCCAGCACCGCTAGGCCCTGTCCGCTAGGCCAGCACCGCTAGGCCCTGCCCGCTGGGTCAGCACCGTGGGGTCAGCACCGTGGGATCAGCACCGTGGGATCACACGAACGTCGATGGGCCTCGCTTGACCATCTGGTCGGCGATGATCGCTTGTTGGACCTCGCTGGTCCCCTCCCATATCCGCTCCACCCGCAACTCGCGGAAGAGCCGCTCAGCCACGTTTTCGCGCATGTAGCCCCGGCCGGCGTAGATCTGGACACACCGGTCAGCCACCCGGCCCGCCATCTCCGAGGCGAACAGCTTGGCCATCGAGCACTGGGTGTGCTGGATCTTGATATCGGCCCCCGCATCGATGTTCTTGGCCGTCTCGTAGACCATGGAGCGGGCGGCAAACAGCTCAGTGAGCGAGTTGGCCAGCATCATCGACACCGCACCGAACTCGGTGATCGGACGGCCGTTGACGATCCGCTCCTTGGCGAAGGCGGTGGTCTCGTCGATCAGGCGCTGAGCACCGCCGAGGCAGCGGGCCGACACCATCATGCGTTCGAAGCGGAACCACTCGTAGGCGAAGCCCATACCGTCGCCCTCATTGCCGACCATGGCGCCAGCCGGGACCCGGACGTCGTTGAACGAGACGATCGGGTGGTGGTGGTTGATGGTGTGGGTATAGGCGGGCGTGCGGTCCACTACCACGCCGGGGTGAGGGAGGTCGATGATGAACATGGCGTGCTCGCCCGCATGGGCGCCCTCGGTCAACTTGCCCTGGAAGAACACGAACGAGGCCGAGTTGAAGGAGGTGACGTGCCATTTCACCCCGTTCAGGACGTACTCGTCTCCCTCTCGTCGAGCGGTCGAGGTGATGGCGTCGACGTCGGAGCCGGCGAACTCTTCGGTGATGGCGTACGCCTCCTCTTTCTCTCCTCGGATGGCCGGCTTGATATAGCGCTCGATCTGCTCGTCAGTGGCCACCTCGGGCAGCCAGGCCGGTGGTGTGGCCATGATCCAGGCCAGAGCGTTGGTGACCCGACCGGTCTGCTCTTGGACCAGCACCTGTTGCAGCATGGTGCACCCCTGGCCACCCAGATCCACGGGCATGTTGGTCGAGTGCAGGCCCAGTTCGTGCACTCGGGCCCGCATGGTGGCGTCCACCCCATCGGGCAGGTCGCCCTCGTGGAACTCGGCGAACTCCTCATAGGGGATCAACTCATCGGCGAACGAGATGGCCCGGGCCTGGATCTCGAGGTCGGCGGGCGACAGGTTGTACATGGCAGGACACTCCTCGTTGGTGCAGGTCGGTGGGTGCTCGTTGGCTCACGATCGGACGGGCCCCCGAGCATTGACTGGTCATTCAGTGTATGCAAACGTCTGCAGTCAGTGATACCCACGAGGAGGCCTTGGCAGTGACACCGTCTGCGTCGAGCCGCCTGACTAGCCCGAGCCGCCTGAGTAGCCTGAGTAGCCTGAGTAACCCGAGCAAACTGGGGCACCGATGAAGGTGGTCGTGGTGGGGGCTGGCTTTTCCGGCCTGATGGCGGCCTTCGATGCTGCCGGCCTAGGCCATGAGGTCATCGTCCTCGAGGCCGGCGAGCGGGTGGGTGGACGGGTGTGGTCTCAAGCGCTGGTGCCCGGTGACGATCGGACCATCGTCGAGCGAGGTGCCGAGTTCGTCCTCGACGGCTATCGCGAACTGCACGCCGTGGTCGACCTGCTCGGACTCAACTTGGCCAGTGCTGGCATGTCCTACTACGTGCGCGAGCCCCGGGGCGGTGCCCCGACCGATCTGGGGTCGATGGCGGCCATCGCCCGTCTCCTGGGCCAAGCCGCCGAGCGGGTGGGCCCGGACACGTCGCTGGCCGAGGTGGCCGCCTCGTTCGACCAGGACCCGGCGGCTCTCGAAGCCTGTCTCTCCCGACTGGAACTGACCAACGGTGAGCAAGCCGACGTGCTCTCCTCGGCCGTGACACTCGGAGCGATGAGCGGCTTCTTGCCCATCCCCTCGCAGCGGGTGGCCGGAGGGAACCAGGGGATTGCCCTGGCGCTGGCCGCCCGCCTCGGCAGTGCCGTCCACCTCGACACCGCCGTCACCGGGGTGGAGCACGGCCCCGACGGGGTCCGGGTGCGCACCGCTACTGGCACGGTGGAGGCCGATGCCGTCATCCTCACCATCCCCATGGCCGTGCTCCGCCACCTCCCCATCTCCCCAGCCCCTCCCCCGCGGATCACCGCGGCATGGGGACGGGCCACGCTCGGCCACAACGCCAAGCTGCACATTCCGCTGCGGGCGCCCACGGTTCCGTCCGCCGTGTTGTCGGTGCCGCACCGGTTCTGGACGTGGACGGCGACCGATGCCAGCGGCCAGGTGCAGCCGGTGCTCCACGCCTTCGGCGGATCGCCCCAGGCCCTCGAGCGCCTCGAGGTCGACCAGGGCCCGGCCACCTGGGCCCGACGGGTGGCTGAGCTGCGGCCCGAGTTGGACCTGGAGTTGGATGCCGCCGAACTCACCACCTGGGTCGACAATCCCCTGGCCGGTGAGTCCTACTCGGTGACCAGCACCAGCGTGCTGGCCGAAGACAACGAGCTCCTGTTCCAACCGTTCGGTCGGGTACTCATCGCCGGGGAGCACACGAGCGCGGAGTGGTCAGGGCTGATGGAAGGTGCACTGCGGTCGGGCCGGCGGGCGGCCTCCCAACTGCAGGGCTTAGAGACCCAGTAGGAGCGAGCAACCGGCGCCAGCTCAGGTCCAGCAGCCGCCGGTGCATGCGCCCTCGTCGGAGCCACTGCGCACCGGCAGTACCGTATGTCCGGTGACCGTGCTCGTCGATCTGCAGGGCGTAGCCGTGACCATGGGCGACCGGGCCCTCTTCACTGACCTCTCGGCCACCGTCAGCACCGGCGACCGGATCGGTGTGGTGGGCATCAACGGAACCGGAAAATCGACCCTGCTGCGGGTGATGGCCGACCAGCTCGATCCCGATGCCGGCATCGTTCGACGGGGCCGGGGCACCCGTACCGTCTTCCTCGATCAGACCCCCGACCTTCCGGCTGGCACCGTGCGCGCAGCCGTCGGGGATGGTTGGGAGGCTGCCGCAGCCCTCGACCGGCTGGGAATGGCCGAGTTCGTCGATGCCGAGGTCACCACCCTGTCCGGGGGCCAGGCCAAGCGAGTCGCCCTGGCTCGCGTGCTGGCTGAACCCAGTGAGCTGCTCATCTTGGACGAGCCGACCAACCACCTCGACCTGTCGGCCGTGGCCTGGTTGGAAGAGTGGATGATCAACTACCCGGGCGGCCTGGTCGTCGTCTCCCACGACCGGTACTTGCTCGACCGGGTCACCACCCGGATGCTGGAACTCGACCGCGGGGCCAGCTACCTCCACGACGGCGGCTACGCCTCCTACCTCGAGGGCAAGGCCGAACGCGAGGAGCACGCCGCCTCGGCCGAGTCCACCCGGCGCAACCTGGCCCGCACCGAGCTGGCCTGGCTACGCAGAGGGGCCAAGGCCAGGAGCCGCAAGCCTCAGGCCCGGGTCACCGCAGCCAAGGCCCTGATTGGCCAGAAAGCAGCTGACGCCGCCCGGCCCGACGACCTCGAACTTGAGGTCCGCATGGCCAGGCTCGGCGACAAGGTCATCGAGTGCACCGGGGTCGGTTTCTCCTACGACCCGGCGACCCCTATTTTCCGCAACGTCGACCTGCTGATCGGCCCGGGCGACCGGCTCGGGGTGGTGGGGGCCAACGGCACTGGCAAGTCGACCTTCCTCGACCTACTGGCCGGCCGCACCATTCCCACCACCGGCACCGTCGAGTTCGGCCCGACCGTGGTCGTCGGCTACTACGACCAGCACGGCCAAGAGCTCGACCCGCAAGCCCGGGTGCAAGAGGTGGTGGCTGGTCCCCACCGGACGCCGGGTTCGCTGAGCGACGTCGCCTTGATGAAGCGGTTCTGGTTCACCGGCACCCTCCCCTTCACCCGAGTCGGCAACCTGTCCGGTGGCGAACGCAGGCGGCTGCAACTGCTCGCCGTGCTGGCCCGCCAGCCCAACGTGCTCCTCCTCGACGAGCCCACCAACGACCTCGACCTCGACACGCTGCGCATCCTCGAGGACTTCCTCGACGACTGGCCAGGCACCCTCATCGTGGTCAGCCACGACCGGGCCTTCTTGGACCGCACCATCGAGGCTGTCGTCGTGGTCAGGCCCGATGGAGTGGCACCGGTGGCCGGTGGGCTCGAGGCGTGGATGGCCGACCTGCTGGCTCCATCGACCCGAGGGTCGGGTACCTCCAAGACGGGTGCATCAAAGCCGGTCGCCTCCAATCAAGCCGGATCCAAGCCAGCCGGATCCAATCAAGCCGGATCCAAGCCAGCCGCACCCAAGCCAGCCCGTGCCGCCGGAGGGCCATCCGTTGGTCGTCTCCTACGCGACACCGAGAAGGAGATGGCCAAGTTGGCCCGACAGCGCGACAAGCTGCACGACACCTTGGTGACCACCACCGACCACGTCGAACTCACCCGGTTGGGGGCCGAGTTGCAGGCCGTCACCCACCAACTGGCCGCCACAGAAGAGCAGTGGCTGGCCCTGGCCGAAGAAGCCGAGGCCTAGGAAGCCCTAGCCGGGGTGGGGGCCACGCACGTCGTGCGGATCCGGCCCACTCCATCGACCCAGCTCTCGATCACGTCTCCCGGCACCAAGAACCGCGGTGGCGTCCTCCCCTGTCCCACCCCGGACGGGGTGCCGGTGAAGATGACGTCGCCAGGCAGCAGAGGTAACACATCGGACATCTGGGCGATGAGAGACGAGACGTCGAAGATCAGATCCGAGGTCCGGCCGTCTTGGACGGTCTCACCGTTGATGGTGCAGCCCAGGCCCAGATCGTCCGGATCGTCCACCTCGTCGGGGGTGACCAGGTAGGGCCCGAACGGTCCGAACCCTCGGTAGGACTTCCCCAGCGAAAACTGCATGCCCGCCGCGAACTGCACGGTCCGCTCCGACAGGTCCTGGCCGACGCACAACCCGGCCACATGCGACCAGGCCTGGTTCGCGCCTACCCGGTCGGCACGGCGGCCGATGACCACCACCATCTCCACCTCCCAGTCGACGGTGTCGGCTGGCAGCTCCACCACCGAGTCCGGGCCGGCCAGGCTGGCCGGGAACTTGGTGAACACGGCCGGGATCGACGGGGGCTGCATCCCGGACTCGTCGGCGTGGGACTGATAGTTCAGTCCGATGGCGAACACCTGCCGGGGCATTGGTGACGGACAGCCGAGGTCAGACAGGACGAACGGGACCCCACCGGTGACCTCTGCTTGGCCGGCGAACGTCACGAACTCTTCCCACCGGTCGTAGACCGCATCGAGCCCAGGGCCGAACCGGCCATCGGACAGCGTGGCTACATCGACCGCCTTTGACCCTTCGATCAAGACGGCTCGCCCATCGATGTTCCCCAACTTCATGTCCGACCTCCGAACTCGTACAGCACGTCTGTGAGCACACTGCTGGGATCGACGACCGATCCCATCGACCGCCAGGCCACATGCTGGTCGGGCCGCACCAGGATGGCACCATCGGCTCCGATTCCCGACACTTCGCTCCAACCACCGTCGACGTCGAGGACGTCGCGTCCCACCAGCACCACCGACAGCGGGACCGGCCCACCCGCCAGGTCGCCCGCAGCGTCCGCCCAGGAAGACGACGAGGTGAGCAAGAGGAACCGGCCGGGTGGCACCATGTCGAGCGTCGACACCCGTCGCCCGTCCCGGGTCACCCACGCGTGCGGAAGCCGGCCGCCCGGTCGAGTGGTGGGCACGTATTGGCGGACCGGGTTGTCGACCACTGCAGCCTGGGACCCATCGTCGACCACCGTGCCGAGGCCAGGCGGGTAGGAGAAGCCGAGCTGCATCCCCAGCATGTCGAAGTGCTCGTCGAGTCCCTCAGCCGCCCTGGTGATGCTGGCTCGTCCCTCTGCCGTAGCCATGACGGCGTCGTAGTTGGCTCGCGACTCCTCCAACGAGTCGGACACCCCGCACGCCAGGAATACCTCGAACAGGCCCAGGGCATTCTCCAGGCTCTTGTCGGCGTTGACTGCGGCCACCGGTCGCCGTTCCGCACCATACGAAGCGAGGAGCCCGTCGGGAGCCCAGCGCTGTTCGGTGGCGGCCAGCTTCCACACCAGGTTGTGTACATCGGCCACGCCGGTGTTCAGCCCGAGGCCGCCGGTGGGTGGGAAGCGGTGGGCGGCATCCCCGACCAGGAAGACCCGACCCTCGCTGTAGCGCTCGGCGATCTGGCACGTCATGCGCCACGGCCCGATGTTCTCCATCACCAGGTCGAAGTCGTCGGTGCCGACCGCGGCTCGAAACAGTGCCTCGCACCGTTGCGGCGTGTACGACTCCAATGGTTCAGCGTCAGGGTCCCACTCCTGCATGTAGACCCAGGTAGTACCGAGGTCGTGGGCCACGAATACCCCCCGAGCGTCGGGGTCGAGGGTCCAGTACAAGGTGGCCGGTCGGGATCCGACCAGGTGGCGCAGATCAGCGGTGACGTGGATCATGACGAAGGACTGGAGTACGTCGGGCCCCTCCATGGGGATGCCCAGCCAGGACCGCACCCGGCTGCCCGCCCCGTCGGCGGCGATCACGTAGTCGGACGTGATCGTGGTAGTGGATCCCGAGGGCACGTGGTGCAGTGTGCTGACGACCTGGTCGTCGTCCTGGCTGGCTTCGACCCACTGCACGCCGTCGAACAGACGGTCGATCTGGTCACGTAGGACACGCTCGAGCCGGTGCTGCGACAAGTTCCGTAGCGGGGTGGGGGTCACTCCATCGAGTTCGTGGGGCCGATCCAGCATCTCGAAGGGGACCCGTCCCAACTCGTCACCAACCAGGGTGGTCACCCATCGGACCCAGGCCCCCTCGTCAGGCGTCTGACATGCCGCCAGCACGGGATCCATATCGGCCCCGGCCGACCGCAGTATCTCAAAGGTCCGAGCGTTGACCACATGGGCGGCTGGTGCTGGCTGTGCTCCTAGTCGGCGCTCCACCACCACATGGTCGATCCCCTGTTGGGTCAAGAGGAGCGAGGCGACCAGACCGACTGGGCCGCCCCCGACCACCAGCACCGTGGTCCGCTCCGGCAACCCGGCAACCCCCGTCGTCCCCGTCGTCCCCGTCACTCCCGTCGTCCCCGTCACTCCCGTCGTCCCCGGCATCAGATGAGTCCCTCATACGCTCCGCCGTCGAGCTGCAGGTTCTGGCCCGTGATGTATCCGGACCGGTCGGCACACAAGAAGGCGCAGGCATCGCCTACCTCTTCGGGGCGGCCCAGCCGTCCGGCCGGGATGGTGGCGGCAATCTCTGCGTAGGCCTCCTCGAGGGTGATACCCCGGATTGCGACCGCCAACTCGGCCATCTGGCGCTGCCGGGCTGTATCGATCCGCTCGGGCAGGAGATTGTTGATGGTCACGTTGTCGACCACCACCTCACGAGCCACTGCCTTCATGACGCCAGTGAGCCCGGCCCGGGCTCCCACCGACGGCGTCATGAACGGGTGGGGAGTCTTCACCATGGCGCTCGTGATGTTGACGATCCTGCCGAACCGCCGCGAACGCATACCGGGCAGCACCGCCTGGACCAGTTCGATGGGCCCGAGCATGTTGGCTTGCACTGCAGCCGTCCAGGCCTCGGGAGTCACCTCCACGAAGGATGCCGGCGACGGCCCGGCGTTGTTGGTGATCAGGATGTCCGGGTCGGGGCAGGCCTCGAGCAGGGTGCGTCGACCGGGGTACGTGTCGAGGTCAGCGGCCACCCCTAGAACCGGCACCTCGAAGCGTTCGGCCAGCGAGCGGACCGCTTCCTCGACGCCATCGGCGCTACGGCCGTTGATGACGACCGTCACCCCTTCAGCGGCCAGCGTCTGGGCGCAGGCCCACCCGAGGCCCTTGGTCGATGCGCAGATCAGGGCCGTGCGCCCGCCGATCCCGAGATCCACGTCAGCGACCTGCCGCCTGGCGGGCCGCAGCCAACTGCTCGATGTCGGAGGGCAAGAAGAAGTCGATCTTGGAAGCACCCGGCTCCCAGGAGGCGATGGTGAAGGGATCCCAGTCGTCGCGGTACTGCTCGGTGGCCCACGCCTCGTCGTCGGTGATCTGGTCCATGTCAGCAAACAGCTCGAACATCCCCCCGGCCGGATCCAACAGATACCAGAACTGGTTGGAACCCACCACGTGGCGCCCGATCCCGTAGATCGACGCATCCGGGCGGCCGGCCACAACCCGCATGCCAGCCAGGCCGATGGCGTCGACGTCGTCCATCTCCACGGCGTAGTGGTTCATGCACGGCACCGGGGCCGGCATGAGCAGCAGGTTGTGGTGATCGGTGGAGCACCGCAGAAACACACCGATTCCGTCTGCCACGGTGTCCGACACCTTGAACCCGAGCCCGTCCCGGTAGAAGGCGGCGCCGGCGGCCACATCCGTGGTCCCGAACACCACATGGCCGACACGGCGAGGAGGGGTGGGCACCTCGCGCACGGCGGCCGTCGACCGACGGTTGACCCGGTCCAGAGTGCCGGGGCGGTTGAGGACTCGCGTCGGCGGGGTAGTCAGCGGTGGCACCTCGGCCACCTCGACCACGACGTCGTGGTCGCCCAGCGGGTCCGCACAGCGCAGCACACCGTCGGA